>JBEEJV010000001.1:0-3944 GCA_041169005.1 Actinomycetota bacterium
CTGGGTAAGCGCTTCGGCTTCGCAAAGGGAATGAGCCAGCCTCACAACGTTCCACTAACCCTTCTAGGTACCGCGCTGCTTTGGTTCGGCTGGTTCGGATTCAACGCTGGTTCAGAAGTTGCGGCTGATGGCTTCGCTTCGATCGCGTTCATCAACACTCTTGCAGCACCTGCTGCAGCTATGTTGGGTTGGATCATCGTTGAGAAGATCAAGCACGGCAAGGCAACCTCGATCGGTGCAGCATCCGGTGCAGTTGCTGGTCTAGTAGCAATCACCCCAGCCTGTGCAGTGCTCGACCCAATGTGGGGCATCTTGCTGGGTGCAATCGCCGGTGCACTATGTGCTCTAGCGGTAGACCTCAAGTTCGCAGCTGGTTTCGACGACTCGCTAGACGTTGTTGGTATCCACCTCGTTGGCGGTATCGTCGGTACCCTCTTCATCGGTATCTTCGGTCGCGGCGTTGGTGCAGCATTCGGTTACGGATGGCACCAGTTCGCAATGCAGGCACTCGGTGCCGGTGCGGTACTCGTTTACAGCTTCGTTCTATCGTTCATCATCGGTACCATTATCGAGAAGACCATTGGCTTCCGAGTCAAGGCTGAAGATGAGATTGCTGGCATCGACACCGTGGTTCACGGTGAAGAGGCATATGCATTCGGTGCAGACCGCTAAGAACTAGTTTCAAGAAAAACTTAAAACACAAACACCTCAAAGTGGGGCTCGTAGAGCCTCACTTTTTGGTGCGTTCGGAGGAAATATGAATAACGACACCACGATGTTTCTAATCATCTGTAGTGCCCTTGTGCTGTTTATGACGCCAGGTTTGGCGTTTTTCTATGGCGGTCTAGTACGTGCTTCTTCAGTTGTCTCGATGATGATGATGAGCTTTGGCTCATTGGGTCTCATCGGCGTGATCTGGGTTGCGTATGGATACGCAATGAGTTTCGGTAACGCAGGAACAGGAAGTTTTGTTGGCATCGATGGTGTTTTCGGTGTCGACCTAAACAAGCTCTTCCTAAACGACATCGTTCATACTGCAGTGGGCAGTGGGGGAGTTCCTGGCGATGGGTCGTCCTTGGCCTTTGCCGGATTCCAGGGCACCTTCGCAATCATCACCGTCGCTCTTATCTCGGGTGCCATCGCAGACCGCGCGAAGTTTGGTTCCTGGATGATTTTCGCCGGCATCTGGGCCACTCTCGTTTACTTCCCAGTGGCTAACTGGGTATTCAATTTCACGGTCATCAACGGTCATGTCGCTGATGGTGGCTGGCTTGTCTACAACGTTGGCGTGCTGGACTTTGCCGGCGGTACCGTGGTTGAGATCGCATCGGGTGCGTCAGCTCTTGCTCTTGCTTTAGTAGTCGGAAAGCGTTTTGGGTTTGCTAAGGGCATGCACGCGCCTCACAGCATTCCGCTTGTTCTGATCGGTGCTGGAATTCTGTGGTTCGGTTGGTTCGGCTTTAATGCTGGTTCGGAACTAACCGCCGATGGCACCGCATCGATTGCATTCATTAACACCGGCGTTGCCGGTATGGGTGGTTTGCTCTCGTGGAGTCTTTACGAACGTTTACACCTTGGCAAGGCCACCGCAGTTGGTGCAGCCTCTGGAGCCGTCGCGGGTATGGTTGCTATCACCCCGAGTTGCGCATTCCTTGACCCGATTTGGGCTCTAGCCCTCGGTTTGGCAGTTGGTGTTATTTGTGCGCTAGCTATCGAGCTCAAGTGGAAGCTAGGCTTCGACGACTCCCTAGACGTGGTTGGTGTGCACCTAGTTGCAGGTCTTGTGGGTACGCTGTGGATCGGTCTTTTCGGTCGCAACGTTGGACTATTGCTCGGTTTCGGTCCTGACCAGCTCGGCAAGCAGGCTATCGGAGCTGCGGTCGTAGGCGTTTATGCGTTCTGTGTCTCGTACGCAATCGGTTGGGTCCTGCAGAAGACTATTGGCTTCCGCATCACCACCACCGATGAGATCGCCGGTGTTGACAATGTTATTCACGGCGAAAGTGCCTACAACGAGGCAGACCCACGCTGGACCTGGGGTCGCTCAGGTCGAGACTAGGTTTTTAGCTCGGACGCAAATTAGAGTGTGTCTCAGTTTGCGTCCGAGCTCAAACTTCGGTAATGTATAACGAGTGTTCAGCAATGAACACAACGCGGATGTGGCTCAGTTGGTAGAGCACAACCTTGCCAAGGTTGGGGTCGCGAGTTCGAATCTCGTCATCCGCTCGCAGTAGGGCGTAAGCCTCGCAAAGCATGGTGGAGTGGCTGAGCGGCCCAAAGCAACAGCCTGCAAAGCTGTAAACCCACGGGTTCAAATCCCGTCTCCACCTCCAAATCCAAGTTCTTCAAAAAACTCGGTCGATTGGCGCAGCGGTAGCGCACTTCCTTGACATGGAAGGGGTCACTGGTTCGATCCCAGTATCGACCACGAAAATCCCCTGATCTCACGTCGGGGGATTTTTACTTTAACCGCGTCTCATTGCGGTTGGCCAAAGCCTGCTCACATGAAAAAAGCCCCGGCCGAAACCGGGGCTTTCACATTTCTTGCGGTCACTTGATCTTCAAGACCTTAGCGGTTGCCTTCAGAGATGCGGCAGCGGCCTTTGCGTCGGCGTTCAACTTCGTGCCGTAACTCGGCATGAATGTTGTGAGCTTTGGTTCCCACTTCTTGAATTCCTTAGGGAATGAAGTCTTCAGAACCTCGAGCATGGCGAAGACGGCAGTCGAAGCGCCAGGGGAGGCTCCTAGAAGGCCCGAGATGCTGCCATCGGCCGAAGTGATGATTTCGGTACCAAACTGAAGCACACCGCCCTTAGCGGCGTCTTTCTTAATGATCTGAGCGCGCTGACCAGCGTTCAGTAGTTGCCAATCCGCTGGGTTTGCGGTTGGCATGAACTCGAGCAGCGATTCGAACTTTTTGCTCTTCGACTTGAGTAGTTCGCCAACCAGGTACTTGACCAGGCCTAGGTTGGTGGCACCGACGGCAAGGTACGGAATGAGGTTTGCCGGACGCAATGAAGCAGGAAGGTCGAGAATGGAACCATTCTTCAAGAACTTAGGATTTGCGGTTGCGTATGGGCCGAACAGAAGGCTTGTCTTGCCGTCAACTACGCGGGTGTCAAGGTGCGGGACCGACATCGGAGGCGCGCCAACCGAAGCCTGGCTGTAAACCTTTGCCTTGTGCTTCGCGACAACATCAGGGTTGTCGGTGCGCAGCCACTGGCCGCCAACTGGGAAAGTGCCGTAACCCTTTGCTTCAGGGATGCCTGACTTCTGAAGAAGCTTGAGCGCCCAACCGCCAGCGCCAACGAAAACGAATTTTGCGTTTGCCTGGGTGGTTCCGTTTGGGCCGCTAACGCGAAGGTTCCAGGTGTTGTCCGCGCTCTTACGAACCCCCACGACCTCGCTAGAGGTAGCGACGTTTACACCGTTTGCCTTGAGGTAGGCGAGTAACTGGCGAGTGACCGAACCGAAATCTACGTCGGTGCCAGATTCAATTCGAGTGGCTGCAATTGGCTCTGAGCCGGTGCGACCATCGATGAGCAGGGGTGCCCACTCAGCGATCTTGGCTGGATCGGTAGAAAACTCCATGCCCTTGAAAAGCGGCTGGCTCTTCAGGGCCTCGAAGCGTCGACGAAGGTAGTCAACGTCCTTGGTTCCCTTTACAAAAGTCATGTGCGGGGTTTGGTTGATGAAGGATTCTGGGCTGCCGAGAATTCCCTGTTCAACAAGGTATGACCAGAACTGACGGCTCAGCTGGAACTGCTCGTTGATTGCGATTGCCTTGGTTGGGTCTGGCAGCGAGCCATCCTTGCTATCAGGCATGTAGTTGAGCTCGCAGAGAGCGGCGTGGCCGGTTCCGGCGTTGTTCCATGGGTTAGAGCTCTCGAGCGCTACATCATCAAGGCGTTCATAAACCTGGATGGAAAGCTTCGGGTTGAGTA
>JBEEJV010000002.1:0-5394 GCA_041169005.1 Actinomycetota bacterium
ACATCAGACCGCTGGCTCGCAGCAGTTGAGGAACTCGACTCCCAGGTGAAGCGTTTGACCGCCGCTCTGGGCAGAACCGATGCCGTAGTTGTCACGGCGGACCATGGCGTAGTAGATGTGCCTAGCCACAAGCAAATATTTGTAGACGAAATCCTGCCTAAGAGCGACCTACTGGCAGATGTCTGTGGTGAACCGCGTGTGAACTTTGTCTATCTAAACGACTCGACAGAGAGTGGTCGCGTAGCTGGAGAACTGCAAGCAGCGCTTGGGGATTTGGCTCTCGCGCTGACGAGCGATCAGGTCCAGCAAGCAGGTTGGTACGGGCCGCTAGGGGAGCGAGCTCAGAAGACCATGCCAGATGTGTTCTTGCTAGCAACAAAGCAGGTCGCTCTCTACCACCGTGATTATGTGCCTGCGAAGAGTTTGGCCATGATCGGACAGCACGGAGGGCTGAGCGCAGCAGAGCTCAGCATCCCATTGCTTGGCTTTGGAGCTTTTGCTTAGAACTCGTCTTCAGGCTTAGTGCTGAATACGATCTGATCCCAGCTCGGCATTGAAGTGCGGCCAGGCTTCTTTGGCTTGGTGTCCTCGACAACATCTTCCTCAACTGGAAGTTCGATCGCCTGGGTGTCAGCGTCGGTGTAGTTGTCGTGAATCACGGTTACAGGGGCTGTAATGGTCACTTCTGCATCAATTTCTTGGCTGAGTTCATCTTCGTAGGCCGATTCTTGGGTTGCCTCGTCCTGGAAGGTGTCGTCATCAAAGCTAGGGGCAATGAATCCGCTCGTGGCAGGTTCCGGGGTCTCGACCGCGCCTTCGCGTTCCAGGCGGCGCTTGTTTCTCAGTGCGTCGAGTAGCACCGCAGTCTCGCGAAGCGGTGGTGCCTCGTTGGTCGGGGTGCTAGGCGCAGCGGCAGGAGCCTGGGTAATCAGTTCAGGCGATACCGCAGGAGTAGCTGAAGCAGGAGTTTCGGCAACCGGAGCGACAGAACGCAATACCGGGCTGATTGACGGCGTCTCTGAGGCCGGGTTCACAGCAGGTGGGCTAATTAACTCAGTCGGCTGCGAGGCCGTTGGTCCTTCGATGTGGTCGGTAACCACAACAGGGCGGAGCTTAGGAATTGGGCCATCGGTGAGGCTCTGCTGAGTGGAAAGCGATACCGCGTTTTCATTCTCAGGAGTTAGTGCAAGCTTTCGTGGGTCAAATGCCCAGGTGGCAATCTTGTCGCCATAGTTGCAGTGCAACTGCCAGCCCCCGTTGTCGCTCTTGCGAACGGTCCAGTTGTAGCTGACAACACCGGCGGCTGCGAGTCGGTTTGCGATAACGTCACCGAATTCGACCTGCGTGGTTTCGCTGTAGCGGTCGCCGGCCATGGTGATGCGGACGCTGAGCGCACTGCTGGTGATGTGTGCGAGCTCGTCGATAACAGGCGCAGCGAACTTTTCAACGTACTCGAACGAGGCGCCAGTTTTGGCAACGATGTCCTCGATAGTTACGCCAGCACGTATCTCAAGCTGAATCTCTCGAGGCGAGATCTTGGCAGCATCCGCGTCGGTTACTACGTCGCGACGAATTGCGCGGCGAACACCATCATCAATCAGTAGGCGATAGCTGGTACCATCGGCGCCCTCTAGTAGTAGGTATTCGCCGTCCGAAGACTCAAAACGCAGGTCGGTCATGATCATCACCTTTCTAACCAAAGTTTGCCACCGCTTTCTTGGATATTGTGGCTTTTGAGCCCCGTGCCGTGCTTGGTTTTCACGATATTTCAGGCTTTTTGCGAATAGTGGCGTGTTGAGTGTTGCAAAAACAGCGATCTTCATAGAGACTATGCACGCTTGAGTATGAATAAGGAAGGTAATCGCAGTGGCTACTGACTACGATGCACCGCGTAAAAACGACGACGACACCACCTCCATTGAGGAGATCAAAGAAGGTACCGCCGCACCGGTTCACGCCTCGGCAGACATGGACGAGGCGGATGGTGGAACTGCGTTCCTAGGCGCCGATGTAGTTCACGAAGATCTCGAAGTTGTAGTACTTCCAAAGCAGCAGGACGAGTTCACCTGCATGGAATGCTTCATCGTCAAGCACCGCACCCAGCTCGCCCCAGGCAGCAAGACTGTCTGCATCGAGTGTGCTGGCTAAAAACTAGTTTTTCTTTGCCGCTTCAAAAGCGGCCACAACGCCCTGCGGGTTCTTCGAAGAGATGAGCCAGTAGGGCGTTTTGTCGTCTGGGTCGCAAAGTTCAATCTTGACCATCCGCTTCACGCCCATCTGGAAGCGCGTATAGGCAGCAGGGCTAAGGCGAATGCCGCGCTCTTCAAATCCGTCGTTGGCTTCGATGACGGACACGCTTGCCACAAATCTCAGTGGCACCTCGGTGTCGCCAACCGAGATCTCATCATTGGCAACTTCGATTACAGGAGCAGCGAAAAAGATGCTCACCAAAATTGCCAAAACGAACAGCGGACCGAGAAGTAAGCCGGCGATTTCATTGAAAGGCAGCAATGTGAAATAGGCGGTCGGCAAGAGCAGTAATAGCGGCAAAAGGGCCACAAACGATGGAAGAACTCGCTCTTTGTATAAGGTCACTCGATTGCTCACCTGATTAGATTACGCTCATAGACGTGAACAATTTGCCCGTATTGATAGCTGCAGATGCAGATTTCTTGCCAACCTATGCTCACCCCGGCGACGCAGGTGCAGATCTTCGATCGACTGAAGACGGAGTTATTGCGCCAGGCGACCGCAAGACTTTCCGCACTGGGGTTTCAATCGCCATTCCTGACGGATACGTTGCGCTTGTTCACCCACGGTCTGGTTTGGCAGCGAAGCACGGAATTACTGTGTTGAACGCTCCGGGCACCGTGGATGCCGGCTACCGCGGTGAAATTGCAGTCACGCTGCTCAACACCGACCAGCGCGAGTCTTTTTCAGTGAAGCGAGGCGACCGTATCGCCCAAATTGTTTTCCAGGCCGTTGAACGCGCCAACTTCATACGCGTTGAAACCCTACCGGGCACTCATCGTGGTGAAGCCGGATTTGGATCCACAGGAACTAAATAGATGAGCATCCAGAACACCGCAAAGTCTGCGCCGACCAACCGATCGGTGGCTGGCCCATTCGACATCAGTGAAGTATTAAACCGCAGCCTGTACGCCAACTTTGGAGCGTTGCACATCATGCCCCAGCAGGATGTGGACATTCGCCTTGAGGTTGAAGAAGGCACCAATCGAGTTGTGGCAGTAACGCTTGAGTACCAGGGCTCGTCTTTGCAGCTACAGGCTTTCGCAGCCCCGAAGTCTGAGGGCCTTTGGAATGAGATTCGTGCCGAACTTGCTGCCAGTATCAAATCGCAGAGCGGCGTTGCGGAAGAGCAGATTGGCGCCTTTGGGCTCGAGCTGCAGGTTCGCATTCCGCTTCAGGACGCCGATGGGAACATCGTTGGAAATCGCTCCGGACGCTTCCTGGGCGTGGACGGACCGCGTTGGTTCTTGCGGGGACTCATCGGGGGAGCGGCGATTCACGACCCTACTGCCGCGTCCCAGATCGAGGCGATTTTCCGTTCTGTGGCTGTAGACCGCGGCTCCGAGCCGGTTCCGCCACGCGAACTTCTAAGTTTGCACGTGCCGGATGGCGTTGTAACTCCACCGCGTGGGGCAATCATCTAATGGGAACCAACGAACCAACCCCAGAAACCAAGTCAAACCAGTTTGCCTCGGCTGCTGCAACGCGTCTAGGTATCCGCGTTGAAGGTGAAACTGCCGTCTTTGACGGCGCTTCACTGCTGGCATCTTTGGGAGGTTGGGCTGGTCTGATTGAATCGACCATCCCTCCCACCGCTTTTCTCGTCATCTATACAATCAGCCAGAATGCGGTTTGGTCGGTGAGTGTGTCGGCAGCGCTGTCGCTGATTTCGATCTTGAAGCAGGTTATCCAGAGCAAGCCGATTTCGCAGGCAATCGTTGGTGCCGCCCTGGTTACGATTTCGGCGTGGTTGGCTTTGCGCGATCACGGCAGCACGAAGGACTACTTCATCCCTGGCTTTATAACCAACATTTCGTATGGCGCGGTGATGCTGGTTTCCGTTTTGGTCAGATGGCCGGTAATTGGCTTGATTGTCGGATTCTTCAAGGGTTGGGGGTTCGGTTGGCGCAAAAACCGAGCGCTGCTCACAAGATTCGACCTAGTAACAAGCCTCTGGGCGATCCTCTTCGGGTTGCGTTTGCTAGTAGAGCTGCCGCTGTATTTCGCCAACAACATCGAGGCGCTTGGTATTGCCAAGCTGCTGATGGGTTACCCGCTGTATGCCATTTGTTTGTGGTTTACCTGGCTATCCCTCAGAAGCGTGATCTTGACCAAGTCTTAAGTGGTATTTTTAGAGGTGTCGCAAGGTAAGGAGTGGACTATTGTCCAAGGTAAATAGTTTCGGATCAGCTGATCTTCTCAAGGTGGGCGACAAGTCCTACCGCTACTTCAACTTGAATTCGGTAGATGCAAAGACTCTGCCATTCAGCCTGAAGGTGCTTCTTGAGAATCTTCTTCGCACCGAGGATGGCGCGAACATCACCGCGGAACACATTAACGCTCTCGTTAACTGGGATCCTTCGGTTGAGCCAGACACCGAAATCCAGTTCACCCCAGCGCGTGTAATCATGCAGGACTTCACCGGTGTTCCTTGCATCGTTGACCTCGCCACTATGCGTGAGGCCGTAGCGGAACTTGGTGGCGACCCTAAGCGAATCAACCCTCTCGCACCAGCCGAAATGGTCATCGACCACTCGGTTGTTATCGACGTGGCTGGATCGGCAGACGCCTTCCAGAAGAACGTAGAGTTCGAGTACGCACGCAACGGCGAGCGTTACCAGTTCCTCCGTTGGGGCCAGACCGCCTTCAACGACTTCAAGGTTGTTCCTCCTGGCACCGGTATCGTGCACCAGGTCAACATCGAGTACCTTGCGCGCACCGTGATGACCCGCAACGTAAACGGCGAACTTCAGGCTTACCCTGACAGCTGTGTCGGTACCGACAGCCACACCACCATGGTCAACGGCCTTGGCGTTCTTGGTTGGGGTGTTGGTGGAATCGAGGCCGAGGCAGCAATGCTCGGCCAGCCAGTATCGATGCTTATCCCTAAGGTTGTTGGTTTCAAGCTAACCGGCACCATCCCAACCGGCGTCACCGCGACCGACGTTGTTCTAACCATCACCGACCTGCTTCGTAAGCACGGCGTTGTTGGCAAGTTTGTTGAGTTCTACGGCGACGGTGTTACTTCGGTTCCGTTGGCAAACCGTGCAACCATCGGAAACATGAGCCCAGAGTTCGGTTCGACCTGTGCAATCTTCCCAATCGATGCTGTAACCATGGACTACCTCCGCGTTACTGGTCGTT
>JBEEJV010000003.1:0-2794 GCA_041169005.1 Actinomycetota bacterium
CCATTCCCTTAGGGATGGTCGGTGACTTCACGAAGAACTGGGTCTGCGACGGCTGAGGTGCAGAAACTGCTGCGTAACCGGCTGCCAATAAGGTGGCGGTCGCGTCTGCTACCGACTTACCAGCAACGTTTGGCACAACCAGCGTTCCGCCCTTGCTGACATAAATAACAACCTGCTTGCCCGACGAGACAGCCTTGCCGGCTTCAGGCACGGTGTATGCAACTGTTCCCTTAGCCTGGCCAGATGACACAGTCTTCACCGAAATTTTCGGGTACAGCCCTGCCGCTTGAATGGTAGCTGCAGCAGCGTCTGGAGTCTGGCCTGCAACGCTCGGAACCTGAACCATAGCCGTGTCGATCATCGACTGTGGTGGCAGTGGCATCGACGCGGCTGGCGGGTAAAGCTTGTTGGCTTCCTTCATTGTGGTTCGCCAAATGTCGTGGCGAACAGTGTTCGCAGCCTTGTTGTTTAGCTTGAAACTCCTGAGCGACTTGGTACCAACCACGTTTCCAACCCAGGTGCTGGTTGAAACTGTCGACGAGAATCCACTCATCCAAGTGTGAACACCTGAGTCTGTGGTACCTGTCTTACCTGCAAGGAAGGCGCCATCGCCGGTGTTCGAGGCACCTGCGGTACCGCTCATTACGGCATGCATGGCGTAAGTCATGCCAGCAGCGACGGTTGGGTCGACTGCTTGGCTACACATTGTTGTCGGTACGGAGAGTGCCTGCTGCGTTGCACGAATCAAAACCTTGTCGATTGCGATTGGGGTGCAGAATGTGCCGGAGTTTGAAATTCCCGCGAATGCGGCAGCAACGGTTAGAGGCGCGATTTCGTTGACACCAAGAATCGATGATGGGTAATAGAGCAGCTCGGTCCCGTCCGCGCGGTGAATTCCAAAACGAGCAGCGGTGTCACGAATATCGCAAAGGTCAAGCTTCGACGCCATGTTAGCGAAGGCGGTGTTTTCCGAGATAGCGGTTGCATGCACAACCGTCGGGTTGTCCGGTTCGTTCGCTACGTCGTTGTTTGGCTGCCAGTCGCCAGCAATCACGCCACATCGGGCGCTAAAGTCCGATGCGTGATAATTGCGGACTCGGCCGTCCACCTTATCCATTAGATGGTGTCCTGCGATCAGCCACTGCGCCAGCGTGAATACCTTGTAGGTACTACCAACCTGGAAGCCTGAAGATCCACCGAATGGCTTATCCGTGGCATAGTTCACCGATGTGTGACCAGGCTCCGTCGAAGGGGTCTGATCGTAAATGCGGTTCTGAGCAAGTGCGAGAATGCGGCCGGTGCCAACCTGAACCGATACTGTTGCCGAGCCAATCTGTGAAGAATCCTTTGGTGGTACCCACTTCTTGGTTGCTTTGTCGGCTGCCTCTTGAAGGTCAACATCCAAGGATGTGTAGATGTCTAAGCCACCGCGTCGAAGGAGCTTTTCGCGGTCTGCCGCAGTTGGGCCAAACTCTTGGCTGTTGCGAACAGTCCAAACTACGTAGTCGCAGAAGAACGCGGTTGTCTGATCGGCCTCACAGCCAGGAGCTGCAGAGGTTAGGTGAGTTTCGATTGGCGTGTTTTTGGCTTTGTCCGCTTCTGAACGCGAGATGTAACCTTCGCTCGCCATATTGTCGATCACATAGTTTCGACGGTTCTTTGCGCGTTCAAGGTTTGCTTCTGCATCCGGGCGGTAATCATTAGGGCTCTTGAGCATGGCCGCAAGAGTTGCAGCTTCCTGAATGTTTAGTTCGCTTGCGTGTTTGCCGAAGTAGTAGTTAGCGGCGGCTTCGATGCCGTAAATCTGGTTTCCGAAGAACGAAAGGTTGAGGTAACCCGCGAGGATGTCCTTCTTAGAAGTGGTCTTCTCAAGCGCAAGGGCCATGCGAATCTGCTGCACCTTACGTCCCAGCCCCGAAACACCTCCAGCGGTAGCAGCGGCAACTGCTTCCTGGTTACCTGCGATGGCAGCAGCTTGTACCTGGGCGTTTTTGACGTACTGCATTGTGATGGTTGAACCACCAGGGCCGTTACCCACGGTGGCAACGTTGGTAAGCGTTGCGCGAAGCAACGAAATCCAGTCGACACCATTGTGCTGATAGAAGCGAGGGTCCTCGGTTGAGACAACTGCATTGACTATGTTGGGTGACATCTCGTTAAAAGGAACGCTGATGCGGTTTTCTTCATAGAACGAAGCAATTTTTACCGGCGCACCTTTTTTGAGGCCGTAAATAGTGGAGGCATCGCTGGCGTTAACCGGCTTGATGTAGTCGGGAATGTTCTCAAAGAGAGCGATGCCGGTTGTTGCGGCAAATCCGCCAACTGTCACGGCCGGGGCTAGCAGGCCGACGCCGAGTACGCCAGCAATTGCACTGAGGGCAATAAGTTTGAAAATGCTGCCGGCACGGCTAGGTCGGTTGTCACGCATAGACTCTAGGTTACCGGTTACAACTGAAAGGACGCTGAAAATGGTCAAGTGGGAGTACATTACAACCCCGTTACTTATTCACAACACCACCGCAATTCTCAATAATTGGGGAGCGCAGGGATGGGAACTTGTTCAGATTGTGGTTGGTCCTGAAGGTGGCCTTGTTGCCTACCTGAAGCGCCCGGTTTCCGCATAAACATCTAAGACTTAGGAGAATCCATGTCGAAAATTGAAGCCCGTCTAATCGAACTTGGGCACCCTCTTCCAGAACTCGCAAAGCCGGTTGCCGCTTATGTTCCAGCTGTTGCCAGCGGAAACTTGGTTTTCACTAGCGGTCAGTTGCCTTTTGTGAATGGCAGCCTTCCA
>JBEEJV010000004.1:0-13196 GCA_041169005.1 Actinomycetota bacterium
TCACGAACAATCTTGATGAGCAAGTCTGGCTCCGAGTGCAACAGCACAGGTGCCTGAGAGGTCTCAGACTTCTTGCTGATTGCTTCCCACTGGGCCTGCAGGCGCTGAACGTCTAGAGTCAACTGCTCTTCGGTGGCGCCCTCTGCTGCGGTACGAACGATTACGCCGGCGTCTTCAGGAAGGATTTCCTTCAGGATCTTCTTGAGACGTGCGCGCTCAGAATCTGGAAGCTTGCGCGAGATTCCGTTCATGCTGCCGTTAGGCACGTAGACCAAGTAGCGGCCAGGAAGCGAAACCTGCGAGGTCAGGCGGGCGCCCTTCTGACCCACTGGGTCCTTGGTTACCTGAACCAAGACGGTGTCGCCACTCTTGAGTGCGAGCTCGATGCGACGTGGCTGGTTGCCGGTCTCTGCAAGCTCCCAGTCAACTTCGCCTGAGTACAAAACTGCGTTGCGGCCGCGACCGATGTCGACGAATGCCGCCTCCATCGATGGCAGAACGTTCTGAACCTTACCCAGGTAAACGTTGCCGATGAGCGACGCGTCCTGCGCCTTGGCTACGTAGTGTTCTACGAGGATGCCGTCTTCAAGAACGCCGATCTGGATCTTGCCGCCGGCCGAGCGCACAACCATGGTGCGGTCAACGGCTTCGCGACGAGCGAGGAACTCGCTCTCGGTGATTACGCTACGACGACGGCCAGCATCGCGACCATCGCGGCGGCGCTGCTTCTTAGCCTCGAGACGGGTGCTGCCCGATACGCGCTGTGGCTCGTTGCTTGGCTCTTTTGGCTCACGAGGGGTGCGAACCTTTACGACGGTGTTAGGTGCGGCTTCTGCCGGAGCCTCTTCGCCCGCACGACGACGCGAACGACGACGAAGGTGCGACTCTTCCGATTCCGACTTCTCGGTGACTACGTCTACAACTGGCTTACCGCGCTTCTTATCAATCTGCACGGTTGGAAGATCTGGAGCCTGGAACAGCAGCGATACCGCTGCAAGCGGAACGACCGGCTTCGAGTCGGTTGCTGCTTCAACAGCAGAATCTGCAAGGTCGAGAGCCGGAGCAGCCTTTGCAGGCGCTTCCTTCTTGGCTGCGGCTCCGCGCTTTGCAGGTGCGCGCTTGGCAGTCTTAGCTGGCGCTTCAGCCTCGGCAACTACCTGATCTATGCTCTTAGGCTCGGTCTTTGGCGCAGCCTTAGCTGCGGTTTTGCGAGCAGGCTTCTTCGCAGCGGTTTCTGCCGCCGGAGAGATTGCCTCGATTGCCTCAACTACCGCGTCGGTGACCTTTTTGGCCGCGCGCGAACGTGTTGGCTTCTTTGATTCGTTGTTATCTACCACGTGTGGTAACTCCAAGCCGCCTAAGGCTGAGCCACACTTCTCAAGCCTTTGGGCTCTAAAAATGTCTAGTGTTAGTGGCCGCAGCCACTAACGAAACCTGTGTCGAGGCGTCGCACTTATACGTTTTGGACTGCCCCTTGGGTCTTATGTCGGCAAAGCGTAGGACGCTCGAAAAATCTCCGCCGTGAGCGTGTGGTTACTCACAACTGCTTTCAGTATGCCAGAAATCTGTGTATTTGTCTGTAGGCGACCAGCCAGTTGGTTGCAAAGTGCCATACTGAAACGGTGAACAGCGTTACCGAAGCCGCAAAACCAACTGCCGAACCTCTCATCGCCGCGAGTAAGAAACTTGCCTGGATCTGGATTTCGTTTGGACTCATCGGTTGGATTGCCGCAATGGCGCTGGTTTTGGAAAAGCTACACGTTCTTGAGCATCCATCCGACGCACTTTCCTGCGACCTGAACGTATTCATCAGCTGCAAATCCGTAATGGCCTCTTGGCAATCACACATCCTCGGTTTCCCAAACCCGCTCATCGGCGTTGCAGGATTCGTGATTCCAATCGTGGTTGGTTTCGCAGTGCTCGCAGGAGCAAAGTTCGAAGCTTGGTTCTACCGACTGATGGTGGTTGGTTTCGGAATGGCGTTCGTGTTCGTACTTTGGCTATCCACGCAGAGTATTTTCGCCATCGGCGTTCTCTGCCCGTACTGCATGCTCGCCTGGTTCGGAACAATTCCGCTGTTTTGGCACACCTTGCTATGGGCGCTTAGCGAAGACATCATGGAAGGCCCAGTCAGCCTTACGCCATTCTTCGATTGGTCACACAAGCACGCTTGGATTTACAGCTTCGTCACCGAGCTGATCATGGCGCTCGTGATTACCGTGGTGTTTTGGAACGCTTGGCCGGCGACATTCGCCGCCATATTCGGCTAAAGCTTTACTGCGTTTAGAAAGTGCTTAGAACCAAAGCAGAAGTTCGCGAGCCGCGCTCTCAGGCGAGTCACTGCCGTGTACTAGGTTCTGCTGAACCTTCAGTCCCCAATCGCGACCAAGGTCGCCACGAATGGTGCCAGGCGCTGCGACGGTTGGGTCGGTTGCTCCAGCAAGTGAGCGGAAACCTTCGATGACTCGGTGGCCCTCAAGCTTGATTGCCACAACATCGCCCGAACGCATGAACTCGACTAGCGGCTCGTAGAACGGCTTGCCCTTGTGCTCTGCGTAGTGCTCTGCAAGCAGCTCACCCGATGGGGTGAACTTCTTGAGGTCGGCAACAACGTATCCCTTCGCCTCAAGGCGCGCGATGATTTCACCGATGAGGTTGCGACGAACGCCATCTGGCTTGATCAAAACTAGGGTCTGCTGCATTTCCGACATGGGAATCCTTACTTCGTGGTGGTTCTATTTTGCATCGTCAGCGACGATTGTGATTACTTCTTCGGCAGCGGCCTGCATGCTCAGGTAGGCGCGGCGCGCCTTATCGATGGTGGTTCCGGCAATCATCGCCCAAGCCCAGAGGCAAACGAAGATAGCGCCAACGAGCCACATCAACGGCACCCAGATTCCGGTGAGCAGGGTAAGACCCTGCAGAATCCAACCCCAGACGTAAGAGCCCTTCTTGCCGAGGATGGCAGGAGTAGCGATCATCACGAGGGTCAGGCCGAGACCGACCGACCAAACCGCAACCGGTTCAGCAATCTTCAGGCCAAAAGCAACAAGAGTGGCAAACAGCACCACGAATGATTCAAAGGCCAGCAACATCGATGCGAGAGCGCGCTGAGTTGAGGTTTCGCGTGCCTTGCGAACACGGCCCTTCGGCTTTGCCTTGCTGTTACTGCTCATCTTCATCGCCCTCTGCTTCTTCAGCTTCGTCTTCAAAATCGTCTTCGTAATCGAGGTCGCGGCTGTCCGGGTTGCCTTCGCCATCGGCGTCGTCTTCATCCCAGTCGTCGTCGCCATCTAGCAACAGGTCTTCGGTCTGCTGCTGCGCGAGGATGTCGGCAACTAGAGATACCGAACCGGCGGCGATGATGGCCTGGCCAACGCCCTCGCCCAGCATTTCCTTGGCAAGTTCCATAGCCTGTGCAACATTGTGTGCGGTTCGAACTCGGTGCTCGCCAAACACTTCGATCGCTAGGTCTTCGAGCACTTCGATTTCGATTGCACGAGGCGATGAGGTCTTTGTGATCACCACCTCGGTGAGCACAGGCTCGAGCGCGCGCAGAATGCCAACGGCATCCTTCTCGCCAAGAACGGCAAGCACACCGATGAACTGATTGGTGATGAATGAAGTTTGAAGCGCCCCGGCGAGAACCTGAGCACCCTGCGGATTGTGTGCCGCATCGAGGACGATTAGAGGCTCGCGTGAAATCACCTGTAGACGACCAGGCGAAGATGCGTCGGCAAGAGCAACGCGCAAAACGTCGTCCATGATGCGCTGGTTTCCACCACCGATGAAGGCCTCAACCGCAGCGATAGCGAGAGCTGCGTTTTCCACCTGGTACTCACCTAGTAGCGGGAGGTAAAGGTCGCGATACTCCCCCGCGAGGCCGCGAATGCTAAAGCGCTGGCCGTAAAGTTCCTGCTCGCTGCTCAAGATTTCAAACTCGGTGCCGAGCTGTGCCCATGCATCCGCGGTAGAAGCAGCGACTTCCTTGAGCACACCCGAGACCGAGCTGTGCTGGAAAGCCGAAACCACGATCGAGTTTGGCTTGATTATGCCGCTCTTGGTCTCGGCAATCTCCTCGAGAGTGTTTCCAAGACGATCGGTGTGGTCGAGACCAACCGGGGTGAATACTGCGACATCGCCGTCGGCAACGTTGGTGCTGTCCCAAGCGCCACCCATGCCAACCTCGAGCACGAGAACGTCTACCGGAGCATCGGCGAATACGGCAAAACCGAGCGCGGCAAGTGCCTCAAAGTAGGTCAGCGGGTCTTCGCCAGCTGCAGCAAGTTCAGCATCGACAATCTCGAGAACCGGTTTGGTGTCTTCCCAAAGTTCGTAAAGAACCTGGTCCGAAATCGGTTCGCCGTTGACGCACAGGCGCTCGTTTATCTTGAGCAGGTGTGGACTGGTGAAACGCCCAGTACGAAGACCCATTTCGCGCAAGATGCGCTCGATGAATCGAGTGGTCGAAGTCTTGCCGTTGGTACCGGTGACGTGAATCACGCGGTACGAGTGTTGAGGGTCGCCGAGCAGTTCAACCGCACGACGAGTTGGCTCTAGGCGCGGACGGATCTTGTTTTCCGGCACGCGCAACAGCAGCTCGGCCTCGGCCTGAGCCGCCAGCTTGGCCCAGTAGGCGTCGGTTGATTTGCTCAAAGCTTCTTCACCTGAATAGCAACCGGAAGGTCGTCTCCAACGGTTGCGGTCGCGTCTGCAACAGCCCCTTCGGTCAGGCTGAGTTCAAGGGTGAGGGTCTCGCTCTTGACCAGTTCCTGATGGGCGGTGGCGGCAGCGATTACGTCAGTCGAACCCGTCACGCTCAGTGCAATGCGGTCCGACACGTCGAGGTCAGCATCCTTGCGGGCCTGCTGAACAGCACGGATGAGGTCTCGCGCCAAGCCTTCGGCGGCAAGCTCAGGGGTAACAACTGCGTCTAGCAGAACGAAGCCACCAGCAGGCAAGATGCCAACCAGGTTGTTGCCCTCGGCATTCGAAGCGGCAACTAGCTCAAGGGTGTATTCGCCCTCAACAAGCTCAACACCACCGGCTACGACTACGCCGTTGGTCTCGCTCCAGTCGCCAGCCTTGGCGGCACCGATGACGGCCTGCACGGTCTTACCGATGCGCGGGCCGGCAGCGCGGGCATTTACGCTCAAGCGCTTCTCGACGCCGTACTTGGCACCCGAGTCGGCCGCGAGTTCGACTAGGTCGACCGCCTTCACGTTCAGTTCGTCGGCGATGATGGCCGCGAAGTCGTTCAGGCTTGCCGAATTGGTCGACACCACTGTGAGCTTTGCGAGTGGTAGACGAACGCGGAGCTGAGCAGCCTTGCGGAGGCTGTTAGCAACGCTCGAGATGCTGCGAACCTGGTCCATCGCTGCAACCAGTGCATCGTCTCCAGGAATCTCGGTGGCGACAGGCCAGCTCCCAAGGTGAACCGAACGACCGCCGGTTAGACCCTTCCAGATCTCCTCGGTGACCAGCGGAAGCAGCGGTGCTGCGACGCGAGTCATGATCTCGAGAACGGTGTAGAGAGTGTCGAACGCCTCTTCCGAGCCATCCCAGAAGCGGTCGCGGCTGCGGCGAACGTACCAGTTGGTGAGCACATCGGCGAAGTCACGAAGATGACCGGTTGCCGCGTACGAGTCGAACTGGTTCATGGCCTGCTCAACGTTGGCAACCAGGTCGCGAGTCTTCGCGAGCAGGTAGCGGTCGAGCACATCGGTGCTTGCAAACGAGGTCTTGGCCTCATAGCCCGACGCGTTGGCGTACAGGGTGAAGAAGTAGTAGGTGTTCCACATCGGCAGCAGCACCTGGCGAACACCCTCACGAATGCCCTGCTCGGTGACCGATAGGTTTCCACCGCGAAGGATCGGGCTCGACATCAGGAACCAGCGCATCGCGTCGGCGCCATCGCGGTCCATGACCTCGTTGACGTCTGGGTAGTTGCGAAGGCTCTTCGACATCTTCTGGCCATCGTTGCCGAGGATGATGCCGTGCGAGACCACGTTCTTGAAAGCTGGGCGGTCGAACAGTGCCGTGCTCAGAACGTGCAGGGTGAAGAACCAGCCACGGGTCTGACCGATGTATTCAACGATGAAGTCGCCCGGGAAGTGACTCTCGAACCAGTCCTGGTTCTCGAACGGATAGTGAACCTGAGCGAACGGCATCGAGCCAGATTCGAACCAGCAGTCGAGCACCTCAGGCACGCGACGCATGGTGCTCTTGCCGGTTGGGTCGTCTGGGTTCGGACGAGTCAGCTGGTCGATGTATGGGCGGTGGAAGTCGGTTAGACGAACGCCGAAGTCGGCTTCGAGTTCTTCGGCTGAGCCGTAAACGTCGATGCGCGGGTAGTTAGGGTCGTCGCTCTTCCAAACCGGAATTGGTGCGCCCCAGAAGCGGTTACGGCTGATTGCCCAGTCGCGAACGTTCTCTAGCCACTTGCCGAACTGGCCGTCCTTGGTGTGTTCAGGAGTCCAGTTGATCTGCTGGTTTAGCTCAAGCATGCGGTCGCGCAGCTTGGTTGTCTCAACGAACCACGACGAAACCGCCTTGTAGATCAGCGGGTTCTTGCAGCGGTAGCAGTGCGGGTATGGGTGCTCGTACGATGCCTGGCGAAGCACGCGGCCGTTGCCCTTGAGCAACTGCGAGATCGGCTTGTTGGCGTCGAAGACGTGCTGACCCACGAAGTCGGTGATGATGGTGTTGAACTGGCCGCGCTCGTCAACCGAGACGTAGGTTGGGATGCCGGCAGCAAGACAGACGCGCTGGTCGTCCTCACCGTAGGCAGGAGCCTGGTGAACGATACCGGTACCGTCGCCCTCGCCAACGTAGTCGTCGGCTAGAACCTGCCAGGCATTTGCGATGTCGAACTTGGTGTCATCGGCGTAGTAGTCGAATAGGCGCTCGTAGCGCAGACCCTTCAGGGCATCACCCTGATACGAAGCGGTGATAGCGGCAAGCGCATCCTCGCCGGTCTCGTAACCGAGATCCTTGGCGTAGTTGGCGACGCTGCTCTTGGCGATTAGGTACGAAGCCGAGCCCGAAACCGCGTTGTCGCCGGTGCCGAGCGGACCTGCAGGAACCACTACGTACTCGATTGCCGGCCCGACAGCTAGAGCGAAGTTGGTTGGAAGGGTCCAAGGGGTGGTGGTCCAGGCCAAAAGGCGAACTCCGGCAAGCGCCTCAAAACCAGCCTGCCCGGCGGTGACCGGGAAGGTGACGGTTAGGGTCTGGTCCTGACGGGTCTTGTAGACCTCGTCGTCCATGCGGAGCTCGTGGTTCGAAAGCGGGGTCTCGCAGCGCCAGCAGTAAGCCAGCACCTTGAAGCCTTCATAGATAAGGCCCTTGTTGTAGATGGTCTTGAATGCCCACAGCACCGACTCGGTGAAGTTGCTGTCTAGGGTCTTGTAGTCGTTTTCGAAGTCGACCCAACGAGCCTGACGCGTGACGTACTGCTCCCAGTCTTTGGTGTACTTGAGAACGCTGGTGCGGCAGTAGTCGTTGAACTTGTCGATACCGAACTTTTCGATCTCAGGACGGCCACTGATGGCGAGCTGGCGCTCAGCCTCAACCTCGGCAGGCAGACCGTGGGTGTCCCATCCGAAGCGACGCTCGACGCGATAACCCTGCATGGTCTTGAAACGTGGGATGGCATCCTTGGCGTAACCGGTAAGCAGGTGGCCGTAGTGAGGCAGACCATTGGCGAATGGCGGGCCATCGTAGAAGACGAACTCATCAGCACCCGCAGCCTTGCGCTGGTCAATGCTGGCCTGGAAAGTTCCGTCCTTCGCCCAGAAGTCGAGAATCTGCTCTTCAACCTTTGGGAACGCTGGGCTAGGGTTCACGCCGTTTGCGTTTACACCTGCGCGCACGCTGGCAGAAGCATCTGAGTTTTTGGGATACATGTGTGGCTTTCTGGGCTGACCTAAAAAGGATTTCCTTAGTCAATGTTAACCTTATACAAACCCACTTTTTGGAGACTTCTAGCGTGACTACTGCCTTGCCTGGCTCTGCCAACAACTATCTGGCCCCTGCGACCACCCCTGAGAAGGCTGGCGTCGAGGGATTAGAGGCTAAATGGGGTGCGATTTGGGAGACCGCCGGCACCTTCTCGTTCGACCGCACTGCGAAGCGCGAATGCGTATATTCGATCGACACTCCCCCTCCAACCGTGTCGGGTTCGCTGCACGTAGGCCACGTGTTCTCGTACACACACACCGACCTGGTGGCTCGCTACAAGCGCATGCAAGGCTTTGAAGTCTTCTACCCGATGGGCTGGGACGACAACGGTCTGCCAACCGAGCGCCGCGTTCAGAACTACTTCGGTGTGCGCTGCGATCCATCGCTGCCATACATTGAAAACTTTGTGCCACCTTACGAGGGTGGCGACAACAAGAGCTCGAAGGCAGCGGACCAGATTCCTATCGGTCGACGCAACTTCATCGAGCTTTGCGAGAAGCTAACTGCCGAGGATGAGAAGCAGTTCGAACAACTGTGGCGTCAGCTTGGCACCTCGGTCGACTGGGCCCAGACCTACCAGACCATTTCGCCAGACGCTCAGGCTGTTTCGCAGAAGGCGTTCCTTGAGAACCTTTCACGTGGCGAGGCTTACCAGTCGATGGCCCCAACCCTTTGGGACGTAACCTTCCGCACTGCGGTTGCTCAGGCGGAGCTTGAAGACCGCGAACAGCCTGGTGCCTACCACCGCGTCGGTTTCCACGCAGACCCAGCCCTGGTTGACGGTGGCGTCGTCTACATCGAGACCACTCGCCCAGAGCTTCTTCCTGCCTGTGTCGCCCTAGTTGCCCACCCAGACGACGAGCGCTACCAGCACCTATTCGGCAAGACCGTTCGCACCCCACTGTTCGACGTTGAGGTTCCAGTGGTCGCCCACCACCTCGCGCAGATCGACAAGGGTTCGGGTATCGCCATGATCTGTACCTTCGGTGACATCACCGACGTCGTATGGTGGCGCGAACTAGACCTTCCAAACCGCGCAATCATTGGCTGGGATGGACGCATCATCAGCGAGGCACCAGAGGCAATCACCTCGGCTCGCGGCCAGGAAATCTTCGCCGAGCTTGCCGGCAAGACCACCTTCAGCGCGAAGCAGCGCATCGTCGAACTACTTCAGGAATCGGGCGAAATGGTTGGCGACCCTCGCCCAATCACCCACCCGGTCAAGTTCTTCGAAAAGGGTGACAAGCCGCTTGAAATCGTTTCGACCCGTCAGTGGTACATCCGTAACGGTGGCCGCGACGAGGCACTTCGTGAGCGCCTGATCGCACTCGGCAAGGACCTCAACTTCGTTCCAGACTTCATGCGCGTGCGCTACGAAAACTGGGTGAACGGCCTCACCGGCGACTGGCTAATCTCGCGCCAACGCTTCTTCGGTGTGCCAATCCCGGTTTGGTACCCGCTAGACGCCGATGGTAACCCTGATTTCGACAACGTGATCGTGCCTTCGTACGAATCGCTTCCGGTAGACCCTTCGGCCGATGTGCCTGCTGGTTACACCGCAGACCAGCGTGGAGTCGCTGGCGGCTTCATCGGTGAAGTAGACATCATGGACACTTGGGCAACCTCGAGCCTCACCCCGCAGCTTGCCGGTGGTTGGGTGCGCGACCCAGAGCTGTTCAACCTGGTTTACCCATACGACCTACGCCCACAGGGCCAGGACATCATCCGCACCTGGTTGTTCTCGACCGTTCTTCGCAGCGAGCAGCAGCACGGCCAGCTTCCTTGGAAGAACGCGGCCATCAGTGGTTGGATCCTCGACCCAGACCGCAAGAAGATGTCGAAGTCGAAGGGTAACGTCGTCACCCCGGCAGACCTATTGGTTGAGCATGGTTCGGACGCCGTCCGCTACTGGGCTGCAAGCGCTCGCCTGGGCACCGATGCCGCGTTTGACACCGGCATGATGAAGATTGGCCGCCGTCTAGCACTCAAGGTTCTAAACGCAGCCAAGTTCGTGCTTTCGTTCGAGGCTCCTGCGGCCGGTTCGCAGGTCACCGAAGCCGTCGACCAGGCGCTGCTGCTTGAGCTAGCTGACGTGGTTCGCGGCGCTACCGCAGCGTTTGAGGCTTACGACCACACCAAGGCTCTAGAGCTCACCGAGAAGTTCTTCTGGGGCTTCACCGACGACTACCTAGAGCTCGTCAAGGAGCGCGCGTACGGCCAGGGTGAAGTTACCCCGGCACAGCAGGCATCTGCCGTTCTAGCGCTGCGCAAGGCGCTACACACCATGCTTCGCCTGTTCGCTCCGTTCCTACCTTTCGCAACCGATGAGGTCTGGGGCTGGTGGCAGAACACCGATGCCGGCCAGAGCAAGTCGATTCACCGTGCCGCCTGGCCAACCGTTGAAGAACTCACCGATGGCCTAGACGCTTCGAACCACGGACTGCTCGAACTTGTTAGCGCTGCACTCGTTGGCGTTCGCAAAGCAAAGAGCGACGCCAAGGTTTCGATGAAGGCTCCGGTTGAGAGCGCAACCCTGCAGGCTCCAGCCGCCGTCTTGACCAGCCTTCGCGTAATCGCGGGCGACATTAAGTCGGTTGGCAAGATCTCGGACCTCGCTTACAGCGAAGGCGAAGAAGTTGCCCTGGTAGACGTAGTTCTCGCAGAGGTTCCAGCAGCCGAGTAACAAATTCGCCAACGTAATACGTTGGAAATGGCAAAAGGGTTAGGCTCTAAAAATGAGCGCTAACCCTTTTGCAGTTAAGTCAACTCTCGACTACCAGATGCCAGACTTCGCGAACATTCGCGACGACCACTACCTCGAAGCTTTTGAAGCTGCAGTAACCGAGCACAGTGCCGAAATCGCGGCCATTCTGGCCAGCGGCGAACCAACCTTTGAGAACACCCTCGAGGCTATCGAGCGCAGCGGTCAGTACCTCGGCCGCGTGCTAGGAGTGTTCTACAACAAGCACTCCAGCGACACCAACCCGAAGATTGATGAAATCGATGAGGTAATCGCGCCGAAACTCAGCGCTCACCTCGACTCGATTCGCCTAAACCCAGAACTTTTCGCACGCATCGACGCGCTCTATCAGAAGCGCGATTCTCTCGAGATCAGCGCCGAAGCGAAGTGGCTCATTGAGCGCTACCACCGCGAGTATTCACTCGCGGGTGCGGGCCTCAGCGCAGCAGACCGCGCTGCCCTCGCCGCGCTAAACGAAGAGCTGTCACTACTCGAAACCGCGTTCTCGAAGAACGTGCTCTCCGACACCAACGACCTCGCGGTTTTGGTGGATTCCGAGAGCGAGCTTGATGGGTTGAGCGCGGGCGAAATCGCCGCCGCCGCAGCCGCCGCGAAAGACCGCGGCCAGGATGGCAAATTCCTGATCAACATGGTGAACTACACCGGAAACCCAGCGCTCACAAGCCTTACCAACCGTGCTCTTAGAAAGAGCATCATGCTGAACGCTCTCAGCAAGGGCATTCGAGGAAACGACTACGACAATCGTGAGACCCTCATCAAGATGGTCAAACTGCGCGCCAAGCGTGCTGAATTGCTTGGGTTCAAGTCGCACGCGCATTATGTGACCGCCGATGAGACCGCAGGCACACCAGAGAACGTTCACGCGATGCTACGCCGTATCGCACCTGCCGCGGTTGCCAATGCCCGCGCGGAAGCAGAACTCCTTGCAGAAGCCGCGCGCGCTGCGGGAGAACCTTCAGACTTCCAAATCGAAGCCTGGGACTGGGACTTCTACGCGGACAAGGTTCGACTAGCCAAGTACTCGGTAGACACCAGTGCGATGCGCCCATACTTCGAACTCGAGCGCGTTCTCAAGGACGGAGTCTTCTTCGCAGCGAGCACCCTCTTCGGAATAAACTTCACCCCGCGCCCAGACCTTCAGGCCTATCATCCTGAGGCCCGCGTGTGGGAGGTAAAGAACACCGATGGCTCGGCTGTCGGGCTATTCATCGGCGACTTCTACACTCGCGACTCAAAGCGCGGTGGTGCTTGGATGAACTCGTTGGTTGACCAGAGCCACCTACTGAACGAACTTCCTGTAGTGGTAAACAATCTCAACATTCCAAAGCCACCTGCAGGAGAACCAACCCTGCTGACCTTTGATGAAGTGTCAACCCTGTTCCACGAGTTCGGTCACGCGCTGCACGGTCTCTTCAGCAACGTTCACTTCCCACACTTCTCCGGCACCAGCGTGATGCGCGACTTCGTTGAATTCCCTAGCCAAGTGAATGAAATGTGGTTGCTCTGGCCTGAGGTGGTTCATAACTACGCGAAGCACTACCAGACCGGCGAATCCCTGCCCCAGGAATGGATCGACAACCTGAAGCGCGCGGAGGTTTTCAACGAGGGTCACGCAACCACCTCGTACCTAGCAGCGGCCATCCTCGACCTCGCCTGGCACGAGCTCTCAGCGGCAGAAGCAGCAACACTTACCGCAGATGACGTTGAGGCCTTCGAAGCCAAGGCGATTGCCGAGTACGGGCTCGATTTCGCTCCGGTTCCAACCCGCTACCGCAGCACCTACTTCTCGCACATCTTCGCGGGCGGATACTCGGCCGGCTACTACGGCTATATCTGGAGTGAAGTGCTGGATGCCGACACGGTGGACTGGTTCAAGGCGAACGGCGGCCTCAAGCTGGAAAACGGCATGCGATTCAGGGAGCTGCTACTTTCGCGCGGTGGAAGCACCGAGGCCATCGGCATGTTCAATGCCTTCAGGGGCCAGCCAGCCCAGATTGAGCCGCTGCTTAAGCGCCGCGGACTCTTGTAAACAGCCAGACGACGATACCGGCGGCAAGTGCCCAGAATGCGGCACCAATGCCCCAAACGACGATGCCCGAGGCACCGACCAAGAATGTCACGACGGCAGGCATGCGAAGCTGCACATTCGTGGTTGCTTCGGTAAGTGCGTTCCCGATGGTGCCCAGCAGCGCCAAGCCGCTGGCCGCGAGGATGAGCACGTGCGGGGTAGCCAAAACGAATGCCACGGTTGGTGCGGCCAGCGCTGCCAAAAGCAGGTAGAAAACGCCTCCGTAGACGCTGGCAAGCCATCGGCGCTCTGGCTTTGGGTGTGCGTGTTCATTGGCATTTAGAGCCGCTGTGATGGCAGCTAGGTTCAGGGCATAACCGCCGAAGAATGAACCCACAACCGTGCCGAGACCGGTGCTGACTAGCGCGGGCTTGAATGGCACCTCGAAGCCAAAAGAGTTCATGA
>JBEEJV010000005.1:0-3139 GCA_041169005.1 Actinomycetota bacterium
GACGACCAGCCGCGGCATCCGCGCGGGCCCTGGCAGCGACTTTGGAACGAAGTTTTTCGTAAACCTGGTCGGAGACCAGGGCGCTCACCTGATCTACCGACCTGGCCCCGGCAATAACCTCAACCACTAGCGTTGCAATGGTCGGCAGCAAGGGCAGAGGATCGGGCAGGAGGGCTATTTCTTCCTCGGTTGGGTACAGGCCTTCATCGTCAAGTAGCGGGTCGTATGGGCGAGGCTTGCGTTTCGGTGAGTGCTGGATGGATGGCATCGTTGCCAACCTTGCTGCGCGGTGGATTGCCATTGTTCCGCCTACCCTTCAGTCGGTTTGGAAGTGATTTCCTGCCAAGTTATTTCAGCCTCTCCGGTCGTGTTTTGGCGCGCAGCTTTTTGTTGATAACTGAAGCCTGGATGACGTGGTGGCAACCCATCTGCCGGTCAAGTTAGCACTCGGGATTGCGTGCATAGATGCACTGTTCGTACTCTGCACCAGTTGTTACTGTGGAAAACTTCACGCACGGTTCGTGCTTATCTGCGACCCTCTTGAGGTCTAGACCAAATGCGATCTTTACCAGCTAGGAGTACACCGTGGTCACAGTCAACTTCGGCAGATCTTCAACCAAGGCAAAATACCTAAAGCTATCGGCGGCTGCGTTGGTGGTTATCGTCGCTGCCGTGTGCCTGAAGATATTCGTCTTCAATCAACAGCAGTACTTGGTTCCGGTTCATACGATTGCTCTTGGTGAGAGCCTGGAATCGCAACAGTGGAGACTGGCAAATCTCACGTTGGGGCCGCTTGGGAAAAGGTACCTGACTGCTCGAGATAAACCCTCCGGCTATGCAAATGAGCCCATTTACGCCGGCAATCTGGTTGCTAAGGCAACCATAAGCGCGGCGGCACCCACAGATTTTGTGCGCCTTGTGGTGACCAGTAAAACAGCACTAGGAAACAGCATCCATGCTGGTTCCGTAGTTGCAATCTGGAGTGCAGCTAGGCTCTCTGGCAATCAGTTCGACGTGCCAAAACGCCTTGCCGGAGCAGTAAGCGTCACCCGTTTGGTGAAACAGCAGGGTGTTTTTGCTTCCAAAGCTCAAGACGTTGAAATCCTCATAAATCCTCTGCAGGCTCCAGCGGTTATCTCGGCCATGGCATCAGATTCGCCTATCTTCTTAGTGGCACAGGCGTGAGTTTCTCGGGAATCTCCGCTGGGGCCTGCATCTGGTTTGAGAGCATCACCGGGGGAGTAGGGCGAACCGTGCTGGCGGTTAATCTGGCCTTTGAGTTGGCGGCACGGGGTTCGAAGGTTTGCCTGGTAGACCTAGACGAACTATTTCCAGCCATCCACGACTATTTCGCTTTGCCGCAACGGCAGGCATCTGTCTTGGCTGGCATAAGGCTTATCGCTCAAGACCGCCTTGACGAAGATAAGCTCGCTGAGCTGGTCTCCCGTTTGGTTTGCAAGGGAGCGGCGCTCGATTACCTGAGTGGTTTCGGCCTAAACGAAAACCCGATTGATTACGTTCATCTAGAACGGCTCATATCTCGCCTTTGCGAGCGCTACGAATTCGTAGTCCTTGATTCGTCTGCAAATCCCACTGCCGAGGCCGCTGGTCTTGTAAATCGGTTGGCGCATCGACGTCTGCTTGTGATTCCGGCCGATTCCGTCGGTCTTGCCCGGCTGGCGGCGCTTTCTTCCCAGCTGGAAACAGAATCGCTAGGGCAACTCGAAGTTGTTCTCAACCGGGCCTACACGGGCAGTTCCGGTCGCACCCCGGCTCAGCTGCAGAAGAGTGTGCGAGATATAACTGCACTTCCCTTGGCGGCGATCATCCCCGTAGACCAGCAGTTAGAAGAAGCGGGAGCTCGTGGTGTGCCACTCCGGCAGTTGGGTCAGAAATCGAAGGTGCTTTCAGCCATCGGAGATTTAGCACAGCGGTTGATGAGTACTTTGTAAACTTGGCTCATGCCATCGCTGTCACAGTTAATCAAAACGCACTCATCCGCGAGTCTTGCAGACACCGAATGGCTGAACCTGCTCATCGCCGAATGGCAGTTGTTGAGCGACCTTGTCTTTGCCGATCTAGTTTTGTGGGTGCCAAGCACCTCTGGAACCTTTGTGGCGGTAGGCCACGCTCGCCCTTCAAGTTCGGCAACTATTTTCTATCGAGACATCAGCGGCACTGAGGTTCGAGGTGTTTGGAGCGAGCAGGTTGCAGAGGCCTTCGCAACCGGTGAAATTGTCGACCAGGTTCAGCTGGACAACTACGACGGCATTCCTAACCGCTTCACGGCAATTCCGGTGCGTCGCCGGGTATCCAATAACTCTGAAACCGTATCGCCTAACCCAATCGCGGTAATCACCAGGCACACCAACCTTGCTGACACTAAGGTTCCAAACAAGGTGCAGTTGAACTATCTGGCCGCCGGTAACGACCTGCTGACCATGATTTCCGAAGGAACTTTCCCCGACTTTGGGAATCCGACGGGGCCAAAACGTGGAGCTCCGCGTGCCAACGATGGATTACTACGTTTGGACACCGATGGAAAGGTTATCTTCGCGAGCCCAAACGGAATCTCGGTTTTCAACGGTCTGGGGGTTCTTCAGGAGCTCGAAGGCCATGTTCTCGCACAATCTGTCACTCCATTGCTGAAGAGCGGATTCAGCGTGGATGAATCGCTACCGCTGGTGCTTGCCGGCAAGGCGCCCTGGCGAGCCGATTTGGAATCCAAGACAGGAACCGTATCGCTGCGCTCCATTCCGTTGAAGCGCCGCGGTGAACGTGTTGGCGCGATTCTGCTCTGCCGCGACGTTTCGGAACTCCGGAAGCAGGAACGTGAGCTCATCACCAAGGATGCGACCATCCGAGAGATTCACCACCGCGTAAAGAACAATCTCCAGACGGTAGCTTCATTGCTGAGAATGCAGGCTAGGCGTTCGAAGAGTGACGAAACTCGAGAGTCGCTCGATCAAGCTATGCGCCGTGTGAGCGCGATTGCAGTTGTGCACGACACTCTGAGTTCAGGTTTGGCTCAGGACGTTAATTTTGACGAAGTTTTTGAACGCGTGATGATGCTTGCGAGCGAGCTTGCAGCAAGTCATGGAACTACCGTAAACACAATCAAGGACGGCAAGTTCGGTCA
>JBEEJV010000006.1:0-4580 GCA_041169005.1 Actinomycetota bacterium
CGATGCACCCTTACCGAACTTGGTACGTACGGTACCGACGAGCTTGAATTCAGTCATGTTCATTCCTTTGAAATGTTTTGCTTTGGCGTTTGCCTAAGTTTTGGATTGCAATCACTTGCAATGTTGCTCAACCGCGTAGCGACGTCGCGGGAACTGAAAAAGCCACCCAACGAATGGATGGCTGTGAAAGCTACCTCGTCGATAACGGCCTTGGATTTCCGAAGAAAAACCGCAGCCCTCGCCGTTGTTGCCTTAACTCTATCAGGCGGTGGCCGGAGCGGCAAGCATGTGGGCGGGGGCCGGCTCTTTGGGCCGCTCGGCTGCTGCGGCGACGCCGGGCAGCATCGCGTGAAATAGGCTTAGAGGGCCATGGATGAGCTCAAGATTTCTTACCCTGAAGACCTGCCGGTCAGTCAGCGGCGTGAGGAAATTCTCGAAGCGATTGGCAAGCATCAGGTCGTAGTCATCGCCGGTGCTACCGGTAGCGGTAAGACCACCCAGATCCCGAAGATGTGCCTCGAGTTGGGTCGGACTTCAATTGCGCACACCCAGCCGCGCCGCATTGCCGCAAGAGCCGTAGCGGAGCGCATCGCCGAAGAACTTCAGGTGGAGATGGGTGGCCTAGTTGGCTACCAGGTGCGCTTCACCGATAAGGCCGGGGCCGACACCAAGGTCAAGGTGATGACCGATGGAATCCTGCTCAACGCACTGCAACGCGACCGCAAACTTTCGCAGTACGACACCATCATCATCGATGAAGCGCATGAGCGCAGCCTTAACATCGACTTCTTACTCGGATACTTGAAGCAGCTTCTGCCCCGCCGCCCCGATCTGAAACTCATCATCACTTCGGCCACAATCGACCCTGAGTCTTTCAGCCGCCACTTCAACGATGCTCCGATCATCGAGGTCTCCGGGCGCACCTATCCCATCGAAGTGCGATACCGCCCGCTTGAAGGTGAAAAGACCGAGGATGACGACCCGGATGAGGCCTCGACTAGCGATGATTACGTGGATGGCATCATCGGTGCCCTGAAGGAACTTGAAGCCGAGGCATCGGGCGACGTGCTCGTCTTCCTGAGCGGTGAGTCTGAGATCCGCGATGCACAGGAAGCCATTGAGGGCAGCATCGTCGGAGGTGTGCTCGAAAAGGGCACTGAGGTTTTGCCTCTGTATGGCCGCCTATCTGCCGCAGACCAGCACCGCGTGTTTGAGCGGTCGAAGATGGCGGGACTTCGTCGTCGAATCATCCTCGCAACTAACGTTGCGGAGACGTCGCTAACCGTTCCTGGCATCAAGTATGTGATTGATACGGGCACTGCGCGCATTTCGCGCTACTCCCCCAAGGCCAAAGTTCAGCGACTGCCGATTGAGGCTATCTCGCAGGCTAGCGCGAATCAGCGTGCGGGACGTGCCGGGCGTACCAGTTCGGGTATCGTCATCCGCCTTTACTCAGAGGACGACTACCTCTCGCGCCCAGAGTTCACCGACCCGGAAATCTTGCGCACCAACCTCGCATCTGTGATTCTGCAGGCCGCGAGCCTTGGACTAGGTGACATCACGCGCTTCCCATTCCTTCAGGCGCCAGACCAGCGCGGAGTGAAGGACGGTTTGGGTCTGCTCCGTGAGTTAGGCGCAATCTCAGACGAATCTGCCCGCACCGATGGGAAGCAGGGCAAAGATGGCTCGATTCGCCTAACCAAGATCGGCCAGAGCCTCTCACGTCTACCGATTGAACCTCGTTTTGCACGCATGCTCTTGGCGTCCAAGGAGCCCGGCCTCACGCGAGAAGTGATGGTCATCGTTGCTGGACTGGCTATCCAGGATCCGCGCGAACGCCCGCTGCTAAAACGACCACAGGCCGACCTCGCCCACGCACGCTTCACAGACCCAACTTCCGACTTCCTAACACTGCTGAACCTATGGAACTACGTTGAGGAGAAGCAGAAAGAACTGTCATCATCGGCTTTTAGAAAACTCTGCAAGGCAGAATTCTTGAACTACATGCGAGTCCGCGAATGGCAGGACCTGGTTCGTCAGCTGAAGGGCGTGGCCAAGCCACTCAACCTTGAGTTTGGGAATCCAAAGATTGACCCGGATGGCATCCACAAGTGTCTGCTGGCCGGAATGCTGAGCCAGATTGGTCTGCGTGCCGTAACCGAAACCAAGAATGCCGGCAAGGCAAAGGCCACTCCGGATGGCATGGAAAAGGTGAAGCCGAAGGGCGAATACCTTGGCTCCAATAATCAGAAGTTCGTGATCTTCCCCGGTTCGGCACTCGCCAAGAAGCCGCCGGCCGCCATCATGAGCGCGGAACTGGTTGAGACCAGCCGTTTGTTTGCCCGGATGAATGCAGCGATTGATCCGGCTTGGGCCGAGGCGCTCGCGGGCGACCTTTGCAAGCGCACCTACAGCGAACCGCACTGGGAGAAGAATCAGGGTGCTGTTGTCGCCTACGAACGCGTGACCCTTTTTGGGGTGGCTATCGTTGCGCATCGCCGAATGCAGTTTGCCCGCATCGATGCGGGATTCTGCCGCGAATTGTTCATCCGACATGCACTGGTGCAAGGTGAATGGGATTCCAAACAGGCTTTTGACCGCGAGAACCGCGGATTGCTCAAGCAGATTGAGGCGATGGCGGAGCGCTCGCGCAAGCCGCAGCTGATCCCCGACGAAGACGACGTATTCAAGTTCTATGACGCTCGCGTGCCAGCGGATATCGTCTCCACCCGCACCTTTGAGGGTTGGTGGAAGAAGGCAAAGCACGAGACTCCGAAGCTGCTGAATATGACACGCGAGGACCTGCTTGGCGAGACCGTGGCGGAGCCGAACGAGAAGGAACATCCGCGCGAATGGCTGCACAACGGCCAGCAGCTCAAGCTGCGCTATCGCTTTGAACCGGGTGCGGTTGATGACGGCGTGACCGTGGATGTGCCACTACCCGTGTTGGCGACGCTGAAGCCGGATGGCTTCGACTGGCTGGTTCCGGGAATGCGCCTCGAGCTTGTGACCAGCCTCATCAAGAGCCTGCCAAAGAACCTTCGACGCAATGTCGTGCCGGCCGCCGACTGGGCCGCCAAAGTGGTTGCCATGTTGCCGGAGGAACCGAGCGGCAGCGTGCTCACTGCGGTTGCGGCAGCGCTTCAGAACCTGAGCGGCACTCGCATCACCGCCGCGGACTTTGACACCTCGCGCTTCACCGATGCTCAGCGCATGACCTTCCGCGTGGTGAATGCTCACGGCCGAACCATGGGCATGGGCACCGACCTGTCGGCTTTGCAGGCGGGCCTCGCCGAGCACACCCGCGACGCCGTAGCGACGGTCGCGGAGGCCTCACACTCCCCTGTTGAGCGTGACGGTCTCACAACCTGGGACTTCGATTCATTGCCGCAGAACATCGAGACAAAGCATGGCGCAAACATTGTTCGTGCGTTCCCTGCGCTCGTGCCAACCAAGTCCGGCGCAAACATTCGGCTGTTTTCCACTCAGGCCGAACAGAACTACTGGCATCCGCGCGGCATTCGCGCACTGGTTCAGGCAGGCATTCAGAGCCCGGCCAAGTATGTTGAGGAACACCTGACCCAGCCGGAGCGCCTTGCGATGGCACACCTGCCCTACCAGAGCTTTGGGGCTTTCATCGATGACGTTATCGCTGGGCTGATTGACCGCGAACTTCGCGCTGTTGCCGAAGGCGGAATGATCTTCGAGCGCACTAAGTTCGAGGCGGTGCGCACCGCCACCCAGACCAAACTCATGGACACCGCGTTTGACACCTCGTCGCTCGTGGCGAAGATTCTGCTCGCATCGCGTGAGGCAGCCAAGGCCATCTCAGAAGTGAAGGCATTCGACTTCCTGTCGATTCTCTCTGCCGAGAAGACCCACATCACCGAGCTAATACATGACGGTTTCGTGCTACAGGCAGGTCTCGCGAGACTGCCACGCATACTCGTCTACATGCAGGCAATCAAGCAGCGAATCGAAAAGATGCAGGACAACCCGATGCGCGATCGCACCAGCGCAATCGAGTACGAGCAGGCATACGGAATCTTCATTGCCCACGGCGGCACGCTGCCGCTACCGGAGAAGACCAGCGAGAAGCTGACGCGTGCTCGCTGGATGCTCGAGGAAATTCGTGTGAGCCTATTCGCACAGTCTCTTGGCACACCTGAACCGGTTTCGGTTCAGCGCCTGAAGAAGGTATTTACCGACTAGCTGGCGGACGCGGAACCGACACGACCCTTCAATAGCCGACGCGCAACGAGCGCTACTGCAATGATTCCAAGCGACACCGGAACCGCAGGTCCCGGCACGGTGAATGCCAGCGCCCAGCACAAGACGAAACCGACAGCAGCAACCCAACGTGGCGCAACCAGCTCATCAGCGCTTTGACGAAGCACCGATAGGTGGCCGATTGAGTAATAGAACAGCACGCTGAACGATGAGAAGCCGATGACCCAGGTTAGGTCGCCAACGGCAACTAGTGCGATGGCGCCGGCAGCAATCAAGACCTCTGACACCCATGGCGAGCCGTGTGAGTTGCGACGAGTAAAGAATGCCGGCAGCTCGCGGTCGTCGCCCAT
>JBEEJV010000007.1:0-5058 GCA_041169005.1 Actinomycetota bacterium
GTGCCCGTTTGAAGAAGATTTTGAAGGAAATTCTCCCTGAGGATGCTGGCGTAATCGTTCGCACCGCAGCCGAAGGTGCAACCGAGGAACAACTGACCCTCGACGTTCAGCGACTTCAGCAGCAGTGGGAAGACATCAGCAAGAAGGTTGAAAAGGGCCAGGCCCCGGTATTGCTTCACAGCGAACCAGACCTTTTGGTCAAGATCGTCCGCGATGTGTTCAACGAAGACTTCCAGAAGATGGTTATCTCGGGTGACGACGCTCGCGAGACCATCACCACTTACCTCGGCCAGGTAGCTCCAGACCTTCTAGAGCGCGTCGAGGAGTACTCTGGCACTCGCGATGTCTTTGACGAATACCGCGTAGGGGAGCAGATTGCCAAGGCGCTAGATCGCAAGGTCTACCTGCCATCGGGCGGTTCGCTAGTTATCGACCGCACCGAAGCGATGACCGTGGTTGACGTCAACACCGGCAAGTTTGTCGGTTCGGGCGGAAACCTAGAAGAGACCGTCACCAAGAACAACCTTGAAGCCGCCGAGGAAATCGTTCGCCAGCTCCGTCTGCGCGACATCGGTGGAATCATCGTGGTCGACTTCATCGACATGGTGCTCGAATCGAACCGCGACCTCGTGTTGCGTCGACTAATCGAGTGCCTGAGCCGCGACCGCACCAAGCACCAGGTGGCCGAAGTCACTTCGCTCGGTTTGGTCCAGATGACCCGCAAGAAGCTCGGTATCGGACTTCTTGAGGCCTTCAGTGAGCCTTGTGAGGCTTGTGCCGGTCGCGGTGTCATCGTTCACCACGAACCAGTTTTGCGCAACAAGCACATCACCAACGACGACCGCGAGCCAAAGCAGCAGAACCAGCAGCAGCGCAAGCGTGAGAAGGGCAAGAAGGACAACAACCGTCCGGTAGAAGTTGCCAAGGTGGTCACTCCAGAGAGCGCAAACGCTCTAAACAGCGTTATCGGCAAGATTGCGGCATCAACTGTTGCTGCACACGAAGCCGCGGGCGAGCCATCGCCTATCGTTTTGACGCCAGCTTCCACTTCGGAAACTAGCGCAAATCCAGAAGCCGAAAAGCTTTTGGAATCGGTGTTGGAGGCTCTGCCAGAGCCAAAGGCGCCAGGTCAGGGTCGTCGTAAGTCACGTCGTGTAACGACTGGCGGCAACGTCACCCCAGACCAAAACTAGCTCGAAAACAAACACGGCATCAAAAGAGTTTGACCGCGCGCCATAAGCGCAGTAAACTAAATCTTTGTTGCCCGCTGTGTTTTCGCGCGCTGCAACTAATCAAGTCTTTAGAACAAAGGGTAGATCTGTGGTTTACGCAGTAGTCCGCGCAGGCGGCCGCCAGGAGAAGGTGTCGGTAGGCACCATCGTGACTCTCGACCGTGTCAAGAGTGAAAACGGCAAGATTGAGCTTCCAGCTCTCCTGCTAGTTGACGGTGACAAGGTCACCACCGACGCCAAGGCACTTGCCAAGGTGAAGGTAACCGCTGAGATTCTTAACGACCTCCGTGGTCCAAAGATCATCATTCAGAAGTACAAGAACAAGACCGGATACAAGAAGCGCATGGGTTTCCGCCACGAGCTTACCCGCGTCCAGGTCACCGAGATCAAGTAAAGGACTGAACCCAAATGGCAAGTAAAAAGGGTGTTAGCTCTACTCGTAACGGTCGCGACTCAAACGCACAGCGTCTAGGCGTTAAGCGCTACGGTGGCCAGACTGTAAACGCAGGCGAAATCCTCGTTCGTCAGCGTGGAACTCACTTCCACCCGGGCGCTAACGTAGGTCGCGGCAAGGACGATACCTTGTTCGCACTTTCGGCTGGCTCGGTTGAGTTTGGCGTCAAGGGTGGCCGTCGCGTTGTAAACGTGGTTGCTGCTTAGTCAGACAAACAAAACTTAACTCTGTAGGCGAGCCTCCGTGCTCGCCTACATTGCTATATTCACCAGAACTTTAGACACAGGTTCACAACCCAAGAAAGGGGCATCATGGTCAGCTTCGTAGATCAGGTGACTCTGCACGTCCGAGCCGGTAATGGCGCGGATGGTTGTGTTTCCGTGCACCGTGAGAAGTTCAAGCCACTAGGTGGCCCAGATGGCGGTAACGGCGGTAACGGCGGATCCATTTCGCTACTGTCAGACCCATCGGTAACCACACTGCTCGACTACCACTTCCAGCCATACCGTAAGGGAACCGATGGTTCTCAGGGCGCTGGAGACTTCAAGAACGGTGCACAGGGTGCTTCGCACGTCTTGCCTGTTCCAGTTGGCACCGTTGTCAAGAACGCCAAGGGTGAGTTCCTTGCCGACCTGGACGAGCCTGGCATGGAATTCGTGATCGCCGAGGGTGGCCTCGGTGGTCTTGGTAACGCTGCACTTGCATCGAGCAAGCGCAAGGCACCTGGTTTCGCCCTTCTCGGTGTTCCTGGGTGGTCGGGCGACATCATTCTCGAACTCAAGACCGTTGCCGACATCGCTCTGGTGGGTTACCCATCGGCCGGTAAGTCTTCGCTAATCGCCGCGCTTTCATCGGCGCGTCCAAAGATTGCCGACTACCCGTTCACCACCTTGCACCCTAACCTCGGTGTGGTTCAGTCTGCTGACACCCGCTACACAATTGCAGACGTGCCTGGTCTCATCGAGGGCGCGAGCGAAGGTAAGGGTCTGGGGCTTCAGTTCTTGCGCCACGTTGAGCGTTGCTCGGCGCTGCTGCACGTTCTCGACTGCGGCACGCTCGAACCAGACCGCGACCCAATCAAGGACCTGGACATTATCCTCAAGGAACTTGCCGCGTACCAGGTTCCTGAAGGCGAAGTTCCGCTTACCGAGCGCCCTCAGCTCATCGCACTAAACAAGATTGACCTCCCAGATGGTCGCGACATGGCCGGATTCGTTCGTGCCGAACTTGAGGGTCGCGGCTACCGCGTCTTCGAGGTGTCTGCAGCATCGCGTGAGGGCCTCAAGGAGCTCAACTTCGCACTTGCCGCTCTGGTTGAGCAGGCTCGTTCGGAGAAGGCTGCTGAGCCTGTGAAGCCTCGCATCACCCTGATGCAGAAGAAGCGTTCTGAATCTGGCTTCAAGGTCACCAAGGAATTCGATGGCATGGAGCACTACTTCCGTATCGTCGGCACCAAGCCAGAGCGCTGGGTGGCACAGACCAACTTCGGCAACGAAGAAGCGATCGGTTACCTCGGTGACCGTCTCGCCAAGCTAGGTATTGAGCAGGAACTGTTCAAGGCTGGCGCAGTTGCTGGTTCGACCGTTGTTATTGGAGAGGGCGATGGCGTCATCTTCGACTGGGAGCCAACCATCACCAGCAACGCCGAACTTCTCTCGGGTCCACGCGGTACCGACATTCGAATTGGTACCAACGAACGACGCACCAACCCAGAGCGTCGCCGCGAGTACAAGGAACTTATGGACGCCAAGGCCCGTCTGCGCGCCGAAATGGAAGCAGAAGGCAAGGCCGGTCTATTCAACGACGATGATTTTGAAGTAGTCGACTAGGAAGTAAAGAAGTGAGCCTGAACCAGCGTGCCGACATCGCCACGACCAAGCGTCTAGTGGTCAAGGTTGGTTCATCGTCTATCACTGGTGCCAACGAGGCAAACATCGATGCCCTGGTTTCGGCACTTGCCTCGGCTCGCGCCCGCGGGGTAGAGGTTGTTCTGGTTACCTCTGGTGCCATCGCTACTGCGATGCCTTTGCTTCAGCTTGAAAGTAAGCCAACAGATCTTCCAACCAGCCAGGCGCTTGCCGCAGTCGGTCAGTCGCGCCTAATAGCCCGCTACCAGAAGTCGCTCGAGCGTTTCGAGTGGATTGCCGGTCAGATTCTGCTCACCTCTGAAGATCTTGACGGCGAAGACACCAAGACCAACGCTAAGCGTGCGATTGATCGTCTTCTATCACTAGATGTCCTTCCAATCGTCAACGAGAACGACACGGTCGCAACCGCCGAAATCCGTTTCGGCGACAACGACCGTCTAGCAGCGTTGGTTGCGGTGCTAGTTGAAGCGGATGCCCTCGTTCTGCTCAGCGACATCGATGCCCTATACACAGCGCCACCAAGCCAGCCGGGTGCGCGCCCGATCTCGGTAGTCGAAACCGCCGATGAGCTTTCCGCAGTGGAAACCGGCGATTCATCTACCGGCGTTGGCACCGGCGGCGCAGTGACAAAGGTTGCCGCAGCCACCCTGGCCACCAAGGCGGGCGTAGACGTCTTCCTCACCAGCATCGATAACGTTGCCGCCATCATCGATGGCAACGAGGTTGGCACCTGGTTCAAAGCCGCAAAGTAGGCACACCGAAGGCAATCGCTTTCAAACTTCACCAAAGTTAGGATTGAGTCATGGCAACTGCAATCGACAAAATCAAGCTGGCAAAGGCTGCTGCGAGCTCGCTCGGACAGGCAAGCACCGGCGCAAAGAACAACGTTCTCAAGAAGATTGCTGAGTTGTTGCCGGTTCGTGCTGCGGACATCATTGCGGCAAATAAGATCGACCTAGACCGTGGCGTCGAGACCGGTCTTGCTGCCGGCCTAATGGACCGTCTGACCCTCAACGAAACCCGCATTCAGGCACTGGCTTCGGCTGTGCTTGACCTTGTTGGTCTACCTGACCCAGTTGGCGATGTGGTTCGCGGCCGCACCTTGCCAAATGGTCTGAAGCTTTCTCAGATTCGCGTTCCACTCGGCGTAATCGGTGCAATCTACGAGGCTCGCCCTAACGTGACCATCGACATCGCCTCGCTCGCAATCAAGAGCGGTAACGCTGCAGTTCTTCGCGGTGGCACAGCTGCCGAGAAGACCAATGCCGTCCTTGTCACTCTGCTGCAGGACGCGCTTGAGGCCTGCGGGATCAACCGCGATGCAATCCAGACCGTTGACGAATTTGGTCGTGCCGGCGCCAACGACATGATGCAGGCTGTCGGTCTAATTGACGTTCTTATTCCTCGCGGAGGAGCAGGTCTTATCAACTCGGTCGTGAACGAGTCGAAGGTTCCAGTGATTCAGACTGGAGACGGCGTTGTTCACTTGTTTGTAGACGAAACC
>JBEEJV010000008.1:0-8121 GCA_041169005.1 Actinomycetota bacterium
ATAAGTATGCGATCCAATCATCGGTGTTCGAACGAAGCAGGTTTATAGCCTGATCGATTCGATCACCGATGGTTCGCCCAGCAAGGTACTGCCCCGCGCCACGCATTGTGACTTGTGTGAAGCCACTGCCGTCATAAGCCGGCGAACTAATGATGTAGGTTCCGACGCTTTGCGCGGCAGCCATCTCCATCACAGTTCGATGTACCTGCCATTCCAGCGGGTCGGCCGCACTCCCCCAACCGGTGAGCATATTTACGCCGGTTGCGGTGCTGCGGTCAAAGACTTTATATCCGAGTAATCCGTGACCACCGGCGGCAAGACCCGTGCCGAAACTTGTGATGCTGGTTGCCGTTGTGCTGGGGAATCCGCAACTGATTGGCTTGCGCACAGCGAGTGCTTTGTTCAGATGTTGAGCATGACCACCGGCTGCTTTGAGGTTCTGCGCACCCAACCCATCTACGAGAATTGCAATGACTCGTTTGGCTGGTGCAAAACCGAGTCGATTCTCGGTGCCGGTAATGGCTCCCAACGAACTGACAAAAACGTCGGAAAGCCTCCCAAAGGTGGCGGGAATCGCGGGTAGCATCGTAGACATCCCATTCAGTTTGGCACAGGCCACAGCGAAGAGTTATGACCACAGACGAACCAGTTTCAGAGCGTATTCAAGATATCGATCTCCAGCATGAGATGCAGGACTCGTTTCTGGAGTATTCGTACTCGGTAATTTATGCCCGAGCACTGCCTGATGCCCGTGACGGCCTCAAGCCGGTTCAGCGTCGAATCATCTATCAGATGGGCGAAATGGGTCTCCGCCCCGACCGTGGCCATGTCAAGTCTGCACGTGTAACCGGTGAGGTTATGGGTAAGCTCCACCCACACGGCGATGGCGCTATCTACGACGCTCTCGTGCGTATGGCTCAGCCTTTCACCCTCCGTGTGCCGATGATCGATGGCCACGGTAACTTCGGTAGCCTCGACGACGGACCTGCAGCCGCGCGTTACACCGAGGCGCGCCTTACCGCCGCATCGCTTTTGATGAATACCGACCTCGACGAAGACGTTGTCGATTTCAAGCCAAACTATGACGCACAGCTTTCCGAGCCTGAGGTTCTACCGGCTGCCTTCCCAAACCTGCTCGTAAACGGTTCTGCCGGTATTGCTGTTGGTATGGCCACAAACATGGCACCACACAACCTTCGTGAGGTTGTATCGGCAGCGATCTACCTACTGAATCACCCACAGGCCACCACAGAAGACCTGATGGAGCACATCCCAGGCCCTGACCTTCCAACCGGTGGAATCATCGTCGGCCTTGAGGGTGTGCGAGAGGCTTACGACACCGGCCGCGGCTCGTTCAAGACCCGTGCGCGCGTTTCCATCGAAAGCGTCAGCCCTCGCAAGCAGGGCATCGTCGTTACCGAGCTTCCTTACCTCGTCGGTCCTGAAAAGGTCATCGAGAAGATCAAGGATGGCGTCAACAACAAGAAGCTTCAGGGCATCGCCGATGTCACCGACCTGACCGACCGTAATCACGGTTTACGTCTGGTCATTGAACTAAAGACCGGCTTCGACCCACAGACAGTGCTCGAGTTGCTCTATCGCTACACCCCGATGGAAGACTCGTTCTCGATCAACAACGTAGCTCTCGTCAACGGCCGCCCGGCAACACTCGGCCTGCGCGACCTGCTCGGCGTCTACCTGGCCCACCGAATCATCGTGACTCGCCGCCGAAGCAAGAACCGCCTCGGTAAGAAGCAGGCTCGTTTGCACCTCGTTGAGGGTCTCCTGAAGGCAATTCTCAATATCGATGAGGTTATTCGCATCATCCGCGCCGCAGATGAGGTTGAGGATGCACGAACCGGTCTGATGAGTTCATTCGGCCTCACCGAGATTCAGGCAGAGTACATCCTTGAACTCCGTCTGCGCCGCCTAACCAAGTTCAGCATGATTGAACTCGACGCCGAGAAGGCGCAGCTTGAGGCGGAGATTGCTGAACTGCAGCGCTTGCTTGCCGATGATCAGGCACTTCGCAACCTTGTGGCCACCGAACTTGCAGACGTTGCCGACAAGGCGGGCGATGACCGCCGCACAACTCTCATCAGCGATGCAAACCAGGTTGTGACCAGCACTTCGCGCAAGCCGGTCTCCGCCGAGCTTGCAGACACACCTTGCCAGGTGGTTCTCACTGCTTCCGGAATGATTGCTCGCGCCGGAATCGCAACCGAGGCGGCCTCTAACGGCAAGCGTCGCAAGCACGACGCCATCAAGACTTCGTTCGCAACCAGCACCCGCAGCGATGTTGGCTTCGTCACCAGCAAGGGCCGCATGTTGCGGATTCACGTTGGCGACATCCCGAGCACCGGTGAAGCCTTCGACCCGGGCATGGCAACCGCCGCAAAGGCGTTCCTAGGCCTACCAAAGGACGAACAGGTCATTACGGTAATCGAGCTCAATGAGAACAACTCACTAGCGCTTGGCACCAAGCAGGGCGTTGTGAAGCGCGTTGTGGCCGAATACCCACCAAAGGATGAGTTCGAACTCATTACCCTCAAGGATGGCGACTCGGTCGTTGGCGCCGCGGTGGCAACCGACAATGACGAACTCGTGTTCGTGACGAGCGACGCACAGCTGTTGCACTTCGGTGCAGCGAACGTTCGCCCACAGGGCCGCCCAGCCGGAGGCATGGCGGGTATCAACCTCGATGAGCGCGCTCAGGTTATCTTCTTCGGTGTTATTGGCGACCAGGAGTCGGCAGTAGTCATTACAGCGGCAAACGCGTCAGATGTGATCCCTGGCACCGATCCGGGTAGCGCAAAGGTTTCGAGCCTAAGCGAGTTCCCTGGCAAGGGTCGCGCAACCGGTGGTGTGCGTGCTCAACGCTTCATTCGTAGTGAAGATCAGCTTTACTTTGCTTGGGCGGGTTCGGCCCCGGCCGCACTTGCCTTGGATGGACGCCCAATGGAGCTCCCTGACGAGCTCGCCAAGCGCGACGCCTCGGGCTCACTACTTGCTAACGTAATTGGCTCGGTAGGCCAGCTCTAAAAAGCGGATTTATTGACGCTTAGGCGTCGATGCGCTCGCGCTCGAACGAGTCAGCGCTGTCGATGATGAAGTCGCGGCGAGGCGAGACATCGTTGCCCATCAGAAGTTCAAATACGTTCTCGGCGGTCATGCCGTCTTCAACCTTTACGCGGCGAAGCAAACGGCGGCTGCGATCCATGGTGGTCTCAGCGAGCTGATCCGCATCCATTTCACCTAGACCCTTGTAGCGCTGGATTGGCTCCTGGTAGCGCTTTCCGGCCTTCTCAAGCTTGGCCAGCAGGTTCTCAAGCTCGGCCTGACTGTAGGTGTAGACAATCTCGTTTGGCTTCGAACCAGGGTTCATGATGACCACGCGGTGAAGCGGCGGGACAGCCGCGTAGACGCGGCCGGCCTCAACCAGCGGACGCATGTACTTGAAGAACAACGTGAGCAGCAGGGTGCGAATGTGGGCGCCATCGACGTCCGCATCGCTCATCAGAATGACCTTGCCGTAGCGAGCCGCGTCGAGGTCGAACGAACGACCAGAACCGGCACCGATCACCTGAATGATCGAGGCGCACTCGGTGTTGCTGAGCATGTCGCTGACCGAGGCCTTCTGAACGTTCAGAATCTTTCCACGGATTGGCAGTAGCGCCTGGTATTCGCTGTTGCGAGCCAACTTGGCGGTACCTAGCGCCGAGTCACCCTCCACGATGAAGAGCTCCGAGACGTCGGTTTCCTGAGTGCGGCAATCGACAAGTTTGGTTGGCAGCGAAGAGTTCTCAAGTGCGCTCTTGCGACGCTGGGTTTCCTTGTGGGCGCGCGCCGAAAGGCGGGCCTTCATCTCGGAGACAACCTTCTCGAGCAGCAGGGCGCTCTGAGCCTTGTCATCGCGCTTTGAGGACTCAAGGCGCTCAGTCAGAGCCTTGCTAAGAACGTTTGAGACGATGTTTCGAACCGCAGGCGTTCCGAGAACTTCCTTGGTCTGACCCTCGAACTGTGGTTCTGGAAGGCGTACGGTGATTACGGCGGTAAGGCCCGCCATCGCATCGTCTTTTTCGACCTTGTCGTTACCGGCCTTGAGCTTGCGAGAGTTGGCTTCAACCTGACCTCGGATGGTCTTCAACAAAGCGGTCTCGAAGCCGGCCACATGCGAACCACCCTTAGGCGTCGCAATGATGTTCACGAAAGACTTGATGTTGGTTTCGTACCCGGTGCCCCAGCGAAGCGCAATGTCCACCTCACAGGTGCGCTCAACTTCTCTCGAAACCATGTTGCCCTGTTCGTCTAGAACCGGAACGGTCTCGGTGAAGTTACCACTGCCGGTCAATCGCCAAGTGCCAGTGATGGGCGCATCCGGCGCAAGGAAGTCTGCGAATTCGGCGATACCGCCGTCGAAGCGGAATAGCTGCTCAGATTTCTCTTCGCCGGTCGCGTCCTCAATGTGAATGCCGAGACCAGGAACCAAGAACGCGGTCTGACGAGCGCGGTCGGCTAGGTCGGAGGAAGAGAAGTTAGCATCCCGGATAAAGATCTGCGGGTCGGTCCAGTAGCGAATACGGGTACCGGAAACGCCCTTAGCTACCTTTCCGATTACCTTAAGCTCGCTGCCATCCTCGAAAGGCTTGAATGGGTTGCTAGGAGCAATGCCCTTTGAGTCGTCGAAGATACCCGGCTCGCCGCGGCGGAACGACATCTTGTAGGTCTTGCCATCGCGGTCGACCTCTACGTCAAGACGCTCCGAAAGTGCGTTTACTACCGATGCGCCAACACCGTGCAGACCACCTGAAGATGCGTATGAACCGGATCCGAACTTTCCACCAGCGTGCAGCTTGGTGAAGACAACCTCTACACCGGAGAGCCCAGTCTTAGGCTCGATGTCTACCGGGATACCGCGAGCACGGTCGCGCACCTCGACACTCGAGTCAGGGTGGAGAACAATGTCGATCTGGTTTCCAAAACCGGCGAGGGCTTCGTCGACGGAGTTGTCGATGATTTCCCAAAGACAGTGCATTAGACCGCGGGAATCGGTGGAACCGATGTACATACCCGGGCGCTTGCGAACCGCCTCGAGTCCTTCTAGGACGCTGAGGTGGCGGGCAGAGTAATCGGAGTTGGGCACCAGAAAATGCTATCTGTCGCGAGGCTTGTTGCCGCTGACCAACACGGGAGCGGAAAAGACTTCGCAGTTAGCGAAATACAGCGCCATTTGCATGAATTCACCGCATCGGTGTGTTCAAATATCCTTGTAACAGAAAGAGGCATCTCATGACTTCAGAAACCACAGCACCAGAGCTAACCACTGCTGAAGAGCTAACCGCCGCAGACCGCTGCGACGCTTGCGGAGCACAGGCCTACGTTCGAGTTACCCTGGCCACCGGCGAGCTTCTATTCTGCGCTCACCACGGCAACGAAAACAAGGCCAAGCTAGAGCCGATTGCGCTCGCATGGCAGGACGAGACCGAGAAGCTCCTCGCTCGCTAACCAGACTCAACAAGAAATCGCCCCGGCCACTGCGGCTGGGGCGATTTACTTTAAGTTCGTGGGGCGCGGTGAGGGTAATGCCCTAGAGGGCTAGTGGCTCAAATGTCTCTTCGGTTTCAAAGGCCCAGAGGCGCGCCGCCACATCGTTTAGTGTCGCCACCCAAGTACGTAGGTCATCCGATGGGGTGCCGGGCCAATCAAGTCCCGCAGAGGCCACCGCAGCACGCGCGGCTCGGTATAGCAGTGCAGGGTTCTTGGCGAGAACCGGTCCGTGAAGCATGCTGCAGATCCATTGCGACGCAAAAGCAAGGTTAGGCAGCCCCGAGTCGGTGTTTCGGTATCCAAGGGCCTTGAGCGAACCGAGGGAACCAACCTGGAACTCCGACTCGCGCTCACCGCGCAAAATTGTCTGTCCAGCAAATCCACTGCTCGAGAGGTGCTCGTAGCCCGAACCAACCGCCATGCCCGGAATCTGCGCCATGACGCTATCGAAATCAATCGAGTTGAGCACGCCTGCAACGCTCGCCATCGCCGCCATAGAGCCATGTCCCAGCAGCACGAAGTTGCAGTTGAGCGCTTGTTCCGTGTTCACAACTGGAACAACCTCAACTGCAAATCCAGCGGCTCGCAGGAATTTGGTAAGTGCGAGGATGTTCCCCTGATCGCCGTTTAGATTGAGGCGTTCCGGATAGATAGTTCCAATTCGAATCATCGGGTCACCTCGTCCGGAGAGGTAAAGCCAAGCATGCGGCGAATGCGACGCATGGCATCGGCAGAGAAGATAACTGTGCGCATCGAGTTCTGAGGCTCAGGGAGCGCTAACCAATGGTCAATTGCGACTTCTAGGTCATCGGTGACAAGCTCAGGCGCATAACCGTGGTGGCGAAGCCACAACTCCGCCTCGGCAGCATTGAATCCAGTGATGACGTCTACCGGTGGAAGGTGTTTCGGGTCCACGGTCCAAAGCCAGGATGGGTCGTGCACATCGCGTCCGATGGCAAACAGAACGCGCTCAAGACCCGCAGGCAGGTTATCGATATTGAGCTGGGTGCTGATTGGGTTCTGAACGAGGATGAACTCCACTGGAACACCACGGATTTCCACCACTTCACCACGAGCAAAAACTGGAGGCAGGTTAGCCAGAGTTGCTCGGGCAAGTTCAAGGTTGAAGCGCTCCCCTAGCATCTGGTGTGCGCTCTCGAGCGCCGCGGCCGCGTCGATTGCGAAATGCATTCCACGGCTTGGAAGCTCAAAAGTGACCATCTTGCCGTGCACTGCAATGGTTACCGTCTTGTTCTCGAGCTTGAGCACCTTGGTTGTGCTGATTGGGCTCTCGATTTCATCGGCGTAAGTTGGTGCGTAGCCGAGGCGTTTGACACCTGACTTATCAGCTAGACCAAACCACTGGACAGACTTGCCAGGCATCGACTGAGAAATCTGCAGCAGGTTCTGGTCATCTGCGTTCATGATGAGAGTCTGAGCAGCACTCTTGGCAACCACTGCGAGTTTGTCGCGCACCAGTGCTGGATCGACGAAACGGTCTAGCTGGTCTTCAACCACATTCATGATGGTGACCTGACGCGGCTTGATGTGCGCCACTAGCTCGGCAGCGTGCCCCTCATCCATTTCAAAGATTGCAACCTGACCGCGAACACGACCAAAGATGTTGCTGCGCTCGAGGATGGAGGCATAGAAACCCTGCAAGATGTTGGCGGTGGATGGGTTTGTAAACACCTCGAGTCCGTGCGCGCGCGCTATGGCCACCAGCATCTTCGTGGTTGTAGATTTTCCGGCGCTACCGGTGACGACTACTAGACCGTCCGGGAATTTGCCGAGTGTTCGCTGCAGGATGCCAGGCGCGAGCTTGGAGAGCACTAGCCCGGGAAGTGCAGAGCCACCGCCAGGGCGAATCATTCGAACCGCAATTCGAGTGATTCGTCCGATGACGATGGCCGGCAAATAGCGCATGACGCTAAGTATTAGTGGTCTAGGAAGTCGCGAAGGTTCTGCGAACGCGATGGGTGCTTGAGCTTCGACATGGTCTTGCTCTCGATCTGGCGGATACGCTCACGGGTAACGCCAAACTCTTCACCGATCTGGTCGAGAGTCTTCTGAACGCCATCGCCCAAACCGAAGCGCGAGCGGATAACGCCGGCCTCACGAGGGTGTAGCGAGTCGAGGATACGCTCGAGTTCGCGCTGAAGCATTGTGAAACCTACCGCCTCAGCAGGTGCGATTGCCTCGGTGTCTTCGATTAGGTCACCGAATTCACTGTCGCCGTCTTCACCAAGTGGAGTCGATAGCGAAATTGGCTCACGGCCGTACTTCTGAACCTCAACGACCTTCTCTGGGGTCATGTCTAGTTCGCGAGCGAGCTCTTCTGGGGTCGGTTCGCGACCTAGGTCTTGAAGAAGCTGGCGCTGGACACGCGAAAGCTTGTTGATAACTTCAACCATGTGGACAGGGATACGGATGGTACGTGCCTGGTCGGCCATCGCACGAGTAATCGCCTGACGAATCCACCAGGTTGCGTAGGTAGAGAACTTGTAGCCCTTTGTGTAGTCGAACTTCTCAACCGCACGGATTAGACCCAGGTTTCCTTCCTGAATGAGGTCT
>JBEEJV010000009.1:0-2624 GCA_041169005.1 Actinomycetota bacterium
CGAGCTGTTCGTCGATGCTAGCGCCTGCTGTCGGGTCGTAGGCAGGGAACTCGTGAACCTTTGCAGGATCTAGCGCAAGCTTGCTTAGTAGCGCATCTTTCGCCTGATTCGCGTTGCGGTCTGCACTCTCTGCGCTGACGAAGCGCTCATCGCCCCACCAGATGTGCACACGGTTCCATGAGACATCATGGCATCGAGGATGCTCTGCAATCTTCGCGAGGATGAGAATGCCTAGAGTTCCTCCGGTGATTGAAACGTGGATTTCAGGCTTCGCCTCGAGCAGGCAGGCAATTTCCTTGAGGAAGGCCTCCGCCGCAACAGTTGCAACCGCAGTTCCGTCGGCGAGCCTAATGAGTTCGCGCACGTTTATGCCTTCTTGATAGCGGTCTTTGCGACCGGCTTCTTGGCGTTCGACTTTTTAGCGGAGAGCTTCTTGGTCAGAACTTCCTTTACACCGGCAGGCTTAGCTTTTGCGCTGCTGAATCCCTTGGTTACTACCTGACCGAACATGTGGTCAGCATCCAAGCGGCGAAGGTCCTCTGCGAGACATTCACGAAGGGTGCGGGTAGGCAAAGTAATTTCGCGATCCGGCTGGCCAGGCTGAGTAATGGCAGCCTTGTCTCCGGTGGTGCGGGCAATCACGATGTCGCCGTTCTTGCGGTGCAGAACGAGCTTGAAGAGAGCGTGGCCAGCGCGGTCACGCGACTTCTTGATGATGGTGACCGGCACCTTCAGTTTGAGTTCAAGCCAGGCAGCCATGAGCTCGATGCTAGGGGAGTCGATTGAACCGGTTAGCTCAACGCTAGTTACGGAGTCGTATGGAGGCTGGTCAAGAACCACGGCGAGCTGAGCGCGCCATGGAGTCAGACGAGTCCAAGCGAAGTCGCTGTCTCCGGCCTCGTAGTTCTTTGCAAGCTTACGAAGGAAGTCTGCTGGATTCTTCTGAGCTCCGACATCGGTGATGCGACGGCTGGCGATGCGGCCGATGGCGCTCTTAGCAGCGTTCTCTGGCATCTCACCAGGCCACCAGGCCACAACGGGGGCATCCGGCAGTAGCAGACCGGTCACGAGGCTTTCAGGGTCGCTAGCAGCCTCACCGTAGGCGCGGAGGACGATTACCTCTGAAGCGCCTGCGTCGCCTCCAACACGAATCTGAGCGTCGACGCGCGCGTCCTTCTTGCTCTTAGCGTTATCGTCTGCGAGAACGATTACGCGACTAGGGTGCTCACGCGAGGCGTCATTAGCAGCCTTGATGGCCTCTTCGATGCCTTTAAAGTCGGTTTCGATAACTAGAGTCAAAACGCGACCCAGCGCAACGGCACCGCCCTGCTCGCGCAAAACTACGAGCTTCTTTGCCACCTTGCTGATGGTGGTGTTTGGCATATCTACGATCATGGACGTCTCCAAGCACGGCCGTCGACGGCCATCATTTCGTCTGCGGATGCTGGACCCCAAGTACCAGGGCGGTACTGTTCAGGCTGGCCCTGCTTCTCCCAGAACTTCTCAATCGGGTCGAGGATCTTCCACGAGAGTTCAACCTCTTCGTGGCGTGGGAATAGTGGTGCGTCACCGAGAAGAACGTCGAGGATGAGTCGCTCGTAGGCTTCTGGGCTTGCCTCGGTGAAGGCGTGACCGTATCCGAAGTCCATGGTTACATCGCGGATGTTCATTCCAACACCAGGCACCTTTGAGCCAAAGCGCATTGTGACGCCTTCGTCAGGCTGGACACGAATAACCAAAGCATTCTCGCCAAGTGCAGCGGTCTGCTCTTCGCCGAATAGCGCCTCCGGTGCGCGCTTGAACACAAGTGCAATCTCGGTAACACGACGTCCTAGACGCTTACCCGCGCGCAGGTAGAACGGAACTCCAGCCCATCGACGAGTGTTGATGTCTAGGCGCATTGCAGCATAGGTTTCGGTCAGGCTCTGTGGGTTCATGCCGTCTTCGTCTAGGAAGCCGGTGACCTTCTCGCCACCCTGCCATCCGCCCGAGTACTGACCGCGTGCGGTGTGCAGACCGAGGTCCTTAGGAAGCGAAACTGCCTTCAGAGCCTTTTCCTTCTCCGCGCGTAGGTCATCGGCGTCAAACGAGACAGGCTCTTCCATCGCGGTCAGCGCCAAAAGCTGAAGCAGGTGGTTTTGGATTACGTCGCGGGCTGCACCGATGCCGTCGTAGTAACCGGCACGGCCACCAACTCCGATGTCCTCAGCCATAGTGATCTGGACGTGGTCAACGTAGTTGTTGTTCCAAAGCGGCTCAAACATCATATTTGCGAAGCGAATCGCGAGGATGTTCTGAACGGTTTCCTTGCCTAGGTAGTGGTCGATGCGGAACACAGCATCGGCAGGGAATACCGACTCGACAACGTCGTTCAGCTCACGAGCTGTCTGGAGGTCTGAACCGAAAGGCTTTTCGATAACCACGCGACGGAATTCGTTGCCGGTTGCACGAGCCAAACCGCTACGCGAAAGCTGTTCACAAACCAGCGGGAAGGCCTTCGGTGGAATCGAAAGGTAGAAGGCGAAGTTACCGTTGGTTCCTCGCGCCTTATCTAACTCGTCGATGGTCTCCTTGAGGCGGTCGAAAGCATCAGCGTCATCGAACTCACCCTGCACGAAACGGAT
>JBEEJV010000010.1:0-5348 GCA_041169005.1 Actinomycetota bacterium
CAGACACACCGCTCACGCTGGTGGTGACTCTGGCAAGCAATTCAAGGAGAGACTCCTGGAAGACAGGACAACCGTTTCTTTTTTCTCGGATCTCTTAGAGGAGTCAGCAGAAGTGCTCGAACAACTCACACTTGAGGTCTCAAATCAGAGGGAAGACTAAAGCGTACTTGCCAATTCCGCTTATATTCCGTTCAATGGACGGAAACGGACGGAATTGGGCATATCTGCAAAGGGTGGCTTGACTAATAAAATACTGGGGTTCATTGCTACTCCCCCTGCCTATAGAGGTACTGCAACATAACTACGGATCAGAAGGTTGGGGGTTCGAGTCCCTCTAAGCGCACGAGCAAAAACCCGGCTACTCCCTGCGAGAGCCGGGCTTTTCTTTAGGATTTAGACATGGCAGAGAAGATTGCGCGCAAGATTTCAAGGCGAGTGGCTCAGTTGCAAAAAGCGGCTACCTCATTCGAGCCTGGTCAGTTCTACTCTGAGCCAGAGGTAAACGACATTCTCGTAGAGCTATTCGACGACCACGTCTTTGCGCGCCGACTCCTCATCTCTTGGGACCTGCTTGACCGCACCCCAGATGGATCGAGCTACTGGCGCACCGAGAAAAGCTTCGAGGCTGGCGCTTAGCCAAGCACTTTCAGCTCATCGGCGCTCAGAGTCACTTCCGGCATAATCTCGTGCAGCTGGGCAACCGTGCGGGCGCTCGCGATCGGCGACAGCACGGTCGGCTGTTGGCGCAACCAAGCGAGGGCGATTGCCGAAACGGTGGTGCTGTGGGCGGCGGCAATCGAGTCCAGCTTGGCAAGAAGCGCCCAGCCCTCATCGGTGGCGTACCGGGCCATGCCACCAGCGCGAACTGAATCAACGGTGACGCCGGCACGGTACTTGCCGGTTAGGAAGCCGCTGGCCAAAGCCCAATAAGGCACCGATGGAATGCCCAGCTGCTCCAACGCAGGAATGCTGTCGGCTTCGTAGGCATCTCGTTCGAGCAGGTTGTACTCGTTCTGAAGTGCCACGTACTCGATTAGGCCGTTGGCCTTAGAAACCTGCGAAGCCTCAATCAAACGAGCACCGGTGTAATTGCTGGCCGCCGCGTAACGAATCTTGCCGGCATCGCGAAGTTCGGTGAACGCAGCAAGAGTCTCCTCAAGCGGAACGGTCTGGTCATCCTCGTGCGCGTAGTAGAGGTCGATGTAGTCGGTCTGCAGGCGCTTGAGTGAGTCATCGCATGCAGCGATGATGTTCGCCCGCGAAAGTCCTGGACGGGTAGCAAGCTTGGCAACCTTGGTGGCAATGACCACATCCGCGCGCTTTCCGTTGGCCTTCAGCCAGCTACCAATGATGTTCTCGCTCTCGCCTCCAACATGCCCCGGAGCCCAAGCACTGTAAACATCGGCGGTATCAACGAAGTTTCCGCCAAGCGCCAAGAACTCGTTCAGAATGGCGTGGCCCTGCGGTTCGTCGGTAGTCCACCCAAAAACATTGCCGCCGAGGCAAACGTGCGAAACTGCGAGGTCGGTGTTTGGCAACAGAGATAGCGACATTGATGGCTCCTGAATTGATGGTCTGCCGTATTGGCGAGGGAATCCTAGTCTGCCACTTTGTTTGCCGCCGATGGTGCCCGGTCGCGTATGTAAGCGGAATGATTCCGACGCCGTTGCAGTTTGCCAAAGGGTGGGTTTCAATACTCTACTCACAGCACACCTAGCGAAAGCAGCGACCATGACCTATGCAGGCAAGACCATTTTGGTGGTTGGTGCTTCTGGCGTGCTCGGTGGGCACATCGCTGCTGAATTGGCGGCTCAGAGTGCCAGGGTTTTGGGCACCGCTACTTCGAACGAGTCTGCTGCCCGCCTGCCTGAGAGTGTGGCACTCCGGTTGCTTCTGGACCTTCAGAGCGCAGAGAGCATCGGCGTTCTTGCCGATTACCTGAATGCCACCGAAAAGCTCGATGGCATTGTGCTGGCTGCAGGCAGGGTTGGCTTTGGCGGCATGGATGTGGTTTCTGCCGAGCAAGCTGCGCAGCTGATGCAGGTGAACTACTTGGGGCAAGCCCACCTAATCTCGCGCCTTCTTCCAGCTATGCAAACCGGCGCGTTCATCGCCGCGATCACAGGCGTTGTTGCCGAACGCACCTTCCCGGGTATGGCCGCCTACTGCGCGTCTAAGACTGCACTGTCGGTGTGGTTGAGCGCTTCGGCTCCCGAGTTCCGCCGCGCTGGTGTCCGGGTTCTGGAAGCGCGTCCGGGCCACACCGAAACCGGTCTGGCAACCCGTCCGCTGTTTGGCTCCGCTCCCGCGATGCCCCAGGGGATGACCGCCGCACACGTGGCCGGCAAGATCGTTGAGGGCATCGGCGCTCAGGCGACGCTGCTAGCGAGTGGTGACTTCTAACGCACGCTCTTAGGCACGACTTTTAGGCGTGATCAGGCGCCGCACCAAGAGCAGCAGCCATCCAAGGCCAATCATCAAGACTGTGATGCCGCCGATGTATTCGAGCATGCCGGCAACGCCCGCTTTCTCTTTCGGGTTGAGGAACCAATATGCCCACCATCCGTCGATGATGCCCCGGGTAACGGAGAAGGCAAGCCAGGCCAGCGGGAAGACCGCCACCAAGAGCGATGCCTTGAGGCGAAGTTTCGGGTAGCCCGCAATAATGAGCCAGTCGAGCAGAATCAGCACGGCCGCCCAAACGTGCATGATTTCGTTTGGCAGCACAGGCCAGGCGTAACCCGCATCGCGAACATCGCCTGGGGTTCCGCGAAGCAGCGCGTTGTAAACCACGGCGATCACGATCTCATAGGTGGTTGCCGAGACGCGCGCGATGGTGACTTCTTTGCGCTCCGGGGTTCCGGTCCAGCTGAGCCAACCGGTGTAGCCCAGCATGACTGCTGCAATGAGAGTGCCTTGGATGCTGAAGTATGAGAAGTACTCTGCCGGTCTGAAAAGATTGTGGGCAAGTCGATCGGTAACCTGCCAGATAACGCTGGAAAGAATTGTGGCCGCCGCTAACCACCTAAAAACTGCAACGATGCGAGTTGTCCCCATGGGCTAAATCTAGCGGAGTGGGAAGATGATGCGGTCTATATCGTTAGCGGAGAATCTTCTCCATAGGTCGCCCCTTGGCAATCTCATCGATGAGTTTGTCCATGTAGCGGATTTTTCGCATTAGAGGATCTTCAATTTCTTCGATGCGAACGCCACAGACAAGGCCCGTAATTAGGGGAGCGCGGTCATTGATTGTCGCGGCCTCGAAGAACTCGGTGAAGGTCGCCTGGCTAGAAATCTGGTTTTCTAATTCGATCTGAGAAAAGCCTGTTAGCCAGCGGATAGCCTCGTCAACCTCGGACTTTGCGCGACCCTTTTTCTCAACTTTTGCGAGATACAGCGGATAGACCGAAGCGAAGGCCATCGAGTAGATTTTGTGCGGTTTGCCCGCAGCATCCTTCATTTATATCTAGTTGCCCAAATATGCGCGGAGTTCAACCTTACGGTTGCAAGCGAAACTTGCCTGAGGCGCCAGAGCCAACGCTGTTGCTTCGTCCGGCACATCGAGCAACCAGAAGCCGCTGTAATGTTCTGGCTCGTTGTAGAGCGATCCCTCGCTGCTAAGGCCTGCGCCGGCTCGGTTGTCGAATACGGTAGCTGACGCGCCATGTTCGATTCCGGCGGCTGTAACCCAATAGCCCTTTTCCTGCAGCATGTCGTTGAAGGCGTCGATGGCAGCCATTTCGTCACCACTCGCTTTTTCGAGTTGGTCGTCGATTACAAAGAGGATGAACTTCATGTGTTCATCTTTGCGTACCTATCGGGAGAGTTCAACAGAAGGTTGGCCCTTGAGAGGTTCAATCGAATATCTCTAAAAAACTGAAAAAAGTTCGGTTAACTGGTATTTTTCTAGATTGGTTGTCTATATGTGGAGGCGTAATGAGAAGGTCGGGTTTTCTAAAAAAACTCAGGCACCTCAGCGTTGTCGCATCCGTTTTGCTGGCGCTATTTAGCCCACTAACTTTAGCTTCGCCTGCGCAGGCCGCCACCGGTGACGGCCTCAAGTGGTACCAAAAGGCTCAGTCAGGCTCAACCCCTGGAATCGCCCTTGATTCAAATACCGCTAACTACACATATTGCGGAATTTCGCCACAGATTAACTATGCCTGGGGATCCGGAAGCACAGGTTGTGCTGGTCGCACAGAGACTGATGGATTCACCATCCTGTGGACGGGTTACATTTTAGGCCCGGGTACAGGCACATACACTTTCTACAACCAGTCTGACGACGGTATTGTTCTAAAGATTTCCGGCACCACTGTAATCAATAACTGGGTTGAACAGGGCGCTTCAGCAACATATAACGCCTCTGGCACGTATTCGATGACTGCGGGGACCTATTACCCAATTGAGGTCTACTTCCACGAAAATGCCGGTGGCGCGGACGCCCGCATTTTCTGGAATAACGGCGGAAGTCAGACACTTATTCCGCAAGCAAACCTTTTTTCAGCAAATGTGGTTCCAGATGCTCCAACCGGGCTAACTGTCAGCGGAGCAACATCGAGCAGTATTAACCTCGCTTGGACTGCCCCATCTTCAGGGACCCAGTCGATCTCTGACTACACAATTCAATACTCTGCCAACAGCGGAAGCACTTGGACGACTTTTGCCCACACGGCGTCTACGGCCACCTCGGCCACAGTCTCCGGCCTTACCAAGGCAACTTCCTACATTTTCAAAGTCGCTGCGGTTTCAAGCGTTGGAACAGGGTCCTATTCGGCGAATTCCACCGCACTATCTACACTGGCAATCGTTCCAGGCGCCCCCACTTCTGTTGCTGCATCATCAAATGCCGATTCCCAGTCCGTTGTAACTTGGGTCGCACCGGCTGATAACGGTGGTAGCGCGATTACTGCCTACAAGATTGAAAAGTCCACCGATGGTACAAACTGGACCACAGCGACATCTGCCGCGTCTGGAACAAGTTATACCGTCACGGGCCTCACAAATGGAACCACTTATACGTTCCGTTTGTCTGCTCAGAACTCGATTGGTTGGGGTTCGACCTCATCGACAGCAACCGGAACTCCAAAGGGTGTAGCACTAAATCCTGCATTCGGAAGTGTTTCATTCTCGAACGGCAGCTGGTCTATTCCAGTAACTAACTACGACTCGAACTGGACGTTCACTCCATCTGTGACTAGTGGCACGGTTATTGCAGGTGTTGCTTCTGGAAGCACGATAACGTACACGGTGACACCGACGGCGGGCACTAGCACCGCGCTGACAGTTGCTACGTCGCGCACTGGCTATTTTCAAGGCACAGCGACGACCTCGGCGTCGTACTACCC
>JBEEJV010000011.1:0-22643 GCA_041169005.1 Actinomycetota bacterium
GGTGGCTTCGCGGCACTGCGCGACCGCAAACTTGTACACGAAGTTTTTCTGGGCAAGACGGTTCTGCTTCTACTTGGCGGCGTGGCGATGGGTCTAATTAGCGGTGAAGCAAGTTTCGAAAAGGTTCAACTGTTGGTCGTGGATGCACAACCGGCCCTACTTACGTTCTTCCTGCTAACACTTGGAGTAAAGGCCGGGTCAAACCTCGGAGACTTCAGGAAGACCGGACTTCCGTTAGTGCTAGTTAGCATTTTGGTTCCGATTTTCGGCGGCCTGCTCGGAAGCGCGTTGGGCACCCTGGTTGGGTTGTCGATTGGTGGCGCGACCGCGCTAGCGGTTCTGACCGCGAGCGCCTCATACATCGCTGCGCCAGCTGCAGTTGGCATCGCTCTACCTGATGCAAAGCAAGGATTGCCAATCACCATGAGTCTCGGAATCACATTCCCGTTCAACCTGGCGATTGGTATCCCGCTGTATCTCTGGTTCGCACAGCAGTTCGGCGCTTTGCTTGGTTAGTGACTCGAGCGCTTAGGTAGAACGAACGAAACCGCAGCGAAGAGCACTAGCAAAATAAGTTGGACAACGAGCGCATTGCGGAAACCGGCATCGGCTTGACCCTGGGCGGCGAAATTGAAGAACACGGTCCCGAAGATTGCCACACCGACCGAGGAAGATACCGACTGCACTGCAGACAATACGCCGCTGGCAGAGCCACTTTGACTCTGATCGACGGTGGACAGGATGGTATCGAAGATCGGGGCTGCAATGAGGCCCGTTCCGATGCCCGAAACCACAAGCGCTGGAACCATCTGCCAGATGGTGAAGTTGGCGAGCGAAGGAACGGCGGCCGTCATAAGAAGCACGCCAACCAGCTGCACCACCGCGCCGATCTGGAGGGTGTAGCGCCCACCGATCTTGTCTGCAAGGAAAGCGCCACTGATTGTTCCACCGATGGCCGAACCGAGGGCGATTGGGATGTTGCCCAGTCCAGCCTGCGCTGACGTGAATCGTTCACCAAACTGAAGGAACAGGCTCAGGATTAGGTAGACACCAGTGAAGCCGGCGAAGTAAAGACCCAAACCTGCTAGCCCAAAGGTATAAGCGCGCTTCTGAAAAATTGAGGCGTCGATGAGCGGACTGCCCCCACGCTTCATGGTGTGCTTTTCGTTTATCGCGAATAGACCAAAGAAAACGAGCGAACCAATCAACATCAAGTAAGTCCATAGTGGCCAGCCAGCTTCCTGACCCTTGATCAACGGGTAGACCAACATCCCGCTCGCGATAATCACTAAGAGGGCACCGAAGATATCGATCTTGACCGACTTGTCAGACGCTGTCTCAGGCAGGAAGCGAGCCGCAATGATGAAGGAAGCCAAACCGATTGGCAGGTTTACGAGGAACACTGCTCGCCATCCAAGGTCAAAGATGTTTGCTTGGATGATGAAACCGCCGATCACTGGACCGAGGATGCCACCTAGGCCAAACGCCGGACCATAAGCCGCAAATGCTTTGCCGAACTCCTGCGGCGGGAAAGACTCTCGAATCAGGCCAAAGCCCTGCGGCAGAAGCATTGCCCCCAGGAATCCTTGAATGAAGCGAAGAATAATAAGCGCCAAGACAGCGGGAGCAGCCGCACAAAGAACTGACGCGATTGTGAAACCTGCAAGTCCAAACAGGAACATGTTTCGACGACCGAAGCGATCTCCCAGACGGCCACCAAGGATAAGTCCCGAGCCTAGAGCAAGCGCATAACCACCGATTACCCACTGGAGATCGGTGTTTGATGCGCCAAGTTTTTCCGCAAGCGTTGGTCCGGCTACGTTCACAATTGTCGAATCGAAAAGGTCCATGATCTCTGCAATGAGTACCACGGTGAGAACGAGCCAGCGGTGCTGGTAACCAGGTTGAACGGTGCTTGACATTACGCGCCTTCGATAGGAAAAAAGAAGCTCCCTTGCATAACAAGGGAGCTTCTGGTGGCGGTGACGGTGGGATTTGAACCCACGGTAGTCTTTCAACTACACATGTTTTCGAGACATGTACCTTCGGCCGCTCGGACACGTCACCGTGGGACAGTTTACTACGGCTTTGGCACTCAGCGCCAACCGAGCTCGCAGCTGTCCTTCGCACCAAGCCTTTCTGACGAGTCAACGACGCGAGCCCTGATAGACCTACTCGCCTAGAATTCAGGCATGAGTTCATCTGGTTCCAATAAAGCAATTGCTGCAGCGCTCGGCGCAAACCTCGGTATCGCAATAACCAAGTTCATCGCGGCCGGCGTCTCTGGTTCGGCATCGATGTTTGCGGAAGCCATCCATTCGCTTGCCGACTCGGGAAACCAGGTGTTGCTAATCATCGGCGGCAAGAAAAGCCGCAAGGAAGCCACCGAGAGCCACCCGTTTGGTTACGGGCGTCAGCGTTACATCTACGCCTTCATGGTTTCGATCGTGCTCTTCAGCATCGGTGGCCTTTTCAGCATTTATGAAGGCGTGCAGAAGCTCAGCGAACCGCATGAACTGGAAAACGTCTGGCTGCCACTAACCGTGCTTGGCGTCAGCATTGTCCTCGAAAGCTTTAGCCTTCGAACTGCACTCGGCGAGGCGAAGAAAGATCGTGGCGAGAGCTCGCTGAGCCAGTACATCCGCCACGCCAAGGCTCCGGAGCTGCCAGTCGTTGTGCTTGAAGACATCGCTGCACTGGCAGGTTTGGTACTAGCGTTCGGCGGTGTAGGCCTCACGGTGCTCACCCACAATCCGATCTTCGATGCCATCGGCACAATCGCCATCGGTGGCTTGCTGGTAATTGTCGCCATCATTTTGGGTGCGGAAACTAGTAGCCTCCTGATCGGTGAGGGAGCGACCGTGGCCGACGCTGCGGCAATTCGCGAGGCTCTGGCCGCTGCCCCTGGCGTGAACGGCATCATCCACATGAAGACGCTTTACCTTGGCCCCGATGAACTAATGCTCGGTGCCAAGATTGCTGTTGATGCAGGCTCGTCGGCCGCCGAGATTGCCAAGGTGATTGATGCAGCCGAGATTCTCGTGCGAACCGCGGTTCCGGCTACTCGCGTGATTTATCTAGAGCCGGACATTCTGCGCGACTAAGCGCGCTTGCTCTGGAAAAACTCTTTTAGCTGCGCCGAGCATTCCGACTCGAGCACTCCGGGGATGACCTCGGCGGGGCGGCCAAGGCGGGCGTCGCGAATCAGGTCGTACAACGAACCGCTCGCGCCAACCCGCTCATCCCAAGCACCGAACACAACGCGAGGAATGCGCGCTGCAACAATAGCTCCCGCACACATGGCACATGGTTCCAGGGTTACTACAAGGGTGAGATCTTCGAGGCGCCAGTCGGACCGATCCGCGGCAGCCTTACGAATGGCCACGATCTCGGCGTGGGCCGTTGGATCGTTGTTCAGTTCCTTTTCGTTTCTCCCAAGGGCGACAATTTGACCATCGGGTGAAACCAACACTGCGCCAACTGGAACGTCTCCGCTTTCATCTGCAGCGATGGCAGCCTCGGCCATAGCCAAACGCATTGGTTCAAACCATTGCTCTTCGCCTGCCACTTTGGCCCTCCATTCGGTTAGATTTAGCCTATGCGAGTTCACGTAGCCAACCACCCACTAATCACCCACAAGTTGACGGTTCTGCGTGACAAAAACACGCCATCGCCAGTCTTCCGCCAACTGACCTCGGAGCTTGTAACTCTGCTGGCCTATGAGGCGACTCGAGAAATCCGCGTGAAGGAAATCACCATCCAGACCCCGGTTGCCGAAACCATTGGTGTGAACCTGGCCCACCCTCGCCCGCTTATCGTGCCAATCTTGCGCGCCGGCTTGGGAATGTTGGAAGGCATGACCACCTTGCTTCCAACCGCAGAGGTTGGATTCCTTGGCATGAAGCGCAACGAAGAAACCCTAGAACCGATCACCTATGCCGAGCGCCTACCGCAGGACCTCACGGGTCGTCAGGTCTACATCATCGACCCTATGCTTGCCACCGGTGGAACTCTCATCGACAGCATCGGCTACGTTCTTGACCGCGGTGCTACCGATGTCACCTGCGTTTGCCTCATCGGTTCGCCGGAAGGCATCGCAAACGTTGAGGCGGCAGTTGAGGGCAAGAACGTGACACTAGTGCTCGGAGCGCTTGACTCGCACCTAAACGAAAAGGGCTACATTGTGCCCGGCCTAGGTGATGCGGGAGACCGTCTGTACGGCAGCGCCGGCGACTAAAAATATGCAAATCTGCGCAGTTATTGACCAACAGCCCTATTCCCTATAAACCCCGTCGGAATAAACGGATTTGACTTAAGGGAAATACCTAGTAATACTTTTTACATGTCGTTGAAGAACTTGTGTATGCGAATGCGAATGTGCAGCTGCTAATAAAGCCCGCACATCAATCGCCCATTCGCAACCTCACAAGCTAAGGATTTTCAAATGTCAATCGCACTTCTAAACACCAACACCACTTCAACCCCATCTCACCTAACCGCCGTACCAACCCAGACCGAAGCGCGTGGCTTCGCACTCTACGTTGGCATCGACGAAGAAACCGCTAAAGCAGCCGGCGTAACGCTTGCCGAACTTGTTCAGGCCCTTCGCAAGACCGTTAATGAACTCGTACCAGCCGCCGCCCAGGAGACCTACGCGGCAGTAGCACTAGCCCCGGTTGGCGTTGGTGGCAAGAACATCGATGTGGTTCGCACCGCTCTTCACGACCCTCGTTCGCTAAACCGTCTGGTCGAGGCAAACCAGGAGCAGGAAGCGGCGCGCGGCATTGTTATAGATATCGCCCGCCACCGTGTCTTCACCGATGGCGAGAACGCAGAACTCACCTATAAGGAGTTCGAGCTCCTTAACTACCTGATCTCGAACGAGGGCGAAACCATCAGCCGTCGTGAACTAGTCGACGCAGTTTGGGCAGACGATGCCGATGAGGCTCCAAACGAGCGCACCATCGACGTTCACGTGCGCCGCCTTCGCGCCAAGATCACCGGATACGAAGACATCATCCGCACTGTTCGCGGCGGTGGCTACCGCTTCGACCGTCACCCTGACGTTCTAGTCGAGGCCTAAAACTTCACCCCGGTCCTGCAAGGAAACCCGGCAAACCAAGCGCACGCGGTTATCCTGTTCTGGTGCCTGCAACTTCTATGGATTCACTTCTCGACTCCGTGATTGAGCACGTCCTGGAACTGCAGGACCAGGGTGTGAATACCCCCATTGTCCTAATCGATGGCCGCAGCGGAAGCGGAAAAACCACCTTTGCTGATGAACTTCAGCGCCGCCTCTTCAAAGTGGGCGAGACCCTGCCTCGTGTAGTTCACATGGATGACCTATACGACGGCTGGTATGGACTACAGGCTGGCCACGACCATCTGCTGCGCTATGTGCTGAACCCGGTGAGCACCCGCAAAAAGGCAAGCTGGCAAGAATACGACTGGGCACTCGGCGAGCGCGATCGCTGGCGCGAATTTGAGGGTGGCACACCTTTGGTCATCGAGGGCTGTGGCAGTTTGAGCCAAGCCACTGCCCCGCTGGCAAACATCCGAGTTTGGCTTGAAGCCGACGAAACCGTTCGCCAGAACCGCTGGATTAGCCGGGTTGGCCACGACCACGATGAGTGGTGGCCCATTTGGGCAGCTCAGGAGCTAGAGTTCTATGCCCGTGAACGATCTCCCGAATTGGCCGATCTCAGCTACACAACCTAGCGACTACTCCGCACTCCGGCTGTTGCGATCCGCGCGCCAGTTTCGGAAACCCGCGTAAATGGAACCGAGGACGAACACGAGCGCAATCAGGTAGCTGGCGTTCTTGACGGCAGGTATCGAAGCAGCAAAGTACCCGGTAACCGTTAGGCCGATTCCCCAGGCAACAGCTCCAACAGCGTTGGCGCTGAAGAACTTGTAGTAGTTCATCTTGGCGATTCCCGCGATGACCGGGACGAATACTCGAGCCCAAGGCATAAAGCGGCCAATCACGACTGCCCACCATCCCCATTTGAGGTAGAAGGCGTCAGACTTTTCAATGCCGATCCGAACCCATTTGCCATTGCGCTTACTCAGATAAGGGCGACCAAAGTGGCGACCTAAAGTGTATGCGACCTGGTCTCCCAACCACGCGGCGATACCTACTCCGATTGCCATCACCCAGATGTCAACACCAGCGGTTGATGCCGCAACCAGACCCGCGGCGAACACGAGCGAGTCACCGGTAAGAAAAGGCACGAAGGCGCCGATTAGCAGGCCGGTGCCCGCAAAAACTAGGCCCCAAACCACCAAATAGAAAAGGGCTGGGCCCAATGAAGGAGCCCAGCCGCTGATCTGATCAGAGATTGAGGCGGCCATAAAGGAATGCATCCTTTAAGCCTAACCGCCAAAAACTTATGGCTTGCCGTGAAGAACGATCTCGTCGAGGTCCTTGCGAACTCGTGGCGCAACCTCACGCTCGAACAGAGGCTCTGGAAGAAGATCTGCAGGAGCGATCTTGCCGACGGTTAGCGAGACAACTAGCTCAAGGTTTGCAGGTAGGCCGAGAACTTCGGCGGCCTTAGCCTTGTCGAGACCAGCCATCTGGTGAACGTGGAGACCAAGCTCGTGAGCCTGGATCGAAAGGTGAGCAACAGCCTGGCCTGCGTCGTAAACCGCGAATGGGTTTACAGCGCCATCAGCGTTTGCGGCTTCAACCGAAACGAGGATGATTGCCGATGCGTTTCCAGCCCAAGCACTGTTCCAGCCGGCAAGGGTGCCGACAATCTGTTCGTGAAGTGGCGAACCGTGCTCGATTACTGAGTAACGGGTTGGCTGTGCATTGTTAGCCGATGGCGCCCAACGACCGGCTTCAAGAATCGAAAGCAGTTCGTGCTGGGTCAACTTGTACGAAGGGTCGTACGAGCGAGGCGACCAGCGGTCGGCTAGTACAGGAAGAATTGGCGCAGAAGTAACTGCGGTCTTTACGTGTGAGGTCATGAATCTAGTAAAGCACCCCTTTACTAGATTTGCAACCTGCTACCTAGTATTACTTCTTGTTCTTCTTAGGAAGCTTCTTCAGCACTACAGCCTGGCCGACGATTACGTTCTTGCCGTTAAAGGTTGAGGTTGGGCTGCCGTAAAGTTCGTAGCCGTTGTTCAGGTGAGCAACCACCTTGTCGCAGAAAGCACTGTCGTCGATTCCGGTCAGCATCTTGTAACGCTTGGTGAAGTTGTACTCAGGAGCCGGTGCAACTACTGGAAGCGCAACTGGCTTGGCGGCAGCCTTGGCCGCTGGCTTGGCGGCAGCCTTAGCAGGAGCCTTCTTTGCGACTGGCTTTGCTGCCGGCTTGGCGGCAACCTTAGCGGCAGCGGTGGTCTTTGCGGCGGCAGGCTTTGCAGCGGTGCGGGTTGCGGTCTTAACCGCAGGTGTCTTTGTAGTGGCCATACGTTAAGTGTGCCACGCAGGACGCAGGATTTCATCGGCGGCGACGGTTAGAAAGTTAAATCTTTGTTTACTTTGCAAACAGCCAGAAGAGCGGAAGGGCAGCCATCGCAAGCGCAGCAATTGCCAAAGTGATTTTGCTCAACCAACCGGAGGCCCAACCCCCGAGCAACGATTTATCTTTTGCAAGCCACCAGACAATTGCCATCAGGATCGGTGCCGAAAGGCCGTTCAACAGGGCTGCCAAAAATAGGAAGTACATCGGCTGTATGCCGGCGAAGTTCAGTAGTAGAGCCACACCCATCGAAGCGATAATGACCGCGTAAAACGCACGTGCCTGACGTGGGGCTAACTCAAGTGACTCGCGCCAGCCAAAAGTTTCAGCGACTGCATAGGCGGTTGACCCGGCTAGCACCGGCACCGAAAGCAAACCAACGCCCAAGATTCCGAGCAAGAACAGGAGTCCCGCAAAGGGCCCTGCGATAGGTGTTAGCGCCTTTGCCGCATCCTCGGCTGAGTTGATCGTGGTGATTCCGTTGGCATTTAGGGTGGCTGCCGCAGTTGTCATGATGGCGAACATGATGAATACGCCGGTGAGCATGCCACTGAAAACATCGCCGCGCATCGCCTGCACGTGATCCATGTCTACAGACACCTCGGCCGAGACTCCGTTGGCCTCGGCTTCGTTTCGTTCCTCGATCTCTTCGGCCGCCTGCCAGAAGAAGAGGTACGGGCTGATTGTGGTTCCTGCGAGCGCGATCATGAGCTCGAAAGTGGTCTTACTGAAGCTGATGTGAGGAAGGAATGTGCCGACCGTGACGGCATGCCATTCCACCTTCGCGACGAACATGACAGCCACGTAGGCAAGCAGGCTAAGGCAAAGCCAGCGCAGCACGCGCGAATACCGGTGATAGGGCACGAATATTTCGCTGAGTGCAATAACCAGTGCGAAAGAAATTACGCCAACGGTTTGGTCTACCGGAACAATAAGGCGAAGAGCTGCCGACATTGATGCCAGGTCTGCGGCGATGTTCACGGTGTTGGCGAGCGCCACCAGAATCACAGCTACTACGAGAATCCATCGCGGTAGTCGCGCCTTAATGATTGCAGCCAGACCCTGCCCGGTAACCAGAGCCAACCGAGCACAGGCCTCTTGGGTGGCAAATGCGAGCGGAAGCAGGAGTGGTGCTGCCCAGAGCATGCCGTAACCGGCCTGAGCACCGGCCTGCGAATAGGTCCCGATTCCCGAAGGGTCGTCATCGGCGGCACCGGTAACAATGCCAGGACCAAGCCGGTGGAAATAACCAGCGGAGCGAATCGACTTGCGCTTTGGGTGGTGATCGCCTGCGCCGAGAAGGTTTTTCCGGCGGGACTTCCTGCTAACCATGTTCATTCACCATACCTAGCAGCCTCCAACCCTAGAAAAGGGTTGGTGCTTCTTCGCCCTTGAGACCACGCATTGAGTCGTAGTCCAGTACTAGGCAGTCTATGCCTCTGGTGGCGGCAAGAGTGCGCGCCTGCGGTTTGATCTCCTGGGCCGCAAAGATGCCTCGCACCGGGGCGAGCATCGGGTCGCGGTTCAGGTATTCGAGGTATCGGGCCAACTGTTCAACGCCGTCGATGTCACCGCGGCGCTTCAGCTCGATGGCGATGGTGGCACCGTTGGCATCCTTGGCAAGAATATCTACGGGGCCGATGTCGGTAAAGAACTCGCGACGAATCAGCTCGACGCCCTCTTCGACCAAATGAAGCTGATCGGCAAGAAGCTCCTGAAGGTGCGCCTCAACGCCGTCCTTCTGGAGGCCAGGGTCGACACCCAGTTCGTGCTCAATTTCATCGAAGATTTCAAAGACGTTGATCTGGAGCATGTCTGCAGTCTTGACCTGCTGAACGCTCCAAATCTCAACCACACCGAGCTCTGCGGCATCCTCGGATGCCGGCTTGCGGTCGATCGTGCAAGGAGGGTTCATCCAGTTGAGCGGCTTGTAGCTACCCGAGTCTGAGTGAACCAGAATGCTGCCGTCGTTCTTTAGAAGAAGCAGACGCTTGGCGCGTGGCAGATGAGCGGTGAGGCGCCCGGCATAGTCAACCGAGCAGTCGGCAATAACGAGACGCATGGTTTACTTCTCAGCCGCCAAAAGCTTTTCTTCGAGCTTGGCCACTTTGTCTAGCAGGTCGCCGATGGCGTTGTCCTGCTCGTCTAGGTGGGCCTGAATCTCTCGGGCATCGTGCAAGATCGCGTCGGCGTCGTTGTATGTTGCAATGGCTCGCTCATCGGCGGACTTGGCCTGAATGTTTTGACCAACGATGATGATTGGCAGCAACACAAGCTGCAAGAAAGTCTGCGCAACCCAGCTAACGATAACGATTGTGTTTCCACTGGCTATTGCACCCGGAAGGCTCACCAAAGTGAGCGCAAAGAATGCATAAGCGGCCCACATGGTGCCGACGCGAGTAGTAATTCCCAGCCCCAAGCGGTTGTTGAAGCGCTGAATCGGGGTTTCGCTTTCGGTACGACGCTTGTGGATATTCGCACGGGTGGCAGGTCCGTGCTCCTTGCGCACCTGAATATGCGGATTTTCTTGGTATTTGTACTTGCTTGCCATACCGCAAGACTACCGAGTTTGTCGATAAACTTAGGCGCTATGGCCATGAAAATTACCGTTATCGGACTGGGTTACCTAGGCGCCACTCACGCTATTGCAATGGCGGAGCTCGGCCACGATGTTATTGGCATCGAAGCCAACCCAAAGCGTCTCTCTGACCTGCAGAACGGCGTAGTTCCGTTCTACGAACCAGGCCTGGACGAAGCCCTGCAGAACGTGCTCGCCAAGGGCAACATCAAGTTCCAGGAAGACCACACCGAGGAATCGCGTGAGGCAGACCTGCACTTCCTCTGCGTAGGAACCCCTCAGCTTCCTGGCTCTTATGCGGCCAACACCGAATACTTGCACTCGGCGGTAAAGGCCCTGGCCCCATACCTGCGCGAAGACGCAGTGGTTGCCGGTAAGTCAACCGTTCCGGTTGGCACCAGCGCAGTACTGACCGAGGTTTTGGCCGAGGCCGCCGGATTCACCCCGCACCTTGCTTGGAACCCAGAGTTCCTTCGTGAAGGCACCGCTCTTGAGGACAGCCTTCGCCCAGACCGCATCGTCATCGGTGTAAACGACGAGCGCTCGGCCGAGCTGCTACGCAAGGTTTACGAGCCGATCACCGTTCACGGCACCCCATTCTTGACCACCGACATCCCAACCGCCGAGTTGGTGAAGGTAGCCGCAAACAGCTTCCTCGCAACCAAGATTTCGTTCATCAACGCGATGGCGGAAATCGCCGAGGTTTCGGGCGCGGATGCAGTTGCGCTTGCCGAGGCAATCGGTTACGACGAGCGCATCGGAAACAAGTTCCTTCGCAACGGCATCGGTTTCGGTGGCGGTTGCTTGCCAAAGGACATCCGCGCATTCATGGCCCGTGCCGAGGAACTTGGAGTTGGTCAGGCCGTCGACTTCCTAGAAGACGTTGACCAGGTCAACCTTCGTCGTCGTGCCCGCGTTGTTGACATTCTGAAGAACGAGCTTGGCGACCTAGCCGGCAAGCGCGTTTTGGTTCTAGGTGCGGCCTTCAAGCCAGACTCCGACGACCTTCGCGACTCCCCTTCGATCGCCGTTGCAAAGCTCATCAAGGCTGCCGGTGCCGAGGTTGTCGTGACCGACCCAATCTCGCTCGACCACGTCCGCGCTCAGAACCCAGAGTTCATCGCTGAGCAGGATCTAGTTGCAGCAGCAACCGGCGCGGACGCTCTAGTCCTAGCTACCGAATGGTCGCACTACCGCGAACTTCACGTTCCAAAGGAACTCGCTCCGGTTGTAAAGAACAAGCTCATCATTGATGGCCGCAACGCGCTAAAGGTTGATGCTTGGCAGGCTGCCGGTTGGCGCCTGATCGCCCTCGGTCGCAACGTAGAGGCTAAGTAGGCTCAAGTTGAGCAGCCTTAGCGCAAACAACGCCGGCGGTTTCAACCCGGTGGCACTGGCCGAGAGTGCCAAGCTGACCAAGGTCGGCACCCGCCCTCGCCTCTTTAGTTACTTACGAGATTTCTACCAGCGCCGCGCGTTCGCGAACACTCTCGCCCGCTATAGCCTCCAGGCCTCAACCGCCAAGAGTTCGCTTGGTGCGGCCTGGCACGTCGTAGTACCAGCGCTTCAGATTGGTGTCTACGGAGTCATCTTTGGCGTGCTGCTTTCGAGCATTCGTCCGGCAAACTTCGTCCCGTACCTCATCACCGGTATCGTGCTGTTCCAGTTCATCACTGGTTGCATCACCGATGGCGCGAAGTCGATCACTGCGAATGCCTCGCTCGTGCGCTCGCTTGACTTCCCTCGCATCTTGCTTCCGGTATCGGCCGTAATCAGCAATCTGTTGAAGGTACTCCCGCTCATCGGAATCATGATTGTCGGCCTTTTGCTTCTGGGCGAACGCCCCAACCTGGGTTGGTTCCTGCTCATCCCGGATCTAATCCTGATGATTCTCTTTTCTGCGGGTACCGCGATGATTACTGCGCGCCTGACCGTTCACCTTGACGATCTAAACCAATTGCTTCCGTTCATCGTGCGCGTGCTTTTCTATACCTCGGGCATCTTCTGGAACATCGACAAGATGATCCACATTGAGTGGCTGAAGTTGCTTTTGCACTACAACCCAATTCACCTGTTCCTGGTGATCGCTCGCTCGAGCTTGGTTTCGGGCTACACCTCGACCGCACTCGACTGGGTCGCGGCGGCAGCTTGGTCAGTGGCCATCCTGCTTCTGGGTGTTGTCTTCTTCTGGCTAGCCGAAGAGAAGTACGGTCGCAATGTCTAACGAACAGAAGCCTGAGTCGGCAAACGTGACTCCAGAAGTATTCACCGAACCAAACCGCAAACCGGTTGTTGTCGTCGACGACATCCGCGTTACCTATCGCGTATTCGCTTCGGGCAAGAAGGTCACCCCCGGCAACTCTCGGGTAAAGCACAAGGGACGCCTGCGCGAAGTCCAGGCCCTTCAGGGTGTCAGTTTGGTTGCCTATGAGGGCGACAGCATCGGCGTAATCGGTACCAATGGTTCTGGTAAGTCCACACTGATGAAGGCAATTTCGGGTCTTCTCCCAATCGATGCCGGAGCGGTTTACGCTTCTTCACGCCCTAGCTTCCTGGGTGTTGGCGCCGCCATGATCAAGGAACTTTCCGGCGAAAAGAACGTTGTTCTCGGCGGTCTCGCGCTGGGAATGAGCAAGGCCGAGATCAAGGAGAAGTTCGACCACATCGTTGACTTCGCGGGTCTACGCGACTTCATCGACCTGCCGATGCAGACCTACTCGAGCGGTATGGTCGAGCGCCTCAAGTTCTCGATCGCGGCAGCTCGTGAGCACGACATTCTCATCATCGATGAAGCACTCGCAGTTGGCGACCAGGACTTCCGTCGTCGCAGCGAGGCTCGCATGCGTGAACTCGCTTCGGGTGCCGGTTCGGTATTCCTGGTGAGCCACTCGATGAAGTCAATTCTCGACACCTGCAACCGAGCCATCTGGCTAGACAAGGGAATTGTGAAGATGGACGGCACCGCAGAAGAGGTTTGCCGCGCATACGCAATCGCCCAAGGCGCACCGCTAGACGACTAGGACTTTGCATGGCTAAATCAGCAGAGCAGTTACGCTCGGTCAGCTACATCATGCCGGTGCTAAATGAGGAAAAGTACCTCGAAGCCGCCGTCTTAAGCATCTTGCAGCAGGATTTTGCCGGCGATGTCGAGATCATCCTCGCGCTTGGCCCTTCCAGCGATGCCACCAACGCAATCGCCGAAAACCTAGCGCTCAACTTCCCAGTTGAACTGGTTCAGAACCCTGCGGGTACAACCTCGGCTGGCCTAAACGCTGCTATTGCTGCAGCTAAGTACGACGTAGTTTTGCGCGTTGACGCACACTCGAAGTTGATGCCGGGTTACACAAAACTTGCCGTCGAGGTATTGAATCAGACTGGCGCTGCCAACGTTGGCGGCATCATGAAGGCAGTTGGCAGCAACGCGTTCCAGTCGGCGGTGGCGTGGGCTTACAACAGCCCGGTAGGCCTCGGCGGCGGTTCGTTCCACGTTGGCGGTCAGGCCGGCCCATCCGACAGCGTTTACCTCGGCGTCTTCCGTCGCTCGGTTCTCCAGGAACTCGGTGGGTTCGACCCAGCGGTGATCCGCGGACAGGACTGGGAACTAAATCTGCGCATTCGTGAGGCCGGTTATGTGGTTTGGTTCGACCCTCGCCTCGAAGTGGAATACCACCCGCGTTCGAGTTGGACCAAGCTGGCAAAGCAGTTCTACGACACAGGAATATGGCGTGGTCAGTTGACTCGTCGTGCGCCCAAGGCCGCCAGCCTTCGCTACTTCGCGCCGCCGGTATTGGTTATCGCGCTTGCATTGGCTTTTGTTTTCAACATCCTCGGCTGGGAAACCCCGATGCTTGGCGTCTGGGCCTACTGGGCGGTTTGTTGGGGTATCGGCATTTTCGCGGCAAAGCGACCGATGCTAGTTGTTGTTCTTCCGACCATGCACATTGCGTGGGGTGCGGGATTCATCGCAGGATTCCTGCGCAGTAAATAGCTCCTGCTAACCGAGCACTACTAGCGCGCGAACCGCGTCTGCGCCGAATGAGTGTACGAGCGATAGTTTCAAATCATCTGCGATGGTCTTGCCGGCAGGGATGAACTGCTCACGGGCCTTGTCGAGAGGAACAATGGCCAGGGTATCGAACTCCCAGTTGAATTCGGCACCGTCGTGGCTCATCAACCAAGAGCTCGGTGCCATGATCTCAACACGCTTAGCCACGATGTGGTCTCGCGGATAGACCAAATCGGCCTTACCGCTGTTGAGCAGGTCGAGGATAGGCGCACCGATGCTGCGCGAAAGCGAGCGCGGATAGATGTTGTTGAGCTGCAAGAACGCAACGCTGTGACCAGCGGCGAGCGCCTCCTGGAAGCGAATGAGCGCGGCACGTACGTTTTCGTTGTCGCGCATGTTCACGCCCAGGACTAGGTCGAACTTACGAGTAGCGCGGGCGTCTGCGCTAAGCATGGTGACACCGCGAGGTGCAAAGAATTCGTTCGTGCCCTCACGCGAGACGTGCCAGTTGGTGGCCTTGCCCAGACGGTTGTGCCAGTAGAGGTACGAGTCACGGTAATGAGTGCGGAACTCGGTGATCCAGCGGAAACCTAGGTCTCCCTGAGTGAGACCGCCGTTGTCGGCACGCTGAATGGTGAGGATCTGGAACGGGTGAACCACCGGGCAGTCCACATCGAACGCCTTGTTCATGCGCTTGCGGAACTCGCTGTCACCACTCTTACGCACGTGGTCGAAGTATCCGATTCGGTCGCGCACCTTGACTCGCCAAAACATCAGCGCCGGCTCACAAATACCAACGCGCAAGCGGCGGTTTGATTCGACCGCCTCGAGGCGATCGGTGAGACGAGTGCTGAGCGAGATGTTGCCAACGGCATCCGGGTGGAACATGAGGTTTGCAACCTGAAGCTCGATGCGCTGCGGGTGCATCCAGTCATCGGAGTCTTGGAAGGTGATGAGTTCGCCGGCGGCTTCATCCATCGCACGGTTACGAATTCGGTAGGTTCCGCCGTTGGTTTCCTGACGGAGCACGCGAACGCGCGGGTCTAGGGCTGCAACGCGCGCCAAGATGTCGTCGTAATCGTCGCCACTGCAGTCATCGATGACGAGGAGTTCAATGTTGCCGTAGGTCTGCGCGAGTGTGCTGTGGACGGCAGCAAAGATGTGTTCGTCTGGCTGGAAGGCGCTCATCACAACGGTGACCTTCGGGCCCTGCAGCTTGGACACTCCAGGTTGCGCTGATGGCTCGAGCACGGTTAGCGAATCTAGCGGGGTACCGGATGGATTGCTCTTGAAGGCGATTGGTGCGACGCGCGGGCCGAACACTTCGCTGTTGAGGCGCTTTAGCCAGACGGTTGCCTCGGCTGAACGAGCAGCGTTGACTGCGTCGTGGGCGCTGAGTCCGCGGAACGGGTTGTCGATGTCGATGCGCAAGAACTCGCTCGAAAGCGTGTAGTCGCGGTTGAACATGAAGGCGCTGTTGGTTCCCTCCTGCAGAATCTGCATGCGAACCGAGTTGAGCACCTCAGGGAAGAACTTAGAGACCGCACCGAAGATGGCAGGCACCTTGTGCATGATGCGGCGAGCGAGCTCGACATCGCCCACCTTGAGCGCCACCATCGCGAAGTTGACCTTGTGCATCTGCGAGAAACCACCGAGACCGTAAGCCTCAAGGCAATAGTCGTAAACGCGCTTGGCGTTGGTGGTGTCGTGCTCGAAGATTGGCTGGTTTGAGAGAAGCCAAGCGAAGTCGAATAGGGCACGCTTGTTCATCACCTTGAGGCTCGATCCAACCACGCTGACTAGGAAGTTGGCATCGCACGCGCCACCGGTTGCAATTTGCGCCAACTCATCGCGGGCGATCAGCGACCGGGTGCGCAACGCTGAGAACAAGAAAGTTAAACGCTTACTACGGTTGTATCGCTTTGGACCAACCGGCGAGTTCGCAATCTTAAAGGCGTTCATGTCAAACCCCAATTAAACTAGGTAAGTGAGTAAAAACCCGCACAACCACGGCATGCGAACCGATATTCAGGCTTTGCGCGCGTTGGCGATTGTCGCGGTAGTCGCATTCCACGTGTGGCCCGAGCGCCTAACCGGTGGTTTTGTCGGCGTGGACATCTTCTTTGTTATCTCCGGATTCCTAATCACCGGCCAACTCTGGCGTCAGGAACAGCGCACCGGACGCGTCGATTTCGCAGACTTCTGGGCACGTCGTGCTCGCCGCTTGCTTCCAGCATCGATGCTTGCCATCCTCGTCACAACACTCGCGACTTTCTTCCTCACCACTCCGTCCTGGTTCCTCAAAATCCACGATGAGGCATACGGCGCCACCCTGTACATGCAGAACTGGACTCTGGTTGCCAAGGTCACCAACTACCTCACGGATGACGGCACCAAGAGCCCGTTCCAGCACTTCTGGAGCCTCTCAGTAGAAGAGCAGTACTACATCTTCTGGCCGATCCTGCTGTTCGTGGTTCTCTGGGCCAGCAAGTTCTTCCCTAAATTCCTAAGCAACCGCGTTGTGCTTCTCAGCATTCTGGCTTTGATGCTCGTCGGTTCATTTGCTTTTAGCGTGTGGCTTACCTACGACCAACCTCAGAATGCCTACTTCAACACCTTCACGCGCGCCTGGGAGTTTGCAGCGGGTGCCCTATTGGCAATCGCAACCGCGCACAAGGATGACACTGCTGCCAAACGAAGTCCGGCTTACTACTGGATTGGCGTTGGTCTAATGGCTTACGCGATTGTCGCGTACACAACCAAGACACCGTTCCCTTCGTGGTACGCGGGTATCCCGGTGCTGGGAACAGTTTTGGTGCTCCACGGAGGCGCGAGTCAAAGCCGTTTGGTTCCACAGCGTCTACTCGCAATCAAGCCAATCCAGTTCCTTGGTGACATCTCTTACTCGCTCTACCTGTGGCACTGGCCGGTGTTGATTCTCGCACCATGGGTTTTCACCGAGAACCTGAACATGTGGACCCGCTTTGGCATCGTGGCGGTTTCGATTCTGCTCGGATGGGTCAGCAAGCGCTTCATTGAAGATCCAGTTCGCTTCGGATGGCTGAGCACGCTCAAGCCGCGCCGTCAACTACTTGCTGCTGGCGCGACCATGCTTGTCCTTCTGGCCACCACCTTCGGTCTCGGAATCGCAGCCAAGGCGCAGTTCGCCGGCTCGTATGGCAACACCAAGCTCACTCCCCCACTTAGCGACCTCAACAACGGAGCTCGCGCCAAAGAGAGCGGCGACTGCAAGATTTCCCGCGAGGGCACCGGGTTCCTCACCTGCCAGAAGGGCGACCCGAACGGAAAGATTCGCGTTGCGCTCATCGGAGACAGCCACACCCGCCAGTGGTTCGTACCGGTTGACGACCTTGCATTCAAGCACCACTGGAACGTAACCATGATCTCCAAGAGTGCCTGTTCACTGGTAGACCCAGACCTCTACCCGATTGATCTGACCCACCACTCCTGTCAGGGTTGGAACAAGCAGCTCGAGGAGTACCTAGCCGAACAGCCACCGTTCGACCTCGTAATCAACTCCAATTCGAGTTTGGTCACCCAGGGCCGTGAGGATGTTGGCAAAGCATTCGCATCGATGGTTTCAAAAATCATCGCGAACGGCCACACAAAGTTCTTCCTAATTCACGACACCCCAAAGCCGAAGGCAAACTTCGTGCCTTGCATAGAGCAGTTTGGTGCTAGCGCAGCTGCTAAATGCAGCATCACGCGTGCGGGTGGCCTCACCCCAGCCGACCCGATGCCAGCCGCTGTCGAAGGAATGAAGAATGTCATCTCCGTCGACTTCATCGATCAGTTCTGCAACGCAACTTCCTGCCCGCCGGTCATCGGAAACATCGTGGTTTACCGCGACAATAGTCACATCACCACAACCTGGGCCAAGCATTTGGAACCAGTTCTAGAAGCAGCTATCCCAGCGGAGTTTAAGAAATGAACACACTCAAGTCCTGGCGATTCTGGCTAATTAACCTGGTGATGGTTTCGGTCGCATTCGTGAATCTTTTCGTGCTTTCGCACTCAGCTCCATTCATGGGACACAACAAGACCTACAACATCAACCGCATCATTGAGCACGCTCACTGGGTGGAGGGTGCCCCGGTAGTTTTGACCAACCACTTCTCAACCGTGCATGTCACCAACATCGGCGACCGCTTCAAGAACGGGTTTGGCTTCGAGGACGAACTGATTGGCATCTTCAAGGTGAAGTCGGTCGACCGCACCGAAGACCCAATCGACCTGCAGGGCAAGGCAACTCTCAAAGAGCTGCTGCACTACCGCCACTATGCAACAACCGCGCACTGCTCGGGTCAGACCAGCAAGTACTGCAACCTCTATTTGATCTGGGACGGCGGCAACTCGGCTCCGTACCGCACCTTTATCGGTGTCCAGGTTGAAGACAGCATGTCCCTGAAGAACCAGGAAGATCCTGGCGCGAAGGCCCGAATGGTGAAAACTTTCGTTCTGCTCGATTCAAACCTCTACCGCAACCTGATTGGTGGCAAATAATGCTTACTGAATACGCGGTACTCCTTCTCATTTCGCTCGGCGGCATTGCCATAGCCTGGCAGCTTGGAATTCGTAACCTCTGGTTGAGCATTCCAGGTGGCATGATGATCGCGGTTGTTCTTCGCGACGTGTTGTTCTCAACCATGAACATGGTCAACCAGCGCTGGATCAGCGGGTTTGCATTCTTCGGTATCCTTGCGCTCGGACTTGTTGTTTCGGCTTGGCAAGCCGGTCGTGGCCTCTACAAGAACATGATTCTTGGAACCGTGATTTCGTTGCTTGCGACCACCTCCACCCGCGTCATTGGGTTACAGGGAACTCCGCACCCAGACTCGCTTTGGATTCTCTCGCTCACCCGGCTATTCGACCTCAACGGAAACATAGGCTTCCTGAATGGCCACACCGCTATCAAACGCGGATTCTCCTACCCGCTGCTACTGTCACTTGGCCCATCGGGGCAGTATCTATCGGGCCTAACCCCATATATTTATGCGGCGCTCGGATGCTTGGTCATCTGGGTTGTCCGCCAGCTAACCCGAGATGAAGCTCGCAAGCGAGTCATTTGGGTAAGCGGACTTCTAATCCTGGCGACCTTCAGCACTGTCATGCCACTGCGCGCCATTTTCTACATCAACGGTCACACTCTCACAGCAGTCGGAATGCTCGCCGCCGCTGGAGTGGCTGCCATCGCAGTGCGAGACTTCGAGCTAACACGTGAGCACTTACTGATCGTGTGCCTCGGTGTTTTCACCGCGAGCACTTCGCGTATCGAGGGAATCGCCCTAGTAGCGCTCGCCGTTTTGCCGCTAATCTCGCAGCGCTGGATTCGCCGCTCCGCCATCCTATGGATAATCGGCAGTGGCACCTTCGGTCTTTGCATGTGGCTCGCTACCTACCACTCGTACATCATCAACGCGACCGATCTTCCTTGGTATGTGTTTATGGCAATTGTCGTGGCCGCCGGCTGCCTGCCTGCTCTCAAGATTTTTGACTGGCTTCGCTTCCGACTAGTGCCTGTTGCGCTGATAAGCATGACTGTTCTTTTCATCGCAGCGGAAGTGGTCTTCCACAACGCGCTTCGCAAGGGCAACCAGGCATTGGCCGACAACCTGTTCTATGGCAGCGGCCGCTGGGGCATCTTCTTTGGTGCGATTGTCCTCGGCATTGTCCTAGGTAACTGGAAGAGGATGACTCCCGAGCATAAGACCCTGCTTGCAATCACCACGAGCCTGATCCTCGGATCTCTAATAACCAAGATGCTCGATGGCGGACAGTTCGGACACCCAACTTTGGGACGCACCGGATGGTCGGACAGCCTAAACCGGATGTGGCTGCAGTCCTTTGCTATCTTCTTAGTAACAGTGCTTGTTGGTCTGGTTCAGAACAATAAAATCTGGGGCGCCGAAGAAATCAGCAAAGGCTAAATACACGTGAAAGTTTTCATCCAGATTCCTTGCCTCAACGAGGCAGAGTTCTTGCCAGCTACCCTGGCCGAACTGCCACGTGAGCTTCCTGGCGTAGACGAAGTCAAGTGGCTGGTCATCGATGATGGCTCGAGCGATAACACCACCGAAGTTGCACTCGCACACGGCGTTGATTACGTGGTTCGATTCACGCAGAACCAGGGTCTAGCAAGCGCCTTCCAGGCAGGTATCGATGCGGCCTTGAAACTAGGCGCAGACATCGTTGTCAATACGGACGCCGACAACCAGTACGACGCTAGCGCGATTCCAGCGCTAATCGCCCCGATCGTAAACGGCGATGCCGACGTTGTGGTTGGCGACCGCGACACAGGTTCGGTCAATGAATTCTCTAAGTTGAAGCGTTACCTCCAGTCGCTCGGAACCTCGGTGGTTCAGCGCTTCTCAGGTACCGACGTACACGACGCAACTAGCGGTTTCCGCGCCTTCAGTCGCGACGCTGCCCTGCAGATCAATCTGGTGACCAAGTTCACCTACACAATCGAATCACTCATTCAGGTTTCGGATGCATCGCTGGCGTTGACCAACGTCCACGTGAAGCGCAATGACAGTGTTCGCCCGAGCCGCCTATTCGGCAGCACCTGGAAGTACGTTCGCCGTAACGCCTGGACAATGATTCGCATCTACGTTCAGTACCGCCCAATGCAGTTGTTCGTGCCAGTTAGCCTGCTGCTGGTAGTTTGCGGCGCGCTGGCCTGGATGCCTTGGATTATCGACTCAATCGGAGGCCGCAACGGTGGCCACCTCCAGAGCATCATCCTTGGCGCGGTTCTCATGATTTCTGCCGTTCAGGTTCTGCTCTTCGGCATCATCGCCGACAGCATCATGAGCGTTCGCTCGCTCACAACCAAGACACTTCACCGCGTTCGCGACATTGAGCTCTCGGTTGGCGTTCCACCGAAGATTTTCCGCAAGCGCTAAAACCGGGACGCATTGATGGATCAGCCACTCGAATCACCTTGGATTGTGATTCCTGCGCGCGGTGGTTCAACCGGCGTTCCTCGTAAAAACGTCCGCCTGCTTGGTGGCGTCCCTCTAATCGCACGCACAATCAAGACTGCACTTGGCGGCACGCTTGCTGGCCGCGTTGTCGTAATCACCGACGACGATGAGATTGCCGAAATTTCGGAGCGCTTCGGCGCAGTTGTGACCCGCGAGGAAAAGACCACCGGCAAGGCAACGCTCGACGAAGTAATGGTGCGCACCATCCCGTTCCTGCGCACGCTCGGCGCGCAAGACAACGATGTGCTCCTAACCATGCAGCCGACCTGCCCATTCATAAAGCCTGAACGCGTAAAAGAGGCAATGGGCAAATTTGCTGAAGGCGCAGGAAGCGTTCTTACGGTGGTTGATGACCGACACCTCGAGTGGGTTTTCGACGCCGATGGAAAGCCAACGCCCGCCTATACCGCTCGAGTCAACCGGCAGCTTTTGCCGCCGAAGTTCCGCGAGTCTGGGGCAATCATCGGCGCCCGTATTGGTGACATCGTGCGCACCGGAACTCGCATCGTCGAACCGATAAACCTTGTTGAGGTGCCGGACGGCGAAAGCCTTGACATCGACACCTTCAGCGACTGGGCTATCGCCGAGCACATCGTCAGTCGCAAGCGTATTCTGCTTCGCACAGATACTGCGAAAGAACTTGGCATGGGTCACGTTTATCGAACCCTCGCCCTGGCTTATGCGCTCGCCCGCCACGATATCACCATCGTGCTCAGCGAGGACAAACCCCTTGGTGCCGAATTCTTCAAGGACTACCCGTTCAAGGTAGACACCGTGAAGAGCGACCTCGAGTTCTTGAGTTACGCGCGCAAGGCCAAGGCAGAGCTAGTGGTTCTGGACCGCCTAGACAACCTGGCCGAGTTTGTAACATTGCTCGGCGGCTTCTGCAAGGTTGTCACTTTCGAGGATCTGGGCGATGGCGCCGAGGCTGCGGATCTGCTTATCGCGGACCTATACGAAAACCCAAGAGTGCCCGCCGAACGCCAGCTCACCGGAGTTGAGAACGCTATTTTGGCACCTAGTTTTGAGACCATCGATCGTCAGATTCAGTTCCGAGACAAGGTTCAAGAAGTTCTGGTTCTATTCGGTGGAACCGATCCGTCCAACCTTGCTGAAACCGCACTGCGCGCGCTCGAGCACATCAAGTTTGAAGGTCGTGTGACCATCGTCCGCGGACTCGGTGCCGACCTCATCGACCCGAAGGCCTACAACCTGCGCCTCAAGGTTTTGAGCAACATCAAGAACATGCCTGCCGTCATGGAAAACGCCGACATCGCACTGTCCTCGGCTGGTCGAACCATCACCGAGCTTTCGTCGCTGGGCATTCCGACCATCTGCATGGCGCAGAACTCCAAGGAACTCACCCACACGCACACCACACCGGCAAATGGCGTAATCATGTTGGGTTTGGGCAAGTTGGTTTCGATTGAGACTCTTGGCGCCCACCTGACCGAGCTGATGGACAACAGCGAGCTTCGCGAGAAGCTTCACTTGCGTGCCCTAGAGGCGACTAAGGGTCGTAGCAACGCAAACATCGTGCGTCGAATCATGAAGCAGATTGGCTTCTAGCGCAATCC
>JBEEJV010000012.1:0-5593 GCA_041169005.1 Actinomycetota bacterium
GCTGTGTGCGAGCACCTGGGCGGCACCCGAGGCCGAGTGGCGGATTACAACCGCGTCGGTGCCCATTGCCTCTAGAGTCTGGGCGGTGTCCTTCAGGCTCTCACCCTTGGAAACGCTAGAACCCTTGGCGGCGAAGTTGATTACATCGGCACTAAGACGCTTTTCTGCCACTTCAAACGAGATGCGCGTGCGAGTCGAGTCCTCGAAGAACAGGTTCACGACGGTCTTGCCGCGAAGGGTTGGCAGCTTCTTGATGTCGCGGCTGTTCACCCCGGCCATCTCTTCTGCCGTGTCCAGAATCTCAATCGCGGTTGCACGATCTAGATCCGCTGCTGAAAGTAGGTGCTTCAAACTCATGATTCAATCACCACGCTGGTTTCTCCGTCGTTTTCAGTCAGTTGCACGTTGATTCGCTCATCACGCGCTGTTGGCAGGTTCTTACCTACGAAGTCAGCACGGATTGGTAGTTCGCGGTGACCGCGGTCGACAAGCACGCCTAGGCGCACAACCGATGGGCGACCCAGGTCGTTTAGCGCGTCGAGTGCGGCGCGGATAGTGCGGCCCGAGTAGAGAACATCATCGATTAACACGACGACGTTCTTATCGATTCCTGCAGCTGGGATGTTAGTTTCGGTAACCGCACGGGTTGGGTTCTGGCTCAGATCGTCACGGTACATGGTGATGTCTAGGCGACCAACACTGCTGGCTGCGTCAAACTCTGGATAGTGACGTTGAATAACTTTTGCGATGCGCTCCGCTAGCAGAACGCCGCGGGTTGGAATGCCAAGGAGGATGAGGTCTTTAGTGCCGTGGTTAGATTCCACGATCTCGTGGGCAATGCGGGTAATAGCCCGATCAATGTCGCCACTCGTTAAGACGGTGCGTGAAGACACGCGCCACCTCCTTCTTCGCCTCGCAGGACGAAAGTTAAAGGATGATTTCTGGGTCAATCTTAGCATCGGAGAAAGCAGAAAACCCACCGCCGAAGCGATGGGTTTTCAAGAAATATCAGCTTGCGCTGCTATGGCTACTTGGCCTGACGAGTACCCGAGATGTTCGAAAGCAAACCGTTGATGAACGAGCCGGAATCGTCAGTCGAGTATTCCTTGGCAAGTTCAACCGCTTCGTTGATGGCCACGCCGTTAGGCACGTCATCGTTGAACAGAATCTCCCAGACGGCAACACGCAAGATGGCGCGGTCCAGCGCTGGCATGCGATCGATTGCCCACTCACGCGAGTATGTCTCGATAAGGTCGTCGATTTCAGCGTGATTCTCAACCACACCTGCAACGATGTCGCGAGCGTAACCGAAGATTTCGTCCTGGTTCTGACGGTCTGCAACTAGCTCTGCAGTGGTGTCGAGCAGTGATTCAGGGCTGACCTTGCGCAGGTCGGCCGCGAAGATTGCGTCTACCGCTCGCTTACGAGCCTTGGTACGTGCGCTCAATGTTAGAGGCGACCGAGGTAGTCACCGGTGCGGGTGTCCACCTTTACCTTGGTGCCCTGCTCAACGAACAGCGGAACCTGAATGCTGCGGCCAGTCTCAAGGGTTGCAGGCTTGGTGCCACCCGACGAGCGGTCACCCTGAAGGCCTGGCTCGGTGAAGGTGATCTCAAGAACAACCGATGCAGGAAGTTCAACATAAAGTGGGTTGCCCTCGTTTAGAGCAACAACTGCGTTCTGGTTCTCAAGCATGAAGTCTGCTGCTTCGCCAACGGTTGCTGGGCTGATGCTGATCTGGTCGTAGTTGTCTAGGTCCATGAACACGAACGCTTCGCCATCGTTGTAAAGGAACTGCATTTCGCGCTTGTCTACGTTTGCAACCTCGACCTTTACGCCAGCGTTGAAGGTCTTGTCGACAACCTTGCCCGAAAGAACGTTCTTGAGCTTGCTACGAACGAAAGCTGGGCCCTTGCCTGGCTTTACGTGCTGGAACTCAACAACTGCCCACAGCTGGTTGTCGATGTTTAGAACCATGCCGTTCTTTAGGTCGTTCGAAGTTGCCATAGTGAGGATCACTCATTTCATAAGTTGATGATGCAAACCCGATTCTGTATCGGGCATAAAAAATCCGGCGCAAGCCGCCGAAAAGCTATTTCTAGTTTATCGAGCCAGCTGCGAAAGCGCGAGTAGGTATGAGTCAACACCGAAACCGGCGATTACACCGGTTGCAATACCCGAGATCACGCTCTTGTGACGGAACTCTTCGCGAGTGTGCGGGTTCGACAGGTGAACTTCAATCAGTCGCTTCCCAGCCTTGGTAACCTGCACAGCCGCGTCGCGAACTGCATAGCTGTAATGCGTGAACGCCGCCGGGTTTAGAACTACATCTGCCTCACGGTCGACTGCCTCGTGGAGCCAGCCGATTAGTTCGGCTTCGCTGTCGGTCTGGCGAACTTCAACGGTGAGTCCCTGGGCAGTTCCGGCATCGATGCACTTAGAAACCAAACCGGCGTAATCGGTCGAGCCGTAGATATCCGGCTCGCGTGAGCCGAGGCGACCGAGGTTTGGACCATTTAGAACAAAGACAAGAGACATGAGATTAGGTTACTCGCAAATCTCTTGGAAGCAGGCGAAAAGCATTTCGTTGGTTGGAGCCGTCATGATGGTCGGCTTGCCGATGGCGTCCAGAACTACGAAACGAAGCTGCCCGGCACGAGACTTCTTGTCACGCTGCATGGTTGCAAGAAGCTGCTCCCATTTATCGGCCTTGTAGGTGGTTGGCAGGCCAAGCAGGTTCAAAACGCTGCGATGACGGTCAACTTCAGCATCGCTGAGTCTGCCGGCAACTCGCGCCAACTCTGCGACGAACACCATGCCGATACTGATTGCTGCGCCGTGACGCCACTTGTAACGCTCCGCGTGCTCGATGGCGTGTCCGAGGGTGTGGCCGTAGTTGAGGATCTCGCGCATGCCGGCCTCTTTGAAGTCACTGCCCACAACGCGAGCTTTGATCGCGATGCAGCGCTCAACAATTTCACGGAATACGTCGGTGGCTGGGTCGGTCGCAACGTTTACATCAGCTTCGATTAGCTCGAGGATGCGCTCGTCGTCGATGAATCCATACTTTGCAACCTCACCAAATCCAGCGAGGATCTCGTTCTTAGCAAGTGACTCGAGGGTGTCGAGATCGCAGATGACAGCGCTAGGCGCGTAGAACGAACCGACCAGGTTCTTGCCCTCGGCGGTGTTTATTCCGGTCTTGCCACCAACGGCCGCGTCGACCATAGCCAGCAACGTAGTTGGAATGTGCACGAGTTTAACGCCGCGCAGCCAGGTTGCCGCCACAAACCCGGCTAGGTCGGTGGTGCTACCGCCTCCGAAGCTCACAACAGCGTCAGTTCTGGTGAAGTCGGCCTTTCCCATGATTCCCCAGCAGAAGGCAGCAACTTCGACGCGCTTGGCATCTTCACCGTTCGGCACACCAGCGAGAATAGCCTCATAGCCACGTGCTAGCAGACTCTCGCGCACGGCCTCGGCACTCACCGATAGCGCTTCCGCGTGGATGATTAGCACCTTCTGGACCTTATCGCCAAGAGCGTTGCCCACCTCTTCGAGCAATGCGCGTCCAACGATTACGTCGTAAGGCGCATCGCCCGAAACAGTGATGCGAGTGATTGCGTCGCTCATGAGACTCCAAGCTGTTCTTTGATTGCCGCGAGTGTCGCAGCTAGCGATTGTCCAGATGTGTTGATTGTGATGTCAGCTACAGACTCGTAGATTGGCTTGCGCTCGTCGTAGATCCGAGTCCAGTCTTCGAAGCCGTTCTTGAGCAGCGGGCGCTTGCCACCGGTTAAACGAGATTTGATGTGGCGACCATCCGTTGAAAGGTAGATGACGGTTGCCGCTTTCAGGCGCTCGCGGGTGACCGCACTAAGCACTACTCCCCCGCCTGTAGCGACAACCGAAGGCTCGGTGATGGCAGCAGCCACGGCGGCCTCTTCAAGTGCACGGAAGGCAGGCTCGCCCTGGGTTTCGAAGATTTGCGAGATCTCCCCGTGTTCGGCGACCACTACCGCATCGGTATCAATGAATGGGACCTTCAGTGCCTTGGCGAGCTTTTTACCAACGGTAGTCTTGCCGACACCCATAGGGCCGACTAGAACGACAACCGAAGACTTCTCAGGCACGGGTAGCGCCTAAGCGTCGAAGGAAGCGAGGACCGCAGGGATGCTGGCTAGGTACGCATCGAGGTTGCGCTTGGTCTCGGCAACCGAGTCGCCACCAAACTTCTCGAGGACCGAGTTTGCGATTACGAGTGCAACCATGGCTTCAGCCACAACACCTGCAGCAGGCACGGCACAAACGTCACTGCGCTGGTGGTGGGCCTTTGCAGGCTCTCCGGTAGCAACATCGATGGTTGAGAGAGCACGTGGAACGGTCGAGATCGGCTTCATTGCAGCACGGACGCGCAAAACCTCACCGTTCGACATACCACCCTCGATGCCGCCTGCGCGGTCGGTTAGGCGGCGAACGATGCCCTTGTCGTCACGTTCGATCTCGTCGTGAGCGACTGAACCACGACGACGCGCAGTCTCAAATCCGTCACCAACCTCAACACCCTTGATTGCCTGGATGCCCATTAGAGCGGCTGCCAGCTGCGAGTCGAGTCGGCGGTCCCAGTGCACGTAGGTTCCTAGGCCTGGAGGAAGGTTGTAAACCAACGTCTCCACAACGCCGCCCAAGGTGTCGCCATCTGCGTGACAGGCGTCAACCTCAGCAACCATGGCCTCAGAGATCTTTGCGTCGAAGCAGCGCATCGGGTCTGCGTCTAGGGCTGCAACATCTGACGGGGTCGGAATAGCGCCATCGCGAGGAGCTTCGATGGGGCCGATGCCAACGGTGTGGGTAACGAGCTGGATGCCGAGTTCATTCAGGAAGGCTGAGGCCACTGCACCCAGCGCAACGCGCGCGGCAGTTTCGCGGGCGCTTGCACGCTCAAGAACAGGACGCGAGTCGAGGAAGCCGTACTTCTGCATGCCAGTAAAGTCTGCGTGACCCGGACGTGGTCGGGTTAGGGCTGCCGCACGTGCACCCTTGAGCAGCTCCGGATCTACCGGGTCTGATGACATGATGTCTTGCCACTTCGGCCACTCGGTGTTTGCTACACAAATTGCAACCGGTCCACCTTGGGTAAAACCATGACGAACTCCACCCGAAAGGGTGACCTCATCTTGCTCGAACTTCATTCGCGCACCGCGACCATAACCTAGGCGACGACGAGCGAGCGCGTCTTGCACCTCACCGGTAGTAATCGGGACGCCAGCAGGCAATCCTTCTAATACGGCAACAAGTTCCGGGCCGTGCGATTCCCCGGCAGTGATCCAACGTAGCATGCGCTCAATTCTAGTTGAGAGCGTGGCGCATGGCCTCCACAACCGCGGCTTCATTAGGAAGCTGGTTGTTTGGATCACCAGTTGTGAAGATACGAATCTGGGCAACAGCTTGCCAAAGAAGCATTTCTAGGCCACTGATGATTGGTCTTCCATTTGCCTGCCACGCGGAAGCGAATGAGGATGGCCACGGCTTGTAGGCGACATCGAGAACTGCACCGCGCGGCTTGAAACCGCCGAACTTGTTTAGACCCTCTAAG
>JBEEJV010000013.1:0-14064 GCA_041169005.1 Actinomycetota bacterium
CGCAAAGGTTCACGGTAAGCCGCTAGACCTCACATTCAAGGAATTTGAACTCTTGCGATTCTTGGCACAGCACCCCGGTCGTGTGTTTACTCGCGAACAGCTCCTCAGTGAGGTCTGGGGCTATGACTACTTCGGTGGTACTCGCACAGTAGATGTTCACATCCGTCGCCTCCGCGCCAAGCTGGGTGAACTAGAAGGATTCATCGGAACTGTTCGAAACGTCGGATACCGATTCAACACCACACTGCAGGACAACGAACTTGCAGAAGCAGATTATTAGCCGGACGTTTACCGCACGGTAACTGATTACTGAAAAGATTTAACGTATGTCCGAAGAAACAATGGCAGTAAAGCTTCCAGAATTCGAGGGCACCTTTGGTGCTGAGCGATTCATCGACCGCGAACTCAGCTGGCTCGCCTTCAATCAAAGAGTGCTAGAGCTCGCAGAGGACCCAAGCATGTACCTGCTTGAGCGAATCAACTTCACGAGCATTTTTGCCAGCAACCTCGATGAATTCTTCATGGTCCGCGTTGCCAGCCTCAAGCGTCGAATTGCGACCGGTTTAGCTGTTACCGCTTCTAGCGGTCTTTCCCCGCAGGATGAGTTGGCTGAGATTTCTCGTGAGGCACACAGTCTTCAAGAGCGCCAAGCTGCACTATTCCGCGATGAACTTGCTCCGGCTCTTGCCGCAAATGGCATCCGCCTTCAAAAGTGGGATGAACTTCAGGCAACAGAACAGGAAGCGTTCAAGCTCTACTTCCAGAACCAGATCTTCCCTGTACTTACCCCACTTGCTGTAGACCCGGCACACCCGTTCCCATACATTTCGGGCCTAAGCCTGAACCTTGCGGTAGTACTTCAAAACCCAGACACTCAGACCGAGCATTTTGCTCGAGTGAAGGTGCCACCCCTACTTCCACGATTTGTGCGTGTTCCTGGAAACACGTCTAACTCTGATGCCCGCTTCGTTCCTCTCGAAGAGGTAATCGGGCAATTCCTCGGCATGCTTTTCCCTGGCATGGTTGTGCTTCAACACCACACTTTCCGCGTGACCCGAAATGAAGACCTAGAGGTTGACGAAGACGAAGGCGAAAACCTTCTCATCGCTCTCGAAAAGGAACTCCTCCGCAGACGATTCGGCCCACCAGTTCGCCTCGAGGTAGCCAACAACATCAATCCACAGGTTCTAGATCTCCTGATCCGTGAGTTGGATGTAGAAGAGCAGGATGTTTACCACCTACCTGCTCCGCTCGATCTAACCGGCCTTTCGGAGATCGCATTCTTGAAGCGTCCAGAGCTTCGTTTCCCGCCACATCAGGTAGTTACCAACCGCTACCTAACTGCGGCAGAAGACGAACAAGCGGACATCTTCGCAGCCATCCGCGAGCGCGAGATTTTGCTTCACCACCCATACGAGTCGTTCAGCACCTCGGTTCAGGCATTCCTGCAGCAGGCTGCCGCCGACCCACACGTTCTCGCTATCAAGCAGACCCTTTACCGAACCAGCGGCGACTCCCCTATCGTTGACGCGTTGATTCAGGCAGCGGAAGCCGGCAAACAGGTTTTGGCTCTGGTCGAGATCAAGGCACGCTTCGATGAGCAGAACAACATCGCCTGGGCTCGCAAACTGGAGCAGGCTGGCGTGCACGTCGTATACGGCATCGTCGGATTGAAGACCCACTGCAAGTTGAGTCTGGTCATCCGTCAGGAAGGCAACACGCTTCGCCGTTACTGCCACATTGGTACGGGTAACTACAACCCTAAGACCGCGCGATTCTACGAGGACTACGGTCTACTCACCTCGCGCGACCACGTAGGCGAAGACCTTACTAAGCTCTTCAACCGCTTGAGCGGTTTCGCACCGGACAGCACATTCAAAGCGCTAATGGTTTCTCCAAACGGCGTTCGCGATGGCCTAGTTTCACGCATCGATCGCGAGATCGAACATCACAAGAATGGCAAGCCGGCGCGTATCTCAATCAAGGTGAACTCGCTCGTAGATGAACAAATCATCGATGCCCTATACCGCGCCTCACAGGCCGGCGTGTCGGTAGACGTGCTGGTTCGAGGAATGTGTTCGCTTCGCCCTGGCGTAAAGGGTCTCAGCGAAACCATCCGCGTCCGCTCGGTACTGGGCCGCTACCTAGAGCACTCCCGTATCTTTGCCTTTGCTGGTGGCGGCGACCCGGCAGTGTTCATCGGCTCTGCCGACATGATGCACCGTAACCTCGACCGTCGTGTTGAAGCACTCGTTCGCATCATTCAGCCAGACCAGATCAAGGAACTATTGGGATTGTTCGAACTGGCCATGTCTGAAGATTCCGCATCATGGCACTTGGATAGCACAGGGGCATGGACTCGCTTTGCCCGAGACGCTGAAGGCAACCGCTTGGTTGACGTTCAGGACAAGATCATGGCGGATGTGCTCGCAAAGCGCGGTGCTCGCAAGTAATGACCGTTTACGCTGCAGGATGCATTCTTTGGCGTGAAGTAGCTGGCGAGTTAATGCTCGCGCTAGTTCACCGAGGACGTTACAACGACTACGGTTGGGCCAAAGGCAAACTAGATCCGGGTGAGGTTCTGCCTCAGACCGCCGTTCGTGAGATCGAAGAAGAAACCGGCCTAAAAGTTGTTTTAGGACAGAAGCTCGTGACTCAGCACTACGCATTGCCGAGCGGCGAAGCCAAAGAGGTTCACTACTGGGCGGCTCGCGTTTCCGATCGGACTCTCGCGAAGTCCAAGTTTGTGCCCGATGAAGAGGTTTCCGCGGTTATCTGGATGACCCCGGATGAGGCATTCGCGAAGCTCAGCTACGATGCCGATCGCGCGATGATTGCAGACGTCGTTGAACTTCACAACAAGAATCACCTGCGCACCAAGCCATTTATTTTGCTGCGCCATGCCAAGGCAACCCCTCGTGACGACTGGAGCGGTCCGGACGGGAAGCGCCCGCTTCTGCCACTCGGGAAAAAGCAGGCGCAGAGCCTCATTCCTCTAATTGGCGCTTTTGGAGTCAAGAAAGTCGTGACCAGCCCTTGGATTCGTTGTATCACAACCGTTGATCCTTATGCGACCAGCCGCGGACTTGCCGTCATCGAGCGATTGGCATTGAGCGAACACGGAAACGCCAACGGTCCAGCGCGCACCAAGAAAGTGGTTCATAAGCTGATCGAAAAGCAGAGCCCGGCATTGCTTTGCAGTCACCGACCAGCCCTTCCAACAGTGATTGACGCCATCGCAAAATTTGGTGATGAGCGTCAGGAAATCATTCTCAACGAAGGCCGCGCGCTGAAACCAGGACACATGATGGTTGTGCACCTGACTCTGGCAAAGGGCGATAGACCGCGCCAAATTGTTGCCATCGAAGAGTACGCACCGTTCATCGATTAGCCCCTGTCATAGACTGACAGGATGCAAAAAACCCGCGCCCAACGTCTGGCCCCGATAGCCCTGCTTTCGGTCGCTGTGGTTTGGGGTGCTGCTTTTGTGCTCATGAAGGACGCGATTAAGGCTCAACCCATCATCGACTTCCTGGGAACTCGATTTTGCATCGCCGCCGCCATTATGGTGATTGCCAAACCCCGAGTTTTGCGCCAGATTCCACGCAAGCTATTGGGGCAGGGTGTTTTCCTGGGAGTATTGCTTGCCATCGCTTATTACACCCAGACCGTTGGCCTAGAACTTTCCACCGCTGCAATCGCCGGCTTCATCACTGGGCTCTACGTTGTCATGTCGCCTCTGTTGATCTGGCTGTTCCTGAAGAAGAAGGTCGACCGGCGAGTGGTCTACGGAGTTATCTTTGCGACCGTAGGTCTGGGATTCATCAGCATCAACGGATTGAACTTTGAAGTCTCGCACCTTTGGCTGGTTGCCTGTGCCCTGTTCTTCTCATTGCACATTGTCGGCCTAGCAAAGTGGAGCCCAGGTCAGGATGCCTATGCTCTGACTGTTATTCAGCTCGCAACCATGGGGGTCATCAACATGGCCATCGCGCTGGCAAAGGGATACCAGCCACCATCGGGTTTCGATGGCTGGTTTGCAATCTTGTTCACCGCGGTATTTTCCACAGCGATAGCGTTCTTCATTCAGACTTGGGCACAGGGAATCATGGATTCTTCGAGGGTCGCAATCTTCCTAACCACCGAGGTCGTTGCGGCAGCAGGCATAGCTGTTGCAATCGGTCAAGAAGTGCTCCAGACGAAGACAATCATCGGTGGTGCGCTGATGTTGGTAGCCATGTTGGTCGTTGAATGGCCGACCAAGGCTAACCGCAGCGAAGTCCCGCTTGAGACCTTCCCGCATTAGCGGGCTGGCAGCCCGACTAGCACTTCCTGGAGACGGGTATTTCCGGCAATTTCAGAGGCCGAGCGGATCAGCGCTAGCGGCGTGCGCCTGCGCAAGAGGTCCTGCTGCGTAACCACCATTTCGCTTTCCGCGATGTACCTTAGTTCGGCGGCGCAATAGTCGAGCCCGTCAAAAATTGGCGCCAGGTCTTTAGCTGCTGACTCCCCCACGATGGCGGCTGCCTGCAGGCTGTGGCGCCGATAAAGACCGTTGGCCACCTGCTCCGACCAAGGGGCATCGCCGGCTTTGAGCCTAACCTGAGCCACCAGAGCTTGAAGAACCTGCGCCTTCGCTTTCTTATTTACAACGGGCTCCCCAAACCACTTTCTTGGATTCAGATTGAATCCGAAATCACTCAATTCATCGATGATTTCCTGACCAACGTTTAAGCAGTCGGTCAATTTGCCACCAAAAATACTGACAACTTTTTTGTCGGCATCCGCGGCGATAACGTGCTTGCGCGACATCTTGTGCCAATCGACCTCATCGCTGTTCTTTTTCTGACGAGCATTAGCGGCAACCAGCGGACGCACGCCGCTGCGCTCGGCGATGATGTCCGATCGGGTCAACGGTTTGGCAAGGTTCATCGATTTATTTATCTGACGAATCACGAAGTCGCGATCCTCATCAGTGACCTGGGTTTCCGGCTGATTCACTCGCGTGTCTGTGGTTCCAATCACGCTGCGGTCATGCATCGGGAGCACATAGAACAGACGTCCCTCTTCGTCCCAGAAGGCAAGCACCCTGTCGTCGGTGGTGAGCTTTGGCACCACCAGATGAATACCTTTCGAAAGCACGAGGTGCGCTCCAGCATCGGCCGCCAAAAGGTCGTTCAATCCCGATGCGTAAGGTCCCGCAGCGTTCACAACCGCTTTGGCGTAAACGGAGACGCTAGTGCCGTCGCGTTCGTCGCGAAGCTCAAGTTTCCAGTTAGCAACCCCGCGAGTGGCCGCGGTAAGGCTGGTGTAATTAAGCGCCTCAGCACCGAAGGATTTAGCTTGAGCCACGAAATCCCAAACGAATCGCGCGTCGTTATCTAGTAGCAAACCGTCGAAGTATTGAACAGTTCCGCCGATTGCGCGGTCTTTGAGTCCAGGTTCGTACTTCACCGAGCGAGCAACGTCGCGCACCTTCGGGGTGCGAGTACTGAACAAACCAATTCCCCAGTAGAGCCAAGCGCCAGCCCAAATCGCTAACAAGTTCGCGGGGGCTTCATCGCCGATGGCCGCTAAGAAGCCGATTGGCTTGATACGACTAGGGTAATTGCGCATGAGTTTGGCGCGCGAAAGGCAAAGCTTGAAGACCAGAGCAAATTCGAGCGACTGAAGATATTTGATGCCACCCCAGACCATGTTGCTCGACTGCTGACTGGTGAAAGATGCGAAGTCACCCTTGTCGATAATTAGCACCTTGAGACCGGCCGCAGACAGTGCAGCAGCCGAAACAGCGCCATTGATTCCAGCACCAGTAACGGCAACGTCATAGTCGTGACCGTCTAGGGATTTCAGGTTGGTGCGCATAGTCCTAGCCTAATAAGAATGCGGGCTTTGCTAGTGTTCGAATGTGACTATTCTCGCCATTGATGCCGGTACCACTGGAGTTACCGCACAGCTAATTGCCGCCGACAGCTCTAGCCTTGGCAAGGGTTACAGCGAGTTTGAACAGCATTTCCCGCAACCAGGCTGGGTAGAGCATCAACCCGAGCAGATCTGGCAGGCCACACTAACCGCAGTACGAGGCGCTCTGGCTTCTGCTGGCCTCACATCCAAGGATGTAACTGCCATTGGAATCACCAACCAGCGCGAGACCGTGGTGCTTTGGAACCGCGAAACGCTTGAGGCGCCAACCAACGCAATAGTCTGGCAAGACCGACGGACCGCCGACCTACTATCAGACGCCAAGTTTGATGCCGCTCGCCAAATGGTTCGCGAAGTCACCGGACTCCCCCTCGACCCTTACTTCTCATCGAGCAAGCTGCTCTGGATCAAGCGCAACCTGCCATCGGTGTGGGCAGCGGTTGAAGCCGGCAAGACTGCTATCGGCACAGTGGATTCTTACTTGGTTGCACGTATCAGCGGCGGCAACGCTCACATCACCGATGCGTCAAACGCCAGCCGAACCCAGCTTTTCAACCTTGAAACGCTCCGATGGGATGCCCGACTTCTCGAGCTCTTCGAAGTTCCCGAAAGCGCCCTTCCGACAATCACGAGTTGCTATGGGCACCTCGCCGATGCCGACCCTGCGGCCTTCGAGGGCATCTCGGCCCCGATCACGGGAATGGCCGGGGACCAGCAGGCAGCACTGTTTGGCCAGTTGGCGTTTAGCGCCGGAGAGGCGAAGTGCACCTATGGCACCGGCGCATTCCTGCTTAGAAACACAGGTTCGGAGATTGTGGCGACAGATCCTCAGTTGATCTCAACCGTGGCATGGGTTGACCCATCGGGTAAGCCAACCTATGCCCTCGAAGGCGCGGTGTTCGTTGCCGGCGCAGCCATTCAGTGGCTTCGCGACGGACTGCAGATGATTTCCGCCGCGAAAGACCTCGAGCCGCTCGCACTCACTGTTCCGGACAACGGCGGTGTCTACTTTGTGCCTGCGCTGGCTGGGCTTGGTTCACCGTTCTGGGACCCAAACGTTCGCGGCAGTTTCTTCGGAATCACGCGTGGAACCACGAAGGCGCATTTCGCTCGCGCAACCTTTGAGGCTCTCGCGTTCCAGGTTCGAGCCCTCGTGGACGCAATGAATGCAGCTGTGGGCGACACCATAGTCGAGCTAAAAACCGATGGTGGCGTTGTCAACAGCAACCTCATGCTTCAGATTCAGGCGAACGTGCTTGGTAAAACCGTGAGCAAGCCGGCCAACCTAGACACAACCGGCCTCGGTGCCGCATTCCTTGCTGGGTTAGGGGCTGGAGTCTGGGCCAGCACTGACGACTTAGCGCAGGTTGCGGGAGCACGCGTTGAACCGAATGGCAGCCTAGAACCTGAGTATCAGCGATGGCTACAGGCGGTTGCGGCCGCGCGCAGCTGGTAAGACTTTCTCTCTTCTAGATTCCCGGCGCTTTGCGCTGAACCAAGTAGCAGCCCCAAATAACTGCCGAGATGTACGTGGCTTGCGATACAGCGACAACCCGCTCCCACACGCCAACATCGGTCGCATTAGGGTCGGACCAGATGATTAGGAAAGTAACCGCCAGCACAGTTTGAAGCAGGGTGGCAATGACAGAGGCTACAGGGCGAATCACCCACGGCGCATCTTTGCGGAATCGCATGGCCAAGATTGGCCAGCCTGCTGAAAGCACGAACGAACTGATCGCGAATATGCGGTGCATTGTGGAATAACCCACCAGTGGCGTTGGAAATAAAGTGAGCCCGTAGGTACAGATGGCCGTTAGAAATAGTGCGACTCGCCCCGGCATCGAAAAGGTACGAGCGTAAATGGAAGCAATGAGAGTGAGTGTCCCACCCAGAACAAAGAACGCTGACATCACAAATCTGACCGGTGATTCCGGTGCGGCCAGGTCGCTGATGGTTTCGCGGATAGGGTCATAGCCGTGCCAAAGTGAGCCAGCGATCAACCATCCGAGCGCCGACTGGACTGGCCCGATGGTGGCAGCCCAGACCGCTGGCTTCGCAATTGGTTTCATGGTTCGAGCCTAACGCGCCTGCGTTAGAATGATTAGGTTGCTCGGGCTTCTACCGAGTGATGGCGGGCCTCTAGCTCAGTAGGTTAGAGCAACGGACTTTTAATCCGTGGGTCGTGGGTTCGATCCCCACGGGGCCTACCAAAACAAAAACCCCACTCATTGCGAGTGGGGTTTTGCGTTAAGTTCTGTTTAGCGAACGCCTAGTAGGTCGATAACGAATACCAGGGTGCGGCCCGATAGGTGGTGTCCACCACCAGCAGGTCCGTAGGCCAACTCAGGTGGGCAGATGAGGGTGCGGCGTCCGCCAACCTTCATGCCAGGAATGCCTTCCTGCCAGCCCTTGATCAGGCGGTTAAGTGGGAACTCAATAGGCTCTCCGCGGCCCCACGACGAGTCGAATTCCTCGCCGGTCTCGTAGTCAACGCCCAGGTAGTGTACCTTTACGACGCTGTTCGCTGGAGCCTCAACTCCGGTGCCTTCGCGGTCTTCCTTGATGGTGAGAACGCTTGGTGCCGGTTCGAGCATTGGTTCAAGTTCTGGTCTGTGTAGTTCAGTCATGCCGAAACTCTACCAAAACCTGCCAAACTTTAGTTATGAACTATTTAGTTAATATTGCGGTTTTAGGGCTTGGCGAGTCTGGCCTACGCCTTGCCGAAATCCTCCAACGCGCAGGCGCTCGGGTGACTGGTTTTGACTTCCAAAAACCGAAACACTCCCACGTGCCCTTTGCGGACAATTTGCAAACAGCTGTTTCGGGGGCTGATGTTGTTCTCTGCCTAGCCGGCTCATCACACTCGCTTAAAATGGCTCGAGATACCATGCACCTGCTAGCGCCAGGAGCGGTTTACGCCGATTTGAATCCGTGCACACCAAGCCTGAAACTCGCTCTTGCCACTGAGTTACCTGAAACATCTTTCGTCGACGCCATATTGATGGGCGAAGCGTCTTCCACAACTCGAGATTCAGGATTTGAGATTTCCGGTCCAGGAGCCAAACGGTTTGAAGCACTGATGGCACCCCTGGGGTTTGAAGTTGAATACATCTCGGCCAACCCTGGCGATGCATCGATTCGAAGGCTCATCCGCGACTTTTATGCCAGGGGCACCGCAGCACTAGTTGCAGATGTTCTCTGGGCCGCTAAGAGTTTGGGCGTCGAAACATGGGCACTCGATGATATCGCGCGTGACATTGAATCCAAAACCGCAGACTCACTTCAGAACCAACTGAATGAAACGGCCAAGCGAGCAAAAGTTCAGTCCGTAGAAATGACGAACTTAGTTGAAACGCTTGCGGACCAAGGTTATGAAAGCACAATGGCAAGCGGAATTAGCCTCACCCTCAGTCACATGATGCATGGGAAAAAGGTTCCGTTTGCAAGGCCGCAAGATGCCTAACTGAAAACTAATACTCCAACTGTTGCTGAAGTGCATCCAAAACTACGTAACATGGCAGCACCGACGCTACAGAAGAATTTGGCTCACGGCCTTCAGCTATAGCTGCGATGAATTCGCGATCCTGTAGCTCAATGCCGTTCATGGACACCGAAACGCCGGAAACATCGATTGGCTCTTCTTTCCCGGTAACCAGGTCGTCATAACGGGCGATAAACGTGCCATTGTCACAGATGTAACGGAAGAAAGTTCCTAGCGGGCCATCGTTATTAAACGACAGCGACAACGTACAAATTTTTCCCGTCTCAGTCTGAAGCTGGATGGACATATCCATTGCAATGCCCAATTCGGAATGCTTTGGGCCTTGGATGGCGTTTGCCTTCACAATTTTTTCACCAGTTTGGTACTGGAAAAGATCGACCGTGTGTGCCGCGTGATGCCACAGCAAGTGGTCTGTCCAAGACCGAGCCTTACCCAAGGCGTTCATGTTTGTGCGGCGGAAGAAGTAAGTCTGAACGTCCATTTGTTGAATGGACAGAGCGCCGTTCTGAATTTTTTGATGGATGAACTGATGCGAGGGATTGAATCGGCGCGTGTGGCCGGCCATAGCAATGAGGCCAGTTTCGGCCTGCAGACGCACTATTTCTTGAACACCCGCTAGGTTATCCGCCATCGGGATTTCTACCTGCACGTGCTTTCCGGCACGAAGCGCCTGAAGCGTTTGCTCATGGTGCATTTGGGTCGGGGTGCACAGAATCACGGCATCCAAGTCTGGCTGCGACAGCAGTTCCGCGTAGTCGGTAAAGCCACGTTTGGCCCCGTACTTTGCTGCAAACTCATCGGCGATGTCCTGCTTGGAATGAGCCACGTAAAGGATCTTTGCATCTGGGATTTCTGCAAGAGCGTCTAGATGCTTCTGGCCGAATGCACCAAGCCCTACCACTGCGATGTTTACGGTCATTAGTCTTCCTTCGGTGTGAGAATCATGTGGCCGACGGCCGTGTTTGAAGCAGGAACATGGTAAAAACGGTAAAGCTCTTCCGCCTCGGGCCCGAGTGCCCCGCGCATAATCAGCCACATGATTAGCTCCACACCCTCGCTGCCAGCTTCAACCATGTATTCGAGGTGCGGTTTCAGTGCAAGAGTTTCAGGATCACTAACCAGGTCATCCATGAACTTCCTGTCCCACGGCTGATTTATCAAACCCGCACGTGCGCCTTGAATCTGGTGACTCATACCGCCGGTGCCCCAAACCTGAACCGTCAGATCGACATCAAAGCTCTCAACCGCGCGCCGGATTGCCTTACCTAGAGCTAGGCAACGCTCCCCTGAAGGCTGCGGGTTCATGACTACGTTTACAGCCAGCGGAATGATTTTCGACGGCCATCTCTCTGGTGCACCAAACATGAGCGACATTGGGACCGTCAAACCGTGGTCTACGTCGAGGACGTTAAGGACTGTCATGTCGAAATCATCAGTAATGAGTGACGCTGCGATATGCGTCGACAGGCCCGAATGCCCCTCCACATCGGGGATAGGACGCTTACCGTAACCTTCATCGCAGATACCGTATGAGTCAGCGATGCCAACCGCAAAGGTCGGCATGATTTCCATGCCGAAGTAACTTGCATGGTCGTTGTAGACGATGATGGCCACATCGGGAGTGTTCTCGCTCATCCACGCTTTTGAAAACTCATAGCCGGCAAAGAGTGGCGCCCAATAAGGTTCGGCTTGTTTACCCATGTCAACCGCCATGCCCACAGCAGGCACGTGACTAGTCGCAATTCCAGCAGTGATTCTTGCCACTATGCCTCACCTCGTTCTTTCTTGCTTCGCCAACCCTCGGGACTTCGTCCTCCGCGGATCATCATCTGGGTATATTCCTCGGTAGAGAACTCGGTCATTGTGGAAACTGCTTGAACATAAGACAGGCCATCTGACGCGAAGATCTTGGACAAGAAGTAGACATTTCCTCCCAGATCGAGAAGTTTTTGGAAGTCGCGGTCAAGAACCGCCTGCTTTTGCGGCTCCGTCATCGGGAATTTGTCCACGTATTTGCGCTCATCAGCGTGGAACTCGGCACGATTATCAGCATCACGCAGGGTCATACAAAACTGGTTAAGCTCGAATCCCAGTTGGGCCAGTTCGATAGTGAAAATGGTCGTACCTGGGATGTCCTTGAATTGCTCGAAATCCGGCTTCATGTCAGCTCCAATAGAGGTTGTTGGGATTATTGACTAGCAGCTTCTTTTGAAGCTCGGGTGATACTGCGATTGACGGGACGTAGTCGACAAGAATGCCGTCATCCGGCATTTCGCTCTTCATATTTGGGTGCGGCCAATCGGTACCCCAGAGAACACGATCCGGGAACTCTTCGACAATCTCCCTCGCAAATGGCACGACATCCGCGTAGAAAGGTGAACCTGTTTTAGTAAGGCGATCCGGGCAACTTACCTTGGCCCAAACATCGTTTTCACGCATAAATTTTTGGAACAGGGCGAAGTCTGCGTTGTCTACAGGCTTGGTCACATCGGGGCGGCCCATGTGGTCAACAACCACCGGCACGCCTAGCGAGGTGAAGAAGTCCCACCTTTCCAGCAGGTCAGCTGGCTCAAAATACAGGACGACATGCCAGCCAAGCGGCTTAATTTTTTCTATGATTCCGCGGTAGTAATCATCTGGCTTTGGGTCAACCAAACGCTTTACATAGTTGAAACGAACTCCGCGCACACCCAGCGAGTGCATGCGGGCAAGTTCGTTTTCGGAAATATCAGGTCTCACAGTGACAACGCCGCGTGCTCTACCCTCGGAATGTTCCAAAACATCTAGGAGTGCCGAGTTATCGGCACCATGGCAGGTCGCCTGAACAACAACGTTTTTCTCAAAACCTAGGAAGTCACGTAGCGCAAAAAGCTGTTCTCTACTGGCGTCGCAAGGTGTGTACTTACGCTCGGGAGCGAAAGGGAATTGATCACCGGGGCCAAATACGTGACAGTGTGCGTCAACAGCACCCTCAGGAACCTGAAATGCTGGCTTGCTTGGGTACGCGCACCAGTCTAGCCATTCAGCGTCCTTTTCAAACTTTGCGCTCAAAGGCCACGCTCCTTGAGCGCAGCATTCAACCGCGGGAATACCTTGCGTGAATTTCCTTCAAAAATGGCTGCCTTTTCTTCGTCGCACAATCTCGCGGAATCGATGTATCGCTTGGTGTCATCGAAGTAATGGCCCGTGGTTGGATCGATACCGCGCACGGCACCGATCATTTCCGATCCGAACAGGATGTTTTTGATGTCTATTACGTCGACCAACAGGTCAACACCCGGCTGGTGGTAGACACAGGTGTCAAAGAAGACATTGTTCATCAGATGGTTAGACAGGTTTGGCTTTTTGAGCATGTCAGCCAGACCTCGGTAACGCCCCCAGTGGTAAGGCACAGCGCCACCGCCGTGAGGAATTATGAATTTCAGAGTTGGAAAGTCTTTGAACAAATCACCCTGGATTAGTTGCATGAAGGCAGTGGTGTCCGCATTCATGTAGTGAGCTCCGGTGGCGTGGAAGTTTGAGTTGCAACTGGCAGATACGTGAATCATCGCCGGCACATCAAGCTCCACCATCTTTTCGTATAGCGGGTACCAGTACTCGTCGGTGAGAGGCACTGTTTCCCACTTGCCACCTGAAGGGTCCGGGTTGAGATTCACACCGATGAAGCCAAGCTCTTTGACTGCGCGCTCCATCTCGATGATCGTGGCGGTGAGGTCAGCACCTGGTGACTGAGGCAGCTGAGCAACCCCGATGAAATACTCCGGGAACAGGTCAACTACGCGCTTGATCATGTTGTTGCAGCGAATTGTCCACTCAACACTCACGGCCTGATCGCCCTCGTGGTGACCCATGTGAGAGGCACGTGGACTGAAAACAGTTAGGTCCGAGCCGCGCTCTCGAATGAGTCGGAGCTGATTGCCTTCGATGGATTCGATGATTTCCTCATCGGTTATTTCAGGGTATTCAGGCGCAGGCTCTCCCCTGCTAAAGGCAGCGAGCTGCTGCACACGCCACTTATTGTGTGGCTCAGGAACCGTCGTGTAATGACCGTGAATATCGATGATCATCAGTTGCTCCAAACCGAACTAGGTACGAAAACTTCTCCGCGCATTAGGAGCCGCGCGGTCCGTATGAGCGCGGACTTTTTTACCGTCACCGCTCCAGACTCTTCGGCAAGTTCCATTTGCACGGTGAAAGAGCCGGTTGGGTGTTCAACAGTCACAGACTCATCGGTTGAGACAGGCGAATGGGCCGAAGTGGACTGCGAGTTGCCAGCGATTGCCGCAGCAACCGTTCCGGGCAGGACACACGCCGTTGCGACTGAAACCGCTCCGAGGACACCAATGGAATCGTGAACTCGCGCAGGTATGAACGTGCGCGTGTTCACGAGACCACCGTGTTGTGCCCTCGAGATTAGGCACATCTTTGGAACCGTTTTCGAGGTGACATCACCCAGATTCATCAGCGGACCCACCGCAAGACGAACTGCCTCTACTTTGGTTTTCAAACTCTCATTTGCCTCGAGCTCTGCCGGAGACTCGTACCCTGTGATACCAAACTCATTTGCGTCGAGGCACACCACAGGCATTCCGTTGTCAATGCAGGTAGCGCGAAACGGGTTTGTAGATTCTGCGATCTGC
>JBEEJV010000014.1:0-6072 GCA_041169005.1 Actinomycetota bacterium
TGACGTACAGGTAGCACTGGTGGTCGTTCCGGTTGTTGGACACAAGTTGAATGGGTGATTCACTGTGTCGCCTACGTAATAAACGACAGAAGGCAGAGTGGCGTTGTAGTTGGTGGTTCCCGAGTAGTACATGTACTTGGGTGCCAGTCCCTGAGTAGTGAACTTGGCTACGTACATCTTGAAGCTCAGCGTGGTGCTTCCGCTGGTGAGCGCAGTTGCGGCGTTGTATGAACTGTTTCCAGCCTGCTTTACGTAAATGGTGCAACTGGTCGCGCCGAGTTTTGAGGTGTTAGTTTCTGCAGCCATTGCGTAGACAACGCCGCTGTAGACGACTAGGTAGCAAGTGTATGAAGGAGTGTTGTTTGTGTTGCTCTTACTTACGGATGTTCCGTTTGAACTTGAACTATTCACGTAAGTTGCACTGCCCGACGATGAAAGTGCATAGCTGACAGGGAGACCACTGGTTGCATATGCACTGAGCGGAATCCAGCTAGAAGGGATTGGGTTTGGCACGCTGCCCGTGCTGAAACTTGGAGTAGAAGTTAGGTAAGGAACTGCACCCACGTTTACAGCCGTAATAGTTTGGGAGCGTTTGCTAACCACAACGTTTACAGTTACGGTTCCACCGTTACTGGCGGTGATTGTTACAGGGTAGGTACCGGGAGTTACGTTTGTGGTTCCACTGATTTGACCGGTCGACGCATTGAAAGTGAGGCCAGCCGGCAAACCGCTCTGAGTGTAGGTGTTGCCAGTTGTCGACGAAGTGTAAGTAAGAGTTGGACTCGAATTAACGCCTGGAGCAAATGTCAGGGTAGTTGGACTTACGCTCAGGGTTACTGGCACTACAGGGTTGTACGGGGCCGAAGTTGCCGAACCCATAGAGTTCGTTCCAGTTACTGTGAGCGTGTAGTAGGTGCCAGCAACGGCACCCGGAATCGACACTGTGTATGGTGCCGAACCACTTGGGGTGTAGCTAACAGTAATTGGCGTTCCGCCGCCAACCGGTGTTGCAAGGATTGAGTATGAAGTTGGGGTTCCGCCAGAGCTAGCTGGACTAAAAGTAACTGTTAGCGATGTAGTTGCCTGACCACCTGATGCGCTGATCGTTGGAGCATTTGGGGGCAGCACGGCACTACCGATGTTCACGGTGATTGTTGCGGTGGCACTCAGCTGGAATGCAGAGCTGTCAGTTACAGAAACCTGGATCACCTGAGCTACATCTGCAACCCCACTGGCATTGATGCTTAGTGTTGCGTTACCTGCGGTGTTGGTGGTGTTGTTGGTAGTCAGGGTTGCCCAGGATGGAAGGCCGTTGGTGCTGAAAGAAAGAGTCTGGCCACTGTCGGCATCTCGACCCTGAAGGGTTAGGGTGGTACTCCCTCCATTTGCAACGTTGAGAACCTGGCTAGTAGGCGAGATTGTTGGAGCCGCATTGGTAGAACCTGCGAAAGATAGAAGCACATCGCGTGTTACGTACTGACCGTTGGCATCCGTGGCCTTAGTCTTTAGTGCCCAGTTAATAGGCGCGGTTGGAGTACCACCGCTAAACGAAGTTACGTAGTTTTCTCCCGCCAGACACAGCTTGTAACCGAGGCGGAATTCACCTGTGGTGGCGTTCAAATCTGAACAAGGAATACGGGTTGCACCGTATCCGCCAAGTCCTGTGGCCGAACTAGTGATAAGCGAATAGGTGACCGCGCGGCCGCCCTCATCCAAGGCGTTGAGGTTAGTGCTGTAGATGTAGTTAGGGTTTACCGCTGGGTCGATGTACGCAACGTTGGTCATGTAACCGCTGTTGTAAATCGGAGTGGTGCGAGATTGGTCAAGACGGATTCGTCCCTCAAACTGGATCACTTGGTTGGTGGTGTTCTTGATTCCACCGATTCGGTTACTTCCGGTCTGGCTGAAAATGTAGTCGAGGTTTGAGTTGAAATTCGGACAAGCCGCGTTGATTACATAAACGGTGTTGAAGATGTTGTAAAGCGGTTCGGCAGTTACGTTGTAGTACCAAGACGATGGCGAGGTGGCTTGACCGGCACAAGGCGAAACCTTTGTAACTGTTCCGGTGGTGCGGTCTACAGCACTTATGCCAGGGAAGGCAAAGAACGTACACAGCGAGCCGGATGGCATCGCATCACCATTTGCAGAACTCAGGTTGGTGTTCGCGGTTGCTGGCGGACAGGCGTCTTTGCGCTCGACCATGGTGGAGTTGATGGTGATGGTCTTGGCAGTTGCGTCGTACTTGATGTAGCCAACCGCGCCACGAAGGTGCGTAGCGTGAACCGGGGTAACGCCGGTGATCAAAATCGCTAGAGATACGAGCAACGAAACAGCTACTCGAGCCTTTGAATCCAAAATATTACGAATCAACTTTTATCCACCCTGTTGCAGTGGGATGCCAAAAAGGACAGGAGTGTCCTTTATATACGGTTTCCCGAATACAGTCTTTCGTCAAGGGGGGCTTAAATCAACTATCTAGACGATTATTTCTAGTAACGATTTCTAGATATCCGCCGAAAGTTTGTGCGGCTGCAGCACGGTAGCGTTGAAGTCATGAATGCTAACCCAGTGAATTCTGTCGATTTCAGCGCCTTTGCAGCAAGCCGTCGTAGCACCCGCGACTTCCGGTCAACTCCGGTAGACCCTCAGATCATCGAAGATCTAATCACCGATGGCCTGACCTCTCCGAGCTGGTCCAACACCCGCCCAATCATGGTTGCGGTTGCCACCGGCGAGGTTCGCGACCAGATTTCTAACGACATGCTCAAGCAGTGGGATGCCGTATCGGCTTTTCGCATTGGTGGCCTGCTGGGAAAGCTTAAGTTCGCTTTCAAGCCTTCGGCCTGGCCGCTTAGCGATTACAACATGGCTAAGCCTTATCCAAAGTCACTGCAGCCTCGAGCATTCCGCGTGGGCAAAGAACTTTATTCGCTGCTCGGTGTTCCGCGCAGCGACAAGAAGGCCCGCGACGACCAGTGGAAGAACAACTACCGTTTCTTCGGTGCACCGACGGTTATCTTCGTTTTCATTCACAAAGATCTCCATGTATTCGCAGCCAACGATGCTGGCATGTTCGCTCAGAACTTGATGCTCAGCGCGCACGCGAAGGGTCTAGGTGCCTGCGCACAGGGCGCGGTTGCACTCTGGCCAAAGACCGTCAAGAAGCACTTCGACATCCCTGAGGACTACAACTTGCTCTACGGAATCGCGATTGGTTACCGGACCGATTCGCCGGTAAACAGCTTCGGTGCGCACCGCCTGACCCCTGCCGAAATCACGGCACCGGTCAAGAACAAATAACCAAATTTCCCGTAAGCGCTTACAGTCTTTATGAACTAACATTTACAAGACGGATTCAACGAGTTTTATCGCGCTGACGCAACCAACTTGCACAGCGCTTGCATGGAGGAAATTGTGGCCGGTTCAAGCATCCTTGTATACGCAGAGCGCGTAGGCGGAAACCTTGGCGAGATCGAGAAGCTTCTCGCCGGTCCGCTGAGCGACTTCGAAGGCATCCACGTCCTCCCGTTCTTCCACCCATACGATGGCGACGACGCAGGCTTCGACCCAATCGACCACAAGATCGTGGACCCTCGCCTCGGAACCTGGGCAGACTTCAAGCGCATCTCGGAAACTCACGAGCTGACCGCAGACCTAATCGTCAACCACGCTTCGGCGCTATCGCCTGAGTTCATCGACTGGCAGGAAAAGGGCGAGGCATCGGAGCACGATGGCATGTTCCTTACCTTCGACGTCGTCTTCCCGAATGGCGCTAGCGAAGAGGGAATCACCTCGTTCTACCGCCCTCGTCCAGGTATGCCATTTACCGCATACGAGGTTGCCGGAAAGCGTCGCCTGGTCTGGACCACCTTCATGCCATCGCAGGTCGACATCGACATCAAGCACTCAAAGGGTCAGGCATACCTTCGCAACGTCCTCGAGGCACTCGCATCGGGTGGCGTAAAGGTTGTGCGTCTAGATGCAGTTGGTTACGCGGTTAAGACCCCGGGCACCGACAGCTTCATGACCCCTGAAACCCTCGACTTCGTTCGCGAAATCACCGAGCTAATCCAGAGCTACGGCATGCGCGTTCTCGTTGAGGTTCACGCTCACTACACCCAGCAACTAGACATCGCGCCACTGGTAGACCTCATCTACGACTTCCAGACCGCACCGCTTCTGCTTCACTCGTTCTTCAACGGAACCGTCGACCGTCTGGACAACTGGTTCAAGATCCGTCCAAACAACTGCCTTAACGTTCTGGACACCCACGATGGCTACGGCGTAATCGATGGTGGCCCAATTAACGGCAAGCCTGGTCTAATCACCCAGGAAGAGATGGAATACATCTTCAAGGTTGCCGAGCGCAACACCAACGGTCACAGTGCAATCGCTTCTGTTGTGCCGCAGTGGTTCACCCTGCCTCACCAGATCAACGCGACCCTTCCAAACATCGTCGCCAACGACACCGCGTACACAATCATGCGCGCGGTTCAGTTCATGCTTCCGGGTGAGCCACAGGTTTACTACGTTGGTTTGTTCAACGGCATGGATGACGTGGAGCTCTTCAACAAGACCGCAAACGGCCGCGACGTCAACCGCCACAACTACACCCCTGCCGAAATCCAGGCTGCACTCCAGCAGCCGGTAACCAAGGCGATCATCGCACTTGCCCGTCTTCGCAAGCACCCTGCTTTCGAAGGTGAATTCTCGTGGAACGTGACCGGCACCGACAGCATCGAGCTCGGCTGGGTAAACGGGGAGAACAGCATTTCGCTTTCTTTCGTCACCGCAGTTGACGCGCCTTCGTTCGTGCTTGAAGTTTCATCGCCTGAGGGTGTTCGCAAGTTCACCTCGGTTGAGGAACTGGGTTCGCTCTAACACTTAGGCTGTTTACATGCAGCCAGCAGTTGTCGCCTACCGCGGAACCGTCGTTGAGAACTCGCACGTAGTTCACATCGCGGTGACCGATTCAGCCGGTTCTATAGTTCGCAGTTTCAACGACCCATCCCGTCTCACTTTGGTGCGTTCGGCTGCCAAGGCCGCCCAAGCGGTAATCGCTGTTGAGGCCGGCATCATGGAGAAGTTCGGGTTCACCGCGGCTGAGCTAGCGCTGATGTGCGCATCCCACTCATCGGAACCAGCACAGGTTGAAGCTGTGCTTGCGATGCTTGCCAAACTGGGCCTCACCGAAGATTCACTCATCTGTGGCGGGCATCCCGCACTTGGTGATGCGGTGAACAAGGATTGGGCAGCAACCGGATACATTCCAACTGCGGCATGTAACACATGCTCAGGAAAGCATGTTGGAGTTTTGGCCACCGCAATCGCTCTTGGCTTCTCGACCGAGGGCTATGAAAAGCCTGAGCACCCGGTACAGCAGCACGCTCGCAAGGCGCTGGCCGAAGTGCTTGGAATCGAATCGGGCGATATCACTTGGGCAACCGATGGCTGCGGTCTTCCAACCCCAGCTTTCGCACTAGACAAACTTGCGAACGTTTACCGACGAATCGCCGCTGGCGAAACCGCAGCCATGAAGGTCGTTGGCGAAGCTATTTCTTCGCACCCAGAGCAAGTTGGTGGCGTAGGCCGCTTCTGTACCGAGCTAATGCAGGCTTTCGACGGACAAGTTATTGGCAAGTTTGGTGCAGACGGCACCTACGCAATCGGTGTCCGTCAGAACGGCAGCCAACCATCGCTTGGCCTCGCTTTGAAGGCCGAGGACGGCAACGTACGCGTTCTATATGCAGCAGTTTGCGAGGCTCTTGAGCAGCTCGGAGTTGGCACCACTCAGCAACGCGCTCGCTTGGCCAAGTGGCACAAGTTGGTTGTCACCAACACCCTGGGTAACCAGGTTGGCCACTATGGCTTCAGCTTCGAGCTCTAAGGGCGAACTAGAGCCTTGATCGCGGTGCGGTCTGCCATCGCCTTGTAACCCTGCGCAATGTTGTCGAGGCTAACTTCTAGGTCGAACATTTTGCCCGGGTTGATCTTGCCGTCGAGGATGTCTGGCATGAGGGTCTCGATGTATGCGCGAGCCGGGGCTACACCACCGGTGACGGTGATGTTACG
>JBEEJV010000015.1:0-6430 GCA_041169005.1 Actinomycetota bacterium
GTCGACGATTAGAACTTTGATGCCGGAGGCTGCAGAAGTGTTCATGACACTACTTTCGCAGAAATACCTGAGAGAAACCTGAGAGTTATCTGGAAGCGAATGCCTCATATTTTGAGGCTAGGAAAGCTCAGGTTCTAGAGATCGCCTTCGTCCAAAATTTGGTACGAATAGCCTTGCTCGGCAAGGAATCGTTGACGATTCTGTGCGAAGTCCTGGTCTACGGTGTCGCGGCTAATCAGGGTGTAGAAGTTGGCACTTCGGCCGTCTTCCTTCGGGCGAAGCAATCGTCCGAGACGTTGCGCCTCTTCCTGGCGGCTTCCGTAGGAACCGCTGATCTGAATGGCCATAGAAGCCTCTGGAAGGTCGACGCTGAAGTTGGCGACCTTAGAAACCACGATGGTCGTCTCGGTTCCATCGCGGAACGCCTGGAACAAACGTTCGCGCTCGTCAACGGGGGTGTCACCGGTGATCTGGGGAACACCTAGTGAATCTGCCACGGCCGCAATTTGATCGAGATACTGACCGATGATCAGAGTCGGTTCGCCCTTGTGGCGCTCCAATAATTTGCGGATTACGCCAATCTTCACAGGAGAGGTAGCCGCCAGGCGGTAGCGCTCGTCCTGGGTTGCAATGGCATATTCAAGACGTTCTTCGTCCGGCAAATCCACGCGAACCTCGAAGCAATTCGCAGGAGCGATGTAGCCCTGTTGCTCGATTTCCTTCCAAGGAGCGTCGTAGCGCTTTGGGCCAATAAGGCTGAAAACATCGCCTTCCTTGCCATCCTCGCGTACAAGAGTTGCGGTGAGGCCGAGACGGCGGCGCGCCTGAAGGTCTGCAGTCATCTTGAAAATCGGAGCTGGAAGCAGGTGCACCTCGTCGTAAACGATGAGTCCCCAGTCGTTGGCATTCAACAGCGAAAGGTGCGCGTATTCGTTCTTACGCTTAGTTGTCAGAATCTGATAGGTGGCAATGGTGACCGGCTTGACCTCTTTTAGGCTTCCCGAGTATTCGCCAATCTCATCCTCAGTCAGTGTGGTGCGCTTGATTAGCTCTTGCTTCCACTGACGGGCGCTTACTGTATTAGTCACGAGAATGAGTGTGTTGGTTTTGGCAACGCTCATTGCTCCCGCACCGACGATGGTCTTTCCGGCCCCACAAGGAAGCACGACAACTCCGCTGCCGCCCTCCCAGAAACGGTCTACAGCGCTCGCCTGATAGTCGCGGATGCTCCAACCACCGGAGTTGGAAAGGTTGATTTCATGCGGGGTTCCCGGTGTATAACCGGCGAAGTCTTCGGCGGGCCAGCCAAGCTTTAGCAGCTCCTGTTTTACCTGTCCGCGTGCCCACGGGCGAATCTTGAATGCGGTCTCGGACACTCGGCCCTCTAATAGTTCCGCAATCTTGCGCTGACGCGAGGCCTCGAGCAAGATGGCGGGGGAGTCTGAATGGAGTTCAAGCTCTCCGTCATCGGCGCGCTGGATTGTTAGACGCCCGTAGCGTCCCATTGTTTCGGTGATGTCGGTGCGCACTCCAGCAGGAACCGGGAACTTCGCGTATTTGTCCAAGACTCCAAGAACGAAGTCGCTATCGTGTCCGGCCGCACGTGCGTTCCAGAGGCCGAGACGGGTGATTCGGTAAGTGTGAATGTGCTCCGGAGCGCGCTCCAACTCGGCAAAAATGCTCAAGTCGTGACGGGCATCACTGGCGTCTGGATGATCGATTTCCAGGAGAGCGGTTTTGTCGCTCTGAACAATAAGTGGCCCCAAAGACATAACTTCTAGCCTATTGCTACTCGGAGTATGCGCTCGAGCGGGAGGGTGCGTTCGATGTCTGCCTTTTTGTCTAGACCTCGAAGACGACCATTTACCAAGGCTGTAGGAAGGATTCGGAACTCAACTTCGTTGCCGCTGCGGTCGGTGAGGGCCACCGTGAGGGCAGTCTTGTTTTTTATTGCAAGTTGAATCTGTCGCGTCAGATCGTGATCGTCCGGTTGGGCGCCGACGCGCTCATCCGCGCTTCGAACGGCACCGATGAGAGCCAAGAGTGGATCGGTTTCCGTGCCTGCCGTGAGGTTGCCCCAAGAGCCCTTGTTTTCTGGTGAGATTACTGAGCCCTGGGCGTTTATTCGCACCGGCACATAGCCGTAGTCGCGCAACCCGAAGTAGACAACCTCAGGTTCGAATCTGGTTGCCAGTGTTCCAGCGGAAAGTGCATAAAACGCGAATGGGCGCAGACGGGAATCATTGAGGATTTCGGTCAGCAAGATGCCGTCGGTGCTGCTCAAAATTGAGCGTTCTGCACCATTCTTTCCATCGGCGATGCGCAGGCGACCAAATCTTGCTGCAGCCTCGTTCAGAAGATACTCCACTGGTTGAGGCAGAGCCTTTGCGGAAAGATCGGTCAGTGCAGTTCGAATCTGTTCTGCCGTAAGACCGCATTCGAGGCCATGGCTCACACTCAGGGCAGAAAGGCGATAGGTGCTAGCCACGGATACCTGCTCGATTTGGGCAAACTTACGGAGCATTGCCTCTGTTGGGGTGTCGAGTGGCCCGGGGGCAATGAGGCTAAGGTCTGCTTGAACAATGAGGCTGTGTTGCAGTTGAGGCAGATGTGGTTGAAGAAGGTCTCGGGCAAACTCGATTTTGCCCTCTAGGCAAAGAGTGAGTAGCACTGTTGGAGCGCCTGCAACACTGAAACCAATACCTTGAGCTTGTTCGAGGAGAACTTCAAGTTCGTCGCCTAGATGTTCGTCCGCAAGCGGGAACACAGCCCGCAAAGCACCGGCGATGTCGTTGGTAGGAAGGGTAAGTAATTGACGAAGTTGTCGCGCACCGACGCTTCCAAGGGAGGCAATCCACTGTGTGGCTAGCATGCTCCAGCGCTCAATCATGCTTGCTGAGAGGAATGCTTCCGCTTTTGAATTCAGCCACCATCGGTCGCCGACGAGCTCCACCATTCGCAACTGCTGGGCTAAAACAAAGTAGCCGCGCACCTGCGTGTTAGTTCGGCGCAGGTGGGTTGCCAAGCGCTTTACGTCGGCAACTCCAAAGCCGGTCTTGCCGATTTGTCGCACTAAGTGCTGTTCTACGTCTAATACAAGTTCGGTGATAGCCTGCTGAGTCTCGAATGCAGCAATCGCAGCTAGCCCAAGAGTGGAGCGGTCAGGTTCGGCGCCTGGCTCAATCTCCGGAATGATGGAGATTGCCGCTGTTTTGGTATGAATGAAGTTCTTGCCAAGCAAAATGGGCTTTGCAATCTCGGTGGTGACCTCATAGGCGTGAGTGCCCTTGGCGTCTCTATAGACGAGTCCTAGCTCTAAAAGGCCGCCAGTCCCTGCATCCGATGCAAGGTATTCCTGATTATCAACAAGTTGATTTAGGGCCTCAGCTTCCGAAGCGGCCAGTTTTACTATTGCTGCCTGAATGCTCTTGGGGGCTAAAAGGGCCTGCGCCAAATCGAAGAAATCTTTAGGCGTGCCAGAAATGTTTCTGCGCTGAAGCAATGCCACAAGCGACTCATTTGATCGCCCCTTCAGGTCTGTGGCCAGTCTCAGCAGATCGCTCAAGTCGTCCTCGTCCCAAACCGCTTACTTGCGGTTTTCGCGGGCCTTTCGAACCATCGCCGTGATAAGAAGCCCGAAAACAAGGACGAAACCAATGGGGAAACCGACAAGTGGCATAGCCGCGATGATTTGTAGTGGTGCGCCACCCATCGCGTAGTAAATGAGGGTAACGGCCATGCAAATTACCGAAACGCCAATTACGCCCGCAGCCATAAAGGCGAGTACGTTCTCAGCACGGTTCTCTCGGAGTCCTGAAGCTGCCGACTTTGCTGGGTTCTGCTTGTTTTTTGCCATCCTTCAAGCCTACTCGCCTTAGAACGTCTTGAACTAGGCCTCAATGTTTCCTTGAGGTAAACTTAGGGTTGGTTTTTACGAAAGAGGATTTCATGCCAACCGGTAAAGTTCGATTCTTCGACGAGGAGAAGGGCTACGGCTTCATCGACAGCGATGAGGGCGCCCAGGTTTTCTTGCACGCAAGTGCACTCCCAGACGGCGTGACCACAGTTCGTAAGAATGCGCGAGTTGAGTTCAGCGTTGCCGATGGCCGCAAGGGTCCTCAGGTGCTCAGCCTTCGATTCTTGGATGCCCCAGTTAGCCTCGCAAAGCTCAGCCGCAAGCCGGCAGACGACCTAGCGATCATCACTGAAGACACCATCGCTCTGCTTGACAACATCAACAACGGTTTGAAGCACGGACGCCACCCTGAAGGCGCTAGCGCGCGCAAGATTGCTGCCCTGCTGCGCAAACTGGCAGACGAACTAGAAGCCTAGGAATGTCTAACTACGAGAGCATTGCCCGCGCTGCCGCGGTAGACGCGCATGGCGAACTTGCTGTTGGCGAGTTTGTGGGAGTGCTCCAGGAGAACCAGGACCAGGTTCTCACCTATCTCTTCGCGAGCAAGGTAAAGGGTTATCCAGACTGGAACATTGGCGCAACGCTTTTCATTACAGGCTCCGATGCCACAGTCTCTGAGGTGTTCTTTGCTCCGGGTGACCAGAGCCTTGTAGCGCCAAAGTGGGTGCCATGGAGTGAGCGCTTGGCCGATTACAAGGCCTTGCAGGCTGCCCTAGAGGCAGAAGCGGCTGCAGCAGCGCTAGAAGCCCTCGAAGCATCGGAAGATGTTGCCGAAGACGACGCCGACGAAGTAGATGACCAGAACTCGGTTGTCGAAATTGCGACTGAAGACGAGGGATTGGCAGCCGAGGAGCCAGAAACTCTAGCGGTTGCGGACGTGCCAGAGGCCGTAGAGGCCGAGAGCAACGCCGACGCCGGCAGTGGCCTGGGCAAGGGGCTCTTCAAGTGGAAGAAGCTGCGGAGCAGCAAGAAGCGTAAGTAACGCCACCACCCAAATACCGGTGCCAACGGCAACGGCAAGTTTCGCATTTACCTTCACCGGTTCCGGATCGGGTTTGCGTTCAACATGCTTTAGGTAAAAGCGAACCATGAGTTCACACTAACTTAGACGGCGGCCTGAACCGCAATCCTGATTAGCCCAGCTGACCAACTACATAGTCGATGCACTTTGTAAGCTGCTGTACATCTTCGAGATCTACTGCAGTGAAAGTAGCAACACGAAGCTGGTTGCGACCTAGCTTGCGGTAAGGCTCGGTGTCTACCACGCCGTTAGCGCGAAGTACCTTTGCGATTACTGCAGCGTCGATGTTTTCATCGAAGTCGATAGTTGCAACGACCTGCGAGCGGTGCTCTGGGTTTTCGACAAACGGGGTAGCGAAGCTGCTTGCATCTGCCCAGTCGTAGATGTGGTTGGAAGCAGCCTTTGTGCGAGCGTCAGCCCAAGCGAGGCCACCATTTTCGTTCATCCAATCGACCTGCTCTGCCAGTAGGAAGAGGGTGGAGATTGCAGGAGTATTTAGCGTCTGGTTCAAGCGCGAGTTGTCGATTGCGGTCTTGAGGCTCAGGAACTCTGGGATGTAACGGTCGGTTGCGGCAATTCGCTCTGCGCGCTCAACTGCGGCAGGGGACATTAGCGCAAACCAAAGACCGCCGTCAGATGCGAAGTTCTTCTGTGGGGCGAAGTAGTAAACGTCAGTTTCGAGCGGATCGAAGTCGATGCCGCCGGCTGCGCTTGTTGCGTCGGTTAGGAAAATTGCATCGGTATCTGCGCCGGCAACACGCTTGACGGGAGCAACAACACCAGTCGAAGTTTCGTTCTGAGCGTAGGCGTAGAGGTTGACACCGGCCTCTGCCTGCAGTTCTAGGCGTGAACCAGGTGTTCCATTGATGACGGTTGGTGCGGTTAGCCAGGGAGCCTTCAGGGCGCTCGCAAACTTGCTGCCAAACTCACCGTGAACCAAAGCCTGTGCCTTGCCATCGGCGAGGCTGAAAGATGCGACGTCCCAGAATGCAGTCGATCCACCGTTGCCGATGACGATTTCGTAGCCTTCTGGGTTGTGGTAGAGGTCCATCAACCCTTCCTGCACACGCTTGACCAAGTTTTTCACTGGCGCTTGGCGGTGCGAGGTACCCATGAGCTTTGCGCCTTCGGTGGCGAACGCTTCAATTTGGGCCTGACGAACACGCGATGGTCCGCAGCCGAAACGACCGTCTAGGGGCAATAGTTCACTTGGGATTTTGATGTCAGCCATACCTAAAAGTTTACCCAGCCTGCCGCCTTATCCTGCCCGCGCAGGTAATAATTGAGGGAATTCGACAACAGGGGAGGGATGAAATGACAGACCTAATTGACACCACCGAAATGTACCTTCGAACCATTTTGGAATTGGAAGAGGAGGGGCAAGTACCGCTTCGCGCGCGCATCAGCGAGCGTCTGAATCATTCCGGTCCTACCGTCTCGCAGACAATTGGTCGCATGGAAAGGCTGGGTTACGTCGTTGTCTCAAATGACCG
>JBEEJV010000016.1:0-5966 GCA_041169005.1 Actinomycetota bacterium
TTCCGTTCTTCCAGAGCGGCCACAAGTTCAGCGGTTTCGACATCAAGAGCATGTCGAGCATCGCCTACGCGGGCCGCGGCCAGTTCAAGGTCTCGGCTTCGGCATCGGCAACGAAGGTAGCTAAGGCTTCCAAAGAAGCAGCAAAGCGCCAGACCATCGCCGAACGCAAGGCAGCAGAAACCAACAAGGGAGATGCCAACTAATGTCACGTTTTTCTGACTTCGGAAATGCCCTCTACTCGGGCCAGCGTTCGTTCGACTTCGTTGGACGTCGTAAGTTCGGTTTCACCGCATCGGTTGTCGTTGCGCTAGCCGCTATTGCCGTTACCTTCGGTCTGCAGGGTGGCTTCAACTTTGGTATCGAGTTCAAGGGTGGTTCGGAATTCCGCGTAACCACCACTTCGGCAACTGCTGAGGCGACCGCCGTAAAGGCCGTAGACAGCGTCCTAGGTGCCAAGGCACAGGTAAACGTTGCCAAGGTCGGCACTGACGGCCTACGCATCCAGTCCGAGCGTCTTAACGCAGACGTGATCGAGCAGGTTCGCCAGGCTCTAGCAACCGGCTTCAGTGTTCCTGGCAACCAGGTGGCATCGTCGTTCGTGGGTGCTAACTGGGGTAGCGACGTAACTTCTAAGGCTCTGAGTGGTCTTCTATGGTTCATCGCTCTAGCTGCCGTTGCAATGGCGCTCTACTTCCGCACCATCAAGATGTCGGCCGCAGCGCTAATCGCGCTGGTACACGACCTCGTGATCACCGCGGCAATCTATGGCTCGTTCGGCTTCGAGGTAACGCCGGCCGCAGTAATCGGTTTCTTGACCATCCTCGGTTACTCGCTCTACGACACCGTGGTTGTCTTCGACAAGATTCGCGAAAACACTCTCGAAGTAGAGTTCAGCGAGACCGCCACCTTCAAGGAGCGCGTCAACCTTGCGATCAACCAGACTCTAGTTCGTTCGATCAACACCTCTGTTGTAGCAGTGCTTCCAGTTGCAGCGATTCTGTTCATCGGTACCCTTCTTTTGGGTGCGGGAACACTTCGCGACATCTCGCTGGCACTGTTCATTGGTATTTTGGTCGGTACCTATTCGACCATCTTCGTCGCTGCTCCAATCTACTCGTTGTTCCGTGAAAAGGAGCCGAAGTACGCGGCAGCAGAAGCCAAGGTACTAGCCAACCGCTAAGCCGTCTGAGACCCTGTAATCGTGAGCGATCCAACACCAACTGGCAGTATCAGTTCGCTTCGCTCGCGACTACAGGGTCTTTTCGGCAAAACAGGCCCCTACGCTGAGGAACTAAACGACATCCTCCGCACGGCGAAGGCAAATCACCCTAAAGCCGATCTCACTATTCTTGAGCGAGCATTCGAAGTAGCTGAAGAAGCCCACCGAGGACAGCTTCGCAAGAGTGGTGAAGAGTACATAACTCATCCGCTCGCTGTGACCAAGATTCTTGCGGACTTGGGCATCGGTGTGACATCGCTTGCCGCCGCGCTGCTTCACGACACGGTAGAAGACACTCCTTACACACTCGATCAGCTAACGCGCGATTTTGGTGCAGAGATTGCCATGCTCGTGGACGGCGTCACAAAGCTCGACAAAGTTAAGTTTGGTGAAAACGCCCAGGCTGAGACTGTTCGTAAGATGGTTGTCGCGATGTCGAAGGACATTCGCGTTCTAGTCATCAAGCTCGCCGACCGCCTGCACAACGCCCGCACCTGGAAGTTTGTGCCTGAGGACAAGGCTCGCAAGAAGGCGCAAGAGACCCTGGAGATTTACGCTCCGCTTGCTCACCGACTCGGTATCAGTGCAATCAAGAGCGAACTTGAAGACATCTCGTTTGGTGTGCTGTATCCAAAGGTTTACGAGGAAATCGTGAACTTGGTTCGTCAGCGCAGCCCAAAGCGTGAAGAATTCATCGAGCAGGTTATTGGAAGCATCGAGGAAGACCTTCGTGAGAACCGCATCCGTGGTCGCGTTGCGGGGCGCCCGAAGCAGTACTACAGCATCTACCAGAAGATGGTTCTGCGCGGACGTGAGTTCGATGACATTTATGACCTGGTAGGCATCCGTGTCATCGTGCAAGAGGTCCGCGACTGCTACGCCATCCTCGGCTCCATCCACGCTCGTTGGTCACCTGTTCCAGGTCGATTCAAGGACTACATCGCCATGCCTAAGTTCAACCTTTACCAGTCGTTGCACACGACTGTGATTGGTCCAGCTGGGCGCTCCATCGAGATTCAGATCCGAACCCAGGAGATGCACCAGCGTGCGGAGTACGGTGTGGCTGCGCACTGGAAGTACAAGGAGTCCGTCAAGGGCAACTCGAGCGCTGAGGAAGACCTCGCGTGGCTCAAGCACCTAAGCGACTGGCAGGCGGAGACTCAGGATCCGGGCGAGTTCCTAGACGCTTTGCGCTTTGAAATTGGCGCCAAGGATGTTTACGTATTCACACCAAAGGGTCGTGTGATCGGTTTGCCTTCCGGGGCAACTCCGGTGGACTTTGCCTATGCGGTTCACACTGAGGTTGGGCACCGCACTATGGGTGCCAAGGTAAATGGCCGTCTTGTTCCGCTCGAGACTGCCCTACAGTCCGGCGACGTAGTGGAGATCTTCACATCAAAGAGCCCGGAAGCTGGACCAAGCCAAGACTGGTTGAACTTTGTAAAGAGTCAGCGCGCCAAAGCAAAAATCAAGCAGTGGGTAGCAGCTGGGCGTCGAGACGACGCAATCGAGTCGGGCAAGGATCTACTTGCCAAGGCTCTTCGCAAGGCAAACCTCCCGTTGAAGAGTTTGTTAGCTGGAGACCTACTGATCCAGTTAGCTTCGGAGATGCACTACGCGGACGTGAGCGCACTCTACGCGGCAATCGGCGAGGGCCATGTTTCGGCACAATCCATTGTTGAAAAGCTAACAGCGGCGATGCATGTTGAGCAGGAAGTTGAAGACTCCGTTTTCGAACTTCCGAGCCCGAAAACGTCTGCAACTTCAAACCGCAACAACTCGGGTGTGCTTGTTCGTGGCGATGGCGACGTAATGGTGAAGCTTGCTCGTTGCTGCACTCCGGTGCCGGGAGACGACATCGTTGGTTGGGTAACGCGCGGAACCGGTGTTTCGGTTCACCGCTCAGACTGCAAGAACGTTGAGGATCTCAAGGCACAGCCAGAACGTCTTATCGACGTTGCCTGGGCTGCGACTCCAGCAAACCGATCCGTGTTCCTCGTGCAGATTCAAATCGAGGCACTCGACCGCAACGGTCTGCTTTCGGATGTTACTCGTGTGCTGTCTGAGCACCACGTGAACATTCTTTCGGCAAGCGTTTCAACCCGAGCTGACCGTGTTGCGCTAAGCCGATTTGTATTCGAGATCGGTGATCCAGCAATCCTCGACCACCTACTCAGTGCGGTGCGTCGCATCGACGCCGTATACGACGTGTACCGCGTGCAGCAATAAACACTTGTGTCTGCTGATGTAGCGGGCAAAACAAAACCGGCCACCCAATGGGTGGCCGGTTTGCAGTTAAGTCTGTGAGACTACTGAGCCTTCTTTACGATCTCTAGCCAAGCCTTGCGAGCCGCGAGAGCTTCTTCGGCTTCCTTGGTCGCCTTGGCGTCCTTCTTAGCCTTAGCGGCCTTGAGGTTGTCTTCGAGCTTTACGATCGAGTCTTCGAGCTGGGAGAGCACTGAGTTGGTGCGCTCGATTGCTGCAGGGTCGGTCTTGCGCCATTCTTCCTGCTCAACCTGGCGAACCTTGGCCTCGACGGCCTTCAGGCGGTCTTCAACCTCGCGAACCTTTTCGCGTGGAACCTTGCCAGCCTTCTCCCACTTTGCCTGAATGGCAGCAAGAGTCTTCTTTGCTTCGGCTAGGTTCTTCTCTGGCTTTACGGTCTTCTCAGCCTCGGCTAGAAGCTCAAGCTTTACGGCTAGGTTTGCCGAGAACTCGGTGTTCTCAACCTGGATCTGCTCGCCCTTGGCTGCGTAGATGGCGTCGCCGGCTGCCTTGAAGCGTGCCCAAAGCTCGTCGTCCACCTTGCTCTGCGAGCGGCCAGCGCCCTTCCATTCGTCGAGTAGCTTGCGGTACTCAACAACGGCATCCGCACCCTTTGCCACTAGGGCTTCCGCAGCAGTAACGATGTTTGTCTTCTTGCTCTTGACTGCCTTGTTTGCGGCATCAAGGTTAGCGAAGTAGTGGCGCTTTGCAGCGTCAAACTTGGTGCGGGCTGCCGAGAAGCGCTTCCAGATTACGTCTGCCTCTGCCTTAGGTAGCTTTGGACCGGTCTTCTGTGCGTTCTGCCACTGCTCGAATAGTGCAGTCATCTGGGCGCTCGAGCTCTTCCACTGAGTCTTCGCTGCGTCCTGGTTTGCAATTGCTTCAGCGGCGTCTGCGATCTTGGCGCGCTCAGCTAGTGCTGCACCAGTTTCCTCTTTGTTGGCTTCGTGTTTCTGGGCAACCAAAGCCTCAACCTTGCCGGTCACAGCAGCGACGCGAGCGCGAAGCTCTGCGATGTCTCCAACCACGTTTGGCTCTACAAGCTCGGCGTTCAGAGTGGTGAGGTTCTTCTTCAACGAGTGAGCGTCCGCGCCTGCGGTTACGCGCTGCTCCAAGATGCGAACCTGTGCCTCTAGGTCGCCAAACTTACGCTCGTAGAAAACAAGAGCTTCCTCTGGGGTTACGTTTGAGTACTGGCCAACGCGACGCTCAGCGGCGCCTTCGATGACGAATACGTTGTTCTCGGCGTCTACGCGACCGAACTTAGAGTTAGTTGCCACTTGGAGCTCCTGTTGTTTGATGGCACGGCTTTATCCATGCCCTAGATAAGACTCTTTTAGTCTAGTTCGCCTACTTCAGGCTGATTGCACCGATTTTGGTCTCGATTGCCGGCTTACCATCGCTGCTGCCACCGGCTACACCGCCTGCTACAACCTTGTCCACAACATCAATGCCCTTGAGTACGTTGCCGAAGACGGTGTATCCACCAGCGTTGTCAGACGGGATGGTGCTGTCCTTGTAGACGATGAAGAACTGTGAGCCCATAGATGAGCCGTTTCCGCCCTGACGGGCCATCGCTAGGACGCCAGCCTTGTAAACGTTGTCGGCCGGTGCGTTCTCGATAGGACCCCAGCTGTAGCCTGGACCGCCGGTGCCGTCACCCTTCGGGTCGCCACACTGAAGAACGTAGATGCCAGCGGTGGTTAGGCGGTGGCAGGAAACCTGGCTGTAGAAGCCCTGCTTTGCGAGAGTGATGAAGTTGGCAACGGCCTGTGGCGCCTTGGCGCCGTCAAGGGTGACCCAAAGCTTCTTGCCGTTGATCTGGATGCTTCCTGCCCAGGTGCGGTTTTCAGCAAGCGAAGACCTTGGAACCTTGTCTGAGTTTGCTGGGGCTGCAGTGGTTGCGCTAGCGGACGGCGTCGCGCTTGCCGAAGCAGTTGGACTAGCCACCGGAGTGAGAGCTGCGTGTCCGTAGGTTGCTGCAAGGGCAATAACTACAGCTACCGCGCCAAGTACCAAGGCGAACTTGTTGTCGTTCTTACGCTTTGCGATAGCCAGCTCACGCACCTGCTGCTTTGCCTCGAAAGCACGCTTGCGGGCAGCTGCCTGCGCCTTGATCTCTTTATTGCTAGCCACGAATAACTCCTGATATGCGAATGAGCGTCTCATTAGAGACGTACTTCCTCGATTTTATGGCATTCTGGGTCAGTGACCGATGACCTGAACCTGTTCGCCACGGCGGTTCCTTTAGCCGCCCGCATGCGGCCGCGCTCGCTTGCCGAGGTTGTTGGTCAACAGCAGCTCCTAAGGGCCGGCTCGCCGCTGCGTCAGCTGGCGGCTCCTGTCACCGATGCCAAGTCTGCATCGACAACCTCTCTGCTTTTGTGGGGTCCTCCGGGAACCGGTAAAACTACTCTCGCTCAGGCCATTGCGAGGGAGAGCGGTCGTCGTTTTGTCGATCTCTCCGCCATCACCGCCGGCG
>JBEEJV010000017.1:0-3213 GCA_041169005.1 Actinomycetota bacterium
AAAGGCCTGCATCGTTTCTTCAAGAGGCGTTTCATAGTCGTATCGGTGGGCGATATAGAGATCTACATAATCGGTGTCTAGTCGGCGCAGGCTGCCATTGATGCTGTCCATGATGTGCTTGCGGGACAATCCGGTGTCGTTTGGGCCTGATTTTCCAACTGGCCAGTAGGTCTTGGTGAAAATCTCGAGATTTTCACGTTGCTGCCCCGCGAGCGCCTTCGCCAACACCACTTCCGCAGCCTGGTTTGCATAGACATCCGCAGTATCGAAGGTCGTGATTCCGCCATCCAAAGCGGCGTGCACGGTTTTGACAGCCACGCTGTCGTCAATCTGCTGTGCGTGAGTCAGCCAGTTGCCGTAGGTTACTTCACCGATTTTGAAGCCGCTGTTGCCGAGGTAGCGATATTCCATTTGAACTTCCTTGTCCTACTGAGTAAATCTGATGCTAAAGCAAAGAGGAGCCCTGCGATTGCAGAAGCTCCTCTTTCTAAAGCAACAAAGCTTGAAGTTTATTTCTTAACTCCGCGACCGGTCTGTGGCTTAGGCATGCGAAGCAGACGGAGCTGGGTTGCGCGGACAACGCCGTACCAACCGAGCCCTGGTTCGACTTTGCTTTCACCGAACTTTTCCGCCGCAACCTTCTTGATCTTGCGGTTGATCACGAAACCATCTAGCACGATGCCCAGCATCACGGCCCACATCGCGATAACGAGACCGCTCTGAAGCGCCTGGTTTGGAATTCCGCTAAGGAACAGAACCATGACCATTACGGGAATCATCAGTTCACCCACGGTCAGACGTGAGTCGACTAGGTCGCGAACCAGCTTCTTCTGCGGACCCTTGTCTCGAGCAGGTAAGAAGCGCTCGTCGCCCGATGCCATACCGGCGCGAATCTTCGCGCGCTCTTCGGCTTCCTTGGCCTTTGCTGCCTTCTTCTCGGCAGGGGTCTTAGGTGTGCCTACGATTGGCTTAAAGTTTGCAGCTTCCTGCTGCTTACGCGATGGGGTTGCTTTACCCTTACCGGCAACCTTGCCGGTTGGTTCTTGTTCAGTCATCAAAGTCCTCGTGGATTGGCTTGTTCAATAAGATTACCTTTATGTCACTAGAGAACCTGTTGAACCAAGAGCTCGTTTCGCAGTCTGAGAAATTCATTGATGCCCGGTTCCCGAAGTTGGTGGGCGTTCTCGGTGAACTGGTGCGCATACCCGGCATCGCTTGGGAAGCCTTCGATCCGGAGAACCTTGAAAAGAGTGCGCAAGCTGTTGCGAGTCTCCTTGAGGGCACTGGCGTATTCGACTGGGTAGACATTCGACGGGCTGAGATCCCAGACGCCGATGGCAAGCTTGGCTCACCGGCTGTGGTAGCACGACGCGCTGCTAAAAATGGTGCGCCGCAAATTCTTCTCTATGCTCACCACGACGTGCAGCCACCGGGTGATGCCACTATTTGGAAGACACCTGAATTCCAGCCAACCATCCGTGACGGCCGCATGTACGGACGTGGAGCGGCGGACGACAAGGCGGGCATCGTTGCTCACCTAATGGCTATCTCCGCCATCAAAGAACTGCTCGGCAACGATTTCGACCTTGGTATTACCTGCTTCATCGAGGGGGAGGAGGAAGCTGGTAGCCCATCCTTCCGCAATTTCCTTGAGTCGAATCAGGATGATTTGAAAGCCGATGTAATCGTTGTAGCGGATTCAGGTAACTGGTCGGTTGAAGTCCCTGCCATCACTACGACTTTGCGCGGCCTAGTGTCGCAGACCATTGAGGTTCGCACGCTCGATCATGCCGTTCACAGCGGCATGTTTGGGGGAGTGGTGCCTGACGCAATGATGGCTATGGTGCGTGTGCTGGCGAGCTTGCACGACGATAAGGGCAATGTTGCTGTCAAGGGGCTGGTCACTGGCAAAGCAGCTGATTTGCCTTACACAGAAGCGGATGCGCGCCGCGACAGCGGAGTGCTCGATCAGGTTTCGCTCATCGGTGATGGAACGATTCTGGACCGCAACTGGACCAAACCTGCAATCACCGTCATCGGAATCGACGCTCAGACCGTCGCGCTCTCAAGTAACACCCTGCTTCCAACCGTCAAGGCGGTGGTTAGCATGCGAATTGCTCCGGGACAGGTGCCTGCAGAGGCTCTAGCTATTCTGCGCAAGCACCTTCAAGACAATGTGCCTTTCGGGGCGGAACTCACTTTCCAGGAGTTTGAATCGGGTCAGCCTTTCGCTGTTGACTCCACCGGATGGGCAAAACCGCTCATGGATGCGGCTCTCAGCACCGCCTACGGTCACGAATCGGTTGATATCGGTATCGGTGGCTCCATTCCATTCATCGCCGATTTGGTGGAACTGTTCCCGAGCGCGCAGATTTTGGTAACAGGCGTTGAAGACCCAGACTCACGTGCGCACAGCCCAAATGAATCTGTCGATCTTGGTGGCTTGAAAAAGGCAATGTTGGCCGAAACTCTGTTGCTTTTGGGAAGCAATTCACGCAAAAACTGATTTACAATTGCAGTCAAGTTCCCGCGAAAGAAGGACAACCATGACCGACTTGCTAAACGAAGCGCCTACCCACGGTGTTCAGCTCACCGAGACCGCAAAGTCAAAGGTAAAGAGCCTTATTTCGGCTGAGGGTCGCGACGACCTTCGCCTTCGCATTGCTGTTCAGCCTGGTGGCTGCAGCGGCCTTATCTACCAGCTTTACTTCGACGAGACCCTCGCCGAAGGCGACGCAATCAAGGAATTCGACGGCGTTGAGGTTGTTGTAGACCCAATGTCGGTTCCATACCTAGATGGCGCTTCGATCGACTTTGAAGACACCATCCAGAAGCAGGGTTTCACCATCGACAACCCAAACGCTCAGGGCTCATGCGCCTGTGGCGACAGCTTCAACTAAGCCAGCTTTAACCAAGACACCCGTTGCTTCGGCGACGGGTGTTTTCGTTTGGCGAGGATGCTTGTGGGGCCTAGTCCTGCGGCACCAGCCAGGAGTAGAAAATCCTTGTCTTTTCCTCGAAAAATCCGCCGTTTCTGCCAAATCCTAAGGCCGTCGGGGAATAGGATAGAGGGGTAACATTTGGATTTTCTGAAGGGTCGATTGTGCTACCTAAGCGCCGAATGAAGTGGGCCGCAATTCCGGCTGCTGCTTCCTTGCTCCTACTTACTGGCTGTTCTGCAGAGCAGCTTAAGATGGGATACCTACCGGGCGA
>JBEEJV010000018.1:0-17992 GCA_041169005.1 Actinomycetota bacterium
CAGGGTATCTTCAGCGGTATCGTCGCTCAGAACCCAACTCAGTTCTACGACGCAAAGGGCAACCTAATCTACGCAAGCAACAAGCTTGTTAAGGCAGCATGGGACACCACCGTTGCAATCGCACCTTACTCGGGTTCGGCTGCAGTGTTCAGCACCGAGTGGAACGCAGCAATCGCTGGCGGCAACGCAGCAGCTGTTCTAGCTCCAGCCTGGATGCTAACCATGATCAAGGGAATCGCACCTAAGTCGGCTGGCGACTGGAACGTAGCAACTGTTCCTGGTGGCGGCGGCAACTGGGGTGGCTCATGGGTCACCGTTGCAAAGAGCACCAAGCACCCTAAGGAAGCTGCTGAGTTCGTGAAGTGGCTACTAGCTCCTGCACAGCAGAAGACCATCTTCCTTACCAAGGGTAACCTTCCATCGGCAGTTGCAGCTCTAAACGACCCTGCAGTTACCGGTTACAAGGATGCTTACTTCCAGGATGCTCCTGTTGGCAAGATCTACGGCTCGTCGGCTGCAAGCCTAAAGCCAGCGATCCTTGGCCCTAAGAGCGCAAGCATCGGTACCTCGTTCCAGAACGCAGCAGCAACTGTTGCACAGGGCAAGGCATCGGGCGCGGCTGCTTGGTCGGCTGCAATCGCAGAAATCCAGAAGAACGTAGGACCTTCGAAGTAAGGCCCAGTTCAATAAAGGTAGTGGGGCGTCAGTCACCTGGCGCCCCATTACTTTGAACAGCATCAAACGTTCAAAGCACCAAAGTCACAACTAGGTAGAGGCAAAAATGGCAAGTAAGAAAGTCCACATCTCAAGAAAGAATGAGACGGTTGCGGGATACGTATTCCTCTCCCCATTCTTCTTACTATTCGGCGCGTTTGGCTTGCTGCCAATTCTCTTTACCGTTTACGTATCGTTCTTCAACTGGGACCTTCTCGGCACCCAGGAATGGGTAGGGTTTGCCAACTACCAGGAACTTTTCGCTGACACTCGCTTCTACGCGGCTCTCGGAAACACTCTGAGCATCTTCCTATTGTCATCGGTTCCGCAGCTTATCGCCGCATTGCTTTTGGCTATCGTTCTGAACGCTAAGAACCTCAAGCTCCGCACCTTCTGGCGTGCAGTCATCCTCTTCCCGTTCATCACCTCTACCGTCGCGGTTGCGGTTGTATTCGGCGCCATGTTTGCCGATCACGGCGGCATGATGAACTGGGGTCTCCAGCTTTTGGGTCTTCAGCCAATCATGTGGCACGCAGACACCCTTCCAGGTCAGATCGTCATCGCGCTGATGGTTAACTGGCGCTGGACCGGTTACAACACACTAATCTTCCTAGCCGCGCTTCAGTCAATCCCTGCGGAGCTTTACGAAGCTGCAGAAGTAGACGGCGCGAGCAAGCTGTCGCAGTTCTTCAACATCACCATCCCGCAGATCCGCCCAACTATCTTCTTCACTGTCGTAACCTCCACTATCGGTGGTCTACAGATCTTCGCCGAGCCATTCCAGTTCGGTGGCGGAAACTACTCGGGTGGTGCTTCGGGCCAGTTCCGAACCGTGACCCTGTTCCTCTTCGATCAGGCCTTTAGCCAGTTGCGACTCGGTTACTCATCGGCAATCGCAATCGGACTATCGCTCATCATCGCTGTAGTTGTTGGAATCAACTTCTTCATCAGCAACAAGTTGGTTAAGGGAGACAAGTAACCATGAAGATTTCATTCAACTGGCTAAAGCAGCCATCGCTTTACGGAATGCTCGTAGCTGTAGCACTACTTTCGATCTTCCCGTTCTACTGGATGTACGTAATTGGATCCAGCACTAACGCCGCAATTGCTACCGTGCCACCTACCGTGCTGCCGGGCGACCAGTGGAACAACACTTTTTCCCACATCATGGAGATGTTCAACATCTGGACCGTTTACCGTAACTCGTTCTTCGTCTCGATCGTTGTCGCTGTGGTCCAGGTGTTCACAAGCACACTGGCTGGTTTTGCCTTCGCAAAGCTGCGCTTCCGCGGAAACAACGCACTCTTCGGATTGACCATGGCGTTCCTAATGATTCCAGTTCAGCTCGGAATCATCCCGCTCTACCTATTGATGGCAAACCTCAGTCTTGTCGACACCCTCGCTGCGCTTATCCTGCCTTACCTGGCAAGTGTGTTCGGTGTGTTCTGGATGCGTCAGGCAATGGTTTCGAACGTGCCACAGGAACTCATCGACTCCGGTCAGATGGATGGCGCGAGCTTCTTCCGCGTCTACTGGGCGATTGCGCTTCCAATGGTTCGTTCAACCGCATTCGTTCTCGGTTTGTTTGCATTCCTAACTGCCTGGAACGACTTCGCATGGCCATTGATCATCACTCAGACTCCTGACAACTTCACCGCACAGGTGGCAGTTTCGCAGCTGAATGCGGCTAACAACCCTAGTTACCCTGCCATCCTTGGTGGCTCGCTAGTTATGGCTATGCCGCTGATTGTCTTGTTCGTAGTCACCGCAAAGCAGTTTGTTGCCGGTGTTATGGATGGCGCAGTCAAGGGCTAAGCCCCAGCAACTTCAATAAGAGTTTCACCAATAGAAAGGGACATCGATGTCCAAACTAGCTCCATCGGTTCAGCTTTACACCGTGCGCGATGCCATTGCAGCCGACCTTCCAAGCGCTATCGCTAAGGTCGCGGCTGCAGGCTTCACCCAGGTCGAGCCATATGGTTTTGTCGACCGCGCGGATGAGTTCGTTGAGGCGCTAAAGGCTAACAACCTCACCGCTCCAACTGGCCACGCGAAGCTAATTGGCGAGGACGTAGTTCCTATTCTTGAGGCTGCCAAGAAACTTGGTATCAAGACTCTTATTGACCCATTCACTCTTCCTGAGTTTTGGACCGATGCTGAAGCCATCAAGGGTTTCGCAGCGGAACTGAACGCAGCGGCGGCTAAGGCTGAGGCTTACGGAATCACCATTGGTTACCACAACCACAACTGGGAATTCTCAAACCGCATCGATGGCGAGATCGCTCTCGACTTCTTTATCTCTCACCTGAGCCCGAGTATCGTCCTAGAGATCGATACTTTCTGGTGCGAGGTTGGTGGCGTTAGCGCACCTGAATACTTGAAGAAGCTTGGTGCGCGTGTTGTAGCTCTGCACATCAAGGACGGAAACAAGGATGGCGACACTGCTAAGCAGGTTCCAGCCGGTACCGGTCAGATTCCAGTTCGTGAAGTTCTTGAGGCCGCGCCACATGCACTTCCAGTAGTTGAGTTCGATCTGTACACCGGCGGAGACGTCTTCGACGGCATCGCACAGAGCCTAAAGTTCGTAAAGGAAGTGCGCGGCTAATGGCAAATGCATCTACCGGCAAGACCGGTCCAGTAGGCATTGGATTCATCGGTGCTGGAAACATCAGCGACCAGTACCTGACCAACCTAGTTAAGTTCCCAGACGTAAAGGTTCAGTTCATCGCTGACCTTGACCTCGATCGCGCTCGCGCACAGGCAGACAAATACGGTGTGGTTGGAAGCGGCTCTGTCGAAGAGCTTTTGGCTAACCCAGACGTTGAAATCGTAGTGAACCTAACTATTCCTGCAGCGCACGCAGAGGTAGACCTAAAGTGCATCGCAGCCGGCAAGCACGTTTGGAGCGAGAAGCCATACGCGGTGACTCGTGAGCAGGCTGAGGCCGTTCGCAAGGCGGCCGACGCAGCAGGCGTATTGGTTTGTGTCGCACCTGACACAATCCTCGGTGGCGGTATTCAGACTGGTCTTCGCGCAATCGCGGATGGCAAGATTGGCAAGCCGCTAACCGCCATGACGATGTTCCAGGTTGGTGGCCCAGAGTCTTGGCACCCAAGCCCAGAGTTCTTGTTCGCAAAGGGCGCAGGTCCGTTGATGGACATGGGTCCTTACTACCTGAGCACTTTGGTTTCGATTTTCGGTCCGGTTGCGCGTGTGAGCGCCACCGGCTCTAAGGCCAAGGAAACTCGCGTAATCGCAACTGGCCCAAAGGCTGGAACCGAATTCCCAGTTGAGGTACCAACTCACGTTGGCGCGATGCTGGAGTTCGAAAACGGCTCGAGCGCACAGTGCATCTTCAGCTTCGAATCGACCCTGTTCCGCATGGGCTTCGTTGAAGTTAACGGAACTGCAGGCAGCATCTCATTGCCAGACCCAAACATGTTTGACGGCAAGAACCTCCTGTTCAAGGGCGTAAATGGCGAGACCATGGAGAACATCACCGAGGAGGTTCCACTTACCGGAACAACCTACGGTCGTGGCACCGGAGTTACCGAGATGGCCCAGGCAATCCGTGAAGGTCGCCCAGTTCGCATCCCTGGAGATATCGCTTTCCACGTTCTCGACATTATGTTGGCTATCAACGATGCAATTGAGTCCAAGTCTTGGGTAGAGGTGACTTCCTCACTTCCTGAGGTGAAGCCACTGCCTGCTGACTGGGATCCAATGAACGCAACGCTTAGCTAATAGCACCTGAAGGAACACCAATGGCACAGACAGCAGCACTTCGAGTTGGCATCATCGGTGGCGGTTTCATGGGTCGCGTGCACACGCAAGCGGCTCGCTCTGCCGGCGCCAATCTGGTAGCTGTTGCGTCTTCAAGCGCGGATGGCGCTAAGCGCGCAGCTGAGGCTCTAAACATCCCAACTTGGTATGCAACCGTTGACGAACTTATCAACGATCCGCAAATCGATCTAGTGCACATTTGCACTCCGAATGCTACTCACGCCGAACTTGCCCACAAGGCAATTGCGGCAGGTAAGCACGTCATCTGTGAGAAGCCTCTTGCGGTTTCATCGGCTGAATCAGGGGCATTGGTGGAAGCTGCGGCAGCTGCCGGGGTGGTTGCATCGGTGCCGTTCATCTACCGATTCCACCCGCTGGCCCGCGAGGCTCGTGCTCGTATCGCAGATGGCACTACCGGCCGCATTTTCAGCGTCCGCGGCTCGTACCTGCAGGACTGGCTCCTTGAGTCTGTTGATGACAACTGGCGAGTCTCGTCGGCTGCCGGTGGTGCGTCGCGTGCCTTTGCTGACATTGGCTCGCACCTAGTAGACCTGATGGAATTCATGCTCAACGATCGAATCGTGAGCCTGAACGCCGTCACAAATATCGTTCACGCCGAGCGCGGTGGCAAGAAGGTAGAAACTGAAGATGAGGCAGTTCTAATCTTCAAGTCGGCCGCCGGAGTGATCGGAACTCTGATGGTTTCGCAGGTAGCGCCGGGACGCAAGAACCGCCTGCTGCTAGATATTGCCGGCCAGGCCGAAAGCATCGAGTTCAATCAGGAACACCCTGAAACCATTTGGGTTGGCCGCCGTGAGGGAAGCATTCTGCTACCGCGCGATGACAGTCAAAACAGTCCGGAAGCAAACCGTCTCTCCACGGTTCCTTCCGGGCACCCGATGGGCTACGTTGATGCATTCGCAGGCTATGTTCGCGATGTGTACGCAACTGTCAGAGGTGAGGTCATCGATGGCGTTCCAATGTTCGCCGATGGTCACCGCTCATCCAAGGTCATTGAAGCCGTTATCGAATCGGCTAAGACTGGCGCTTGGGTAAATCTTTAAGATCAGAAGTTCCAAAACTCAAACGCACCACCCGCAACGAAAGAGATAAAGATGTCTTCACATCCAGTAACCCTGTTCACCGGACAATGGGCAGATCTGCCTTTCGAAGAAGTTGCGCGCCTTGCGGCGAGCTGGGGTTATGACGGGCTCGAAATCGCAGCTTCCGGTGATCACCTAGACCTCGAACGTGCGGACAAAGATGACGCTTACGTTCAGTCACGCCTCGACATCCTTAACAAGTACGGCCTGAAGGTTTACGCAATCTCGAACCACCTAGCCGGCCAGGCAGTTTGTGATGACCCAATCGATTTCCGTCACCAGGCAATCTTGCGTCCTTATGTTTGGGGTGATGGCGATGCCGAGGGCGTTCGTCAGCGCGCAGCCGAGGACATGAAGCGCTCTGCCCGAGTTGCTCGCAAGCTTGGAGTTGACGTTGTTGTTGGCTTTACCGGATCGAACATTTGGCCATACGTGGCAATGTTCCCACCAGTGCCTGCATCGCGAATCGAGCAGGGCTTTGAAGACTTTGCAAACCGTTGGAACCCAATCCTCGATGTCTTCGATGCCGAGGGTGTGAAGTTCGCGCACGAGGTTCACCCTGGTGAGATCGCTTACGACTACTGGTCGAGCGTTCGCACTCTGGAGGCAATCAACCACCGCGAGGCTTTCGGTTTCAACTGGGACCCAAGCCACATGATGTGGCAGAACATTGATCCTGTCGGTTTCATCGTCGACTTCAAGGACCGCATTTACCACGTTGACTGCAAGGACACCCGCATGCGTCCTCGCAACGGTCGCGCTGGCGTCATGGGTTCGCACCTGCCTTGGGGCGACCCTCGTCGCGGATGGGACTTTGTCTCGACCGGCCACGGCGATGTACCTTGGGAAGACTCCTTCCGTGCACTTGAGGCAATTGGCTACAAGGGTCCGATCAGTATCGAATGGGAAGATGCTGGAATGGACCGTCTGCATGGAGCTAAGGAAGCGGTTGGCTACATTCGCTCGCTTCTGTGGGACCTACCAAGCGCTTCGTTCGACGCCGCATTCAGTAACCAGTAAAGAGCTGTAAACGACTCCCAGAGGCCTTCTCAAGGACTTATCTGGGAGAACTTTGTGACACCTCATAGAATCCCCTGAAAGACTCCAAAGAGTAGCCTGAGTTTCGCGTTTTTGGCGCTTTCGGACTTCTAACCTCAATCTCGTAGGAAACTTCCCCCTAACGAAAGAGGATTCCATGAAGAAGCACATCGCAGTTACTACAACCGCAGTTAGCCTTGGCGTTGCAACCCTACTCACCATGAGTTCGGTAGCGCCAGCGATGGCAAAGAGCCACACTGCATCGGGCAACTCATTCACCACCAGCACAACCAAGAAGGCTGCATCCGGAACCACTACATCTGGCAACAACGCACCGACAGCACCTAAGTTCGCTACCGTCAACTTCACCGTAACCGGTGTACCTAGCGCCTACGCCGATGCTGCTACCGCAGCGAAGCACCTTGTCTTCAAAGTTGTTCCTCTAGCGGCTGATGCCACCAGTGCGCCTGCGACACCACCGGTCCCACCATTCGGTAAGGGGCCTAAGGGCGATAACGATGGCGACGGCCCTGGTGTAGCGAATGGCGCGGCAGGTGCTTGGGCTCCTTCCGCAACTGGAACCACCACCCCGGCACCGTCAGCTACCGGTGCGCCTAGCTTTGGAGCGGGCGATAAAGATGGTGATGGACCTGCCGCAGGAATGGGAATGCGCATGGGTCGTGGCCACGGTCCTATGGGCCATGGCAAGGGAATGGGCCTCGGTCAGGGCCCACAGATCACCAATCTGGTCCTAAGTAATGGAACCCTTACCGGAACCAACAGCGTTCCTGCTGGTCGTACCGCAGGTGTTGAGAAATTCGCCGTCTACCTAACCGTCGTAGCAGACTCTGCAAACAACATTGCGGCGAAGACTGGCACCCCTGTTCTGCTGACAGTGACCACAGCAGCAGATGGCACTGCAACAGTTGCAGCTTCGGCACCAATCACCGTCAGCTTCAACTAACTTCGCTGAATAGGCAGCGGCCCTTATGGCCGCGCGAACCCCGGTCGTCTCGGCGATCGGGGTTTACCTTTTGCCGGAGTTGTGAGGTACCATCGAAGAGTACGACAGGGGAGCGCCTTAGGCGCTGAGAGTGTGGTGATCCACAGACCCTCGAACCTGAACCGGTTAGCACCGGCGTAGGAAGTCGAGTATCTCAGTCGACGCATATGCGTCGCTCTTCTTTGAGGCAACTGATCAAGGAAGCACAATGACAACAATCAACAAAAACGCACCAAAATCCGCGTTCGCTTGGCGAACAGTAGACCTAGTTACCGCGGCAATCGTTGCGGTAGCGCTAGGCGTGGCCTTCTGGGGTTACGACGTATTCGTCTACCCTGCGGTAGGCGCATTCACCGCCTTCTATCCACCAATTGGCGAACTGCAGTTAGGTGTCTGGATTCTGCCTGCAGTAGTGGGCATGGTCCTGGTACGCAAGCCGGGTGCGGCACTATTCACCGAGCTAATCGCTGCAAACGTGGAACTTCTCTTGGGTAACACCTGGGGCATCACCGTGCTAGTTTCCGCCCTGGCACAGGCAGCCGGAGTCGAAATCATCTTTGCATTGCTTCGCTACAAGAAGTTCTCAATCGGATGGGCAGCGCTCGGTGGCGCATTCTCTGCTGTATTCGAGGTGTTTTACGAATACTACGCTTGGGTTCCTGACTACAGCGTCATAAACAAGCTCATCTACATGCTCTGCGGTGTTATTTCAGGTGCTGTAATCGCTGGCGCTGGTGGCTGGGCGTTAGTTCAGAGCATGGCCAAGGCCGGAGCGCTTTCCGCATTCGCAGCAGGGCGCGAGACCAAGTAGTAATCGGGTAAGTTCCGAGGCCAGACTAATGAACATAGTCGTCGAGCGACTGAGCGTAGTTCCTTTCGGGGAAACCACGCCAGTGCTCGACGACGTGTCTTTTAACGTATCTCCAGGGGAGCGTATTTTGCTCCTAGGTCCAAGTGGTGCCGGCAAGTCGACCTTGCTGCTCACTCTGAGTGGCGCACTTCAAACCCTCGAATCACACGTCTTTTCAGGTGAGGTTGTGGCGCCGGCTTCTGGTCTCCTGCTGCAGAATGCCATCGATGCCAGTGTCGGAAATACCATCTTCCGGGACGTAGCGTTCGGGGCGGAAAGCGCCGGAATAGAAACTGCCCGGATGAGCGAACTCGTGACTTCGGCGCTCAAGCAGACCGGCCTCGACCTGCCCCAGCATCGGACGATAGCCACACTGTCCGGCGGGCAGCTGCAACGTGCGATTTTGTCAGGGTTGCTCACTCTCTCACCAAAACTTCTGCTACTTGATGAGCCAACTTCGATGCTGGACGAAGGCTCAGCCGCGCAGGTTCGCGAAGCGGTCGCCCTATACCTAGCGGAATCTGGTGCCACCCTATTAGTTGCCGAGCATATCTTTGAGCCTTGGCTACCTTTGGTTCAGCGCGTAATTGTGCTTGACTCGGCCGGCAGAATCATTGCCGACGGGCCCAGCGCACAAATTTTGCGCAGTCATCGAGCCGAGCTTGAGTCTTTTGGTCTTTGGTTGCCGGGTTCTGCTTCATTCGCTGTTGAATCCGAGGTCGCGCCTACCGCCAACCGCGGTTCCCTGGTCGCTCTGGTTGGCCCTAGCGGTTCCGGTAAGACCACTTGGTTGAATGGCAAGCTGGCAGAACTGCAGGCGGCTGCGCAAACTGAAGGAAACCGGAGAATCGGCTGGTCGCCTCAGAATGCGGCACTCACTATCGCAGGGAATACGGTTCTAGCCAGTGCATTAGCCGGCACACAAGCTGCGGATACCGAAGCTGCCGCCCTGCTCGAGAGGCTCGGATTAGTAAGCCACCTCAATCAAGATCCGCATCAACTTTCTGGGGGAGAGCAGCGCCGCTTGGCCTTGGCTAGTGCGCTGCTAGCTCAGCCGGACACCCTTCTGCTCGACGAGCCAACTGTTGGTCAAGACACTTTCAATTGGGCCAAGATTGTGCACGAACTGGTTGCAGCTCGCAACAGAGGAATGAGTATTTTCATAGCCACTCACGACTCGGCACTCCTTGCCTACGCCGATGAAGTTCTTGAGATCCCTGCCGAGATTGCAGTGACCGAAAACGCGCTTGTTAAGGAGCGCCGCACGGTGCTGACGCCACTTGGCGCTATTGGCTCCGGTCTACTTCTGCTTGCCGGCTCTTTCTGGTTGCGAAGTCCAGGTCAGGCGCTCGCCGGTGTGGCCACCATCGTGATTTTGGCAGCCTTGGTATTGTGCTTTGCCGTTCTAGCGGGCAAGGGTAAAAAGCTAAAGTCAAACCTCTCTGGCCTACGTTGGGTTCTCCTCGGGCTCGGTTCGGTCTTCCTGACAAACTGGCTGCTAAGTGATTCGCACGACGCCGTTCAGGCTGCGACCACGTCGGCTCGTATCGCGTTCTTTGCCCTGCCCGCATACCTGCTTGCGAGGCTTATAGATCCTGCCGAAATGGGAGACCAGTTTGGCCAGATCCTGCGATTGCCAGCACGACCAGTTGTGGCAGCGATGGTCGCGTTCACAAAACTTCAGCAACTCAATCAAACTTGGGTGCAGTTGGCACAGGTGCGTAAAGTGCGAGGCATCGCGCGCGGTGGGTCTCCGATTGCGCGCATCGCAGAGGCTAAGGACATGACCTTTGGCTTGTTGGTAAGCGCTACTCGCGGGGCAACTCAAACCGCAATCTCAATGGAAGCCCGTGGTTTTTCAGCCACCGATGAAAGCGGTCACCGCCTAAGACGTTCCTGGGCTGTTCCGGCCAGAATATCTTGGTTGGACATTGCCGCTTGGGGCAGTGCGATTGCGGTAACAGTGGCCGCGGTTTTGTTCGCCTAGAACTACTTCTTGTTCAGAGCCGCAATGAGGTTACGGGTGGCAAAGCCAACATTCTTGGCACGGCAAATCTCGCCGAGAACTACCGCTCCTGAGGCTGGGATGTTCTTAAGTTCGCCGATGTTTTGGTAGGTGATTCCGCCGATTAACATCGATGCGAAAGGACTTCCTGCAGCGCGAGCCTCGGCCTGCTCAGGTCCGATAGCGGCCCCGGCATCCGGTTTACTCACCGTCTCCCAGACCGGCCCGACGCTCAAGTAATCAACACTGAAGTCTGCGCCAACATCGGCAACGATCTGCTCGGCAGTAAAGCCCGAAACGCCTAGGAGTGCCTGGCGGCCAATCTCCTCGCGAGCAGTGCGAATGTCGCGGTACTTTTCACCGATGTGCACACCGTGCGCGCCAAGACGCTGAACCAGATGTGGGCGCTCGCCCACGATGAACTTGGCAGCGGTGCCACTGATGGCATCCATGATCGCCGTAGCGGTTTCGCAGTATTCCGAATCGTGGCTTGTGAAGTCGCGCAGCTGAATGAGCGAGACTCCATTGTTTGCAGCCTCACGAGCAGTCTGCACTACACCGCGTTCACCGCAGGCAGCGGCATCGGCGATGAGGTAAAGCAACATTGGCTGGCTCGGAATCTGTTAGGTATTAGACGAAACCGGTTAGCCGGCGATGTCTAGATTGCGTCCGCGAGTGTGCTCGTGGGTGCAGGCTCGGTTGGCGTCGTCGTGCGAGCAGTCCTCGCAAAGCAGCACGAGATCGCGGCAGGCCAAGTTAGCGCAGTTGTAGAACTTGCTGGTTGGTGCCGAACACTTTTCGCACTGACCGATGGTCTTTGCTTTGTCCGAGAAGTCAACGTTCATGCGCTTGTCGAATACGTAGAGTGAACCCTCCCAGAGGCTGTCCTCGGTGTCTGGGAACTTCTCGCCGTATCGAACGATGCCGCCCTCAATCTGGTAGATCTCCTTGAAACCGCGGTTGATCATGATTGGGGAGAGGATCTCGCAGCGAATGCCACCGGTGCAGTAAGTGACGATTGGCTTGTCCTTGAGGTGGTCGTAGCGACCGCTCTCTAGGTCGGCGATGAAGTCGCGGGTGGTCTCGGTGTTCGGAACAATCGCGTTCTTGAACTTACCGATACGTGCCTCGAATGCGTTGCGGCCATCGAAGAAGACGACATCGTCTCCGCGCTCGGCTACAAGTTTGTTAACTTCTTCAGGCTTTAGGTGCTTACCGCCACCGACGACACCCTTGGCATCGACGATTAGCTCGTCCGGTGCACCGAACGCCACGATTTCCTTGCGGTTCTTGACCGATAGGCGTGGGAAGTCGTTACCGGTTCCCTCGCTCCACTTGAAGTCAATCTTGCGGAAGCCAGGGTATTCCTTGGTGGCACGGATGTACTTCTTTAGCGCGCTCATGTCGCCACCCAGGGTTCCGTTGATGCCGTGCTTGCTCACGAGGATGCGGCCCTTTAGGCCAAGGCTCTCGCAAAGAGTCTTCTGCCAGAGCTTCACGGCCTCAGGGTCTTCGAGCGAAGTAAAGCCGTAATAAAGAATGATTTTCTGTAGTTCCACGTGGCAATTTTACCGCTTTAGACTGTTGGTATGACAGCCCAATATGGCATCGATGCCACCGCAGCAGATTTAGCAGTTCGCGCTCAGGAAGATTTCTTCCGCCACATCAATGGAACCTGGTTGAAAGAGACCGAAATTCCGGCAGATAAGTCGATCTACGGCGCATTTTCAATCCTCGCCGATGGTGCAGAAGCCGCGGTGCAGGCCATCCTCGAAGAAGCTGCTGCCAACCCGACTCCGGGCGTTAGCCAGCAGATTGGCGACCTTTACGCCTCGTTCCTCAACGAAGAGCGCGCGAACGAGTTCGGTGCCGCTCCGATTGCGGCGGAACTGAAGCTGATCGAAACAATCCGTGGCGTCGATGATGTCACCAAGCTCCTAGGCGAGTTCGAACGCACCGGAATCTCCGGCATCTTTGGCGCTTACGTGGACAACGACCCGGGAAACCCGGAGCGCTACCTGCTGAACCTATACCAGGGCGGTTTGGGGCTACCTGATGAGGCCTACTACCGCGATGATAAGCACGCCGAAATCCGTGAGGCCTACGTGCCTCACGTCGCCCAGATGTTTGAATATGCGGGATGGTCGGCAGCCGATGCAGCCGCAGCCGCGAACCTAGTTTTCGCTTTTGAAACCGCGCTCGCGAAGTTCCACTGGGACAACGTCCAGACCCGCGATGCCGAGAAGACCTACAACCTAACCAAGTTTGAAGACCTGCAGGCACTAACCCCAACCTTCGACTGGTCGCTTTATAAGTCGGGTGGGCACATTCCAGACATCGTCTTGGCTGAGACCTCGGTGATGATGCCATCGTTCTTCGGGTCGCTCGCAGAGCTCTACAACGACCAGCACCTAGAGCATCTCAAGGCCTGGTTGAGCTGGCAGGTTATTAGCTCGGCGGCCGCCTATCTGAGCAGCGATTTCGTCAATGAGCGTTTCGACTTCCACGGCCGAAAGCTAACCGGCGCACCGGAAATCCGTGCCCGTTGGAAGCGCGCTGTGGCCCTCGTGGAAGGTTCGCTTGGCGACGCAGTTGGCGAGATCTATGTCTCAAAGCACTTCCCGCCAGCCGCTAAGCAGAACATGGACAAGTTGGTTGAGTGGCTAGTCGAGGCATACCGCCAGAGCATTCTCGCGCTCGACTGGATGACCGAAGAAACCAAGCAAAAGGCGTTGGTCAAGCTCAGCAAGTTCACTCCGAAAATTGGCTACCCAGCCAAGTTCAAGGACTACTCGGCTATTGAGATTTCGCGCGATGACCTATTCGGCAACGTTCGACGAATTTCAGCTTGGAACCTAGACCGCGAGCTCAAGAAGATTGGTTCGCCGCTGGACCGCGACGAGTGGTTCATGAACCCTCAAACCGTAAACGCCTACTACAACCCAGGCTTCAACGAGATTGTCTTCCCAGCCGCAATCTTGCAGTGGCCGTTCTACTCGCTCGAGTCGGATGCCGCGGTCAACTTCGGCGGCATCGGTGCGGTTATCGGTCACGAGATTGGCCACGGATTTGATGATCAGGGCAGTAAGTACGACGGTGATGGCGCACTGCAGTCCTGGTGGACCGACGCTGACCGCGATGCATTCGAAGCTCGCACTAAGCAGCTCATCGAGCAGTTCAACCAGCTGAGCCCGGCTCAGCTAGACGACTCGCACAAGGTAAACGGTGAGCTCACCATCGGTGAAAACATCGGTGACCTTGGAGGTTTGGGTATTGCCTACAAGGCCTATAAGTTGGCAACCGCGGGGCAGCCGGATGAGATTATCAATGGTCTAAATGGCGACCAGCGCTTCTTCGCTAGCTGGGCACAGGTGTGGCGCACGAAGGGTCGCGACGAGATCATGATTCAGCGGTTGGCAACCGACCCGCACTCGCCGGCTGAGTTCCGCGTGAACCAGATCTTGAAGAACATCGACGCGTTCCACGACTCGTTTGGCGTGACCGAGGCGGATGCGATGCACCTGCCAAAAGCCGAGCGCGTAGTTATCTGGTAGCCCGTGAATCTTTGGCTCAGACTGCTTTGGGCGCTGGTTAGCTGGCGTTCGAGGGGCTCACTCGGCATCTGGGATATGGGCCGTCGTTCCTTCCGAACTTGGCCGTCGGATCTAGACATTTTCAATCACATGAACAATGGCAAGTACGGCAGTCTGATGGACCTTTCGCGTTTCGACATTCTGCTTCGCTCGGGTATCTGGAAGCGGCTGCGCAAGCTTGGTTGGTATCCGGTTGTAGTGGCCGAAACTGTCACTTTCCGGAAGTCGCTGGCTCCTTGGCAGAAGTTCCAGATGGAGAGCCGCATTGAGGGCCACGACGGCGAAGCGTTTTATGCACTGCAACGATTCGTTGTGGCAGGCGAAATCTACGCCGAGGCCTGGGTTCGCCTACGTTTCTTGGCAAAGCCACGCGGCCTAGTCACGCCGGAAATGATTTTTGCCGAGTTCGGCATGCCAGAAGATGACCGCAGCGTTCCGGAATGGGTACTCAGGTGGGCTGCCGATACGGCTTTGCCAAAGGGGCGTCAGCCGGCACCGTCAACCTGGAGCTAGCCGCTCAGCGGCGCATGTCCAAGTGGCTACTCAGGCTTGGCGAATAGCCCGATGAAACCTTCGGTGGCGTTGAGCCCACCGTCAGGAAGAACTATTAGAGCTTCGATGGTGTCCTCTGGATGTGCGTTGTTGTATTTCGTAAGTACATCAATTGCGCGCGGACCCATGGCGAATACCGCGGTTGCCCAAACGTCTGCGGCAACCAGATCGCGAGCTACGACGGTTGCCTGCAATAGGCCTCCGGCCGCCTCTTTGCCGGGAGCCTTAGGGTCCCAGATGTGGTTTCCGCGCTCGGCTGAACCGCTAGTACATACAGCCCGATAGGCACTTCCGCGCAGGTCTAGCACGGTCAGCAGACCCGCATCCGCGCTGGCAACTGAAACAGGTTTGTGGATGGCAACGCGCCAGCTAACGGCGTCGCTTGTTTCTTCGCCGATCAGAATATCGCCGCCAGCATTCAGAGTGATGTCTGTGATGCCATTCTCAAGCAGGTAGTTGAAAGCAGTCTTGGCTGCCCAAGTCTTCACAAGCCCAGATGGGTCAAATGTGTTCTGGGGTGTGAAGGCGCTAAACCAACCATCGGTGGTCTTTTCCCATTCTTCGCAACTGTCCCAAATCTCCGAAACGACAGGCGGGCATTGCGCCAAGGTGGTCTGGCCAGCAGCCAGCCGGCTAATTGGGGACTCAGGTTTGTAGGTGCTGAAGGTTCGGTCTGCCTCGTGGAGAATGTCTCCGGCACGCTCAAGATGGTGCCCCAGGATGCCGGGTTCGAGAGAGCTAAAACCCTTGAATGCAAAACCGGTTCCCATGCACTCTTCTGTGTAAAGGAAGTGGCCATCGCGGAACGAGAATCGGCTTCCCGGTCTAGTTTCGTGCGAGAAAACGGTCTCTGTCATGATGCCGTTAGCCTAGCTTGCTGATTGCCGAATCTAGCGCCTGCTTGAAAGCGTCTGTCGTGTAGGTTGCGCCGCTTAGGTTCCCGAAACTAGTCCCTTGTGCTGAAATAGCCGACTGGACTAGCAGCGGAAAAGCTTGCTCACGGCCTGCTGTCGCGCTGGATGTGCCGTAGTCGATGGCGGCAATCTTTCCGCCAGTTCGAGTGACCGTGAGCTGAACATCGCCAAATTGGTATTGCACGTCAACGCTAGTCACCGTCTTGTCGACTGCTGCGGCCGATGCACTGGAGGAAGTTCCGTTGGCAGCTGCGACTGCTGAGGTGGCAGGTGCGAAGTGCTCTGTTAGAGCCAAACCGCCGGCGAGGGTTGCCAGAACGATTGCTCCTTGAGCAAAAGTATTACGAGTCTTACGCGACATCCGAGCCTCCTAGAACTTGGCTAAAGCCGCGCTGAGCGCCTGCTTGAATGTGTCGGTCGTGTAGGTGGCTCCGCTCAGGTTTCCAAAATTGGTGCCCTGGGCTGCGAGTGCGTACTGAACGAGGTATGGGAACGCTGCCTGCCGTCCGCCGGTTGCCCCAGAGTTGCCGTAGTCGATAGCGGTGATCTTGCCGTTCGACTTTGTGACGGTGAGCGTGATCGTTCCAAATCGGTATGGGAACGAACCGCTCGATTGGGTTACGCCGCCCGAGGCAGTGCTTGAGGAAGATCCGCTTGAACTGCTGTTCGAACTTGAAGAACTGCTAGTCGATGATCCAGATCCCGAACTTGAATTTGTTGAGCCGCTGGACGCCGAGCCGCTGGACGCCGAGCCGCTGCCGTTTGACGAACCTGCGGCTGCCTGGCTGGAGCCGGACGAACTGGAGGTTCCGCTTGAGCTGGTACTACTGTTCGAGCCAGAATTTTTTACCGAAGTGCCGGTTGCTGTTCCTGCAGTTGCAGCAGCGGTTACAGCCGGAGTTGCAACCGGGGTAGCTGAAGCCGAGGCCGCCGTAATGGCTTGTCCAGAACTGGCACCTGAAGGGTTAGAACCGGATCCGATAGCTGTTCCAGCAGAAATTGCACCACCGCTGAATCCGCCAACCTGTGCCGAGGCGCCCGCTACATACGAGACGCCGAGCACGCCGAGGCTCGCAATCGTTGAAAAGACCTTTGTTGAAGTTCTCACCAGGCAAACTCCTCTGCGTGAATTTGTTCGATCGGGGTTCCCGCGCGCTTGAGGCTCTTCACCACAGCGTGAGTCCAACCTGCTGGACCGCAAATGTATACGTCTGATTCGTCAACAGATGGAGCGATTAGCTTGATGCGGTCGTGATCCGGCATGCTTTCCGGGTGCGCAGGCATCCATGAACTGTCGCTTCCGCGGCTGCCCTCCAGAAGGGTGAGTTTGAAGCCGCGACGCTGGGCTAGTTCTCGAAGTTCGCCGGCAAGCGCCGCATCATCGGTGTCTCGGGTTCGGTAAATGATGTTCAGATCGCCTGGACGAGCTGCCATCGATTCAGCCAATGCTCGGATTGGGGGAGCGCCGATGCCGGCGCAGATCAGGGTGACCTTTTCGCGGGTGCGGCGGTCTTCGGTGAAGATTCCGTAAGGCCCTTCGAGGATGACTCGGGTACCCGGCTTGATGCGCTGCAGCAAGGCGGTGTCATCGCCGCGGTTTCCTACGGTGAAGCGGATGAAGTTTGAGTTCGGAGCCGCCGAAAGGCTGAATGGGTGGGCGCGCCACCACTCGCCATTTGTGAGAACTCGAAGAATAAAGAACTGTCCGCTCTGGTGGCCGAACTTCTTCAGGTTCTTGCCGCCTACGTAAATGCTCACAGAGTCTGACGACTCGCGAACCACCTTTGTCACCTTGAGACCAGCCGAGAGCGAAACAACGATTGGCTCGAGGAAACGGAACCAGACAATGTTGCCGGCGACAAACAGGTAGAGGGAGATCCAGTAAAACATTGCTACCGGTTTGCCTGCGATGTCGCTACCGGTTGAAATCTGGTGAGGGATGGCAAGGAAAACAGCCAGGTACGAAGTTAGGTGAATGATCCACCACGCTTCGTAGCTGAGTTTTTTGCGGGCAACCTGGAGCGAGGTAACGACGACGACGATCATCAGTGCCAGCGACAGCGTTGCAGTTAGCATGTCGTTCACGTTGAACAGCATGTTTAGGAATTCGTCCCAGAGGTTCTTGCTGTCTAGCATCGCGTAGTTCACGAGCGAAGCGATGAAGTGGGCGACGATCAAGTAGAGAATCGGCTTGCCAAGCTTCTTGTGCTTGGCGGTTGCGATGTCTAGTCCGTAGATTCTGTCGATCCATGGCACTCGAGCGACAAGAAGCATGTGAATAAGTAGTAGGTCCGTGCCGATGAGGGCAGTGAGGCGACTGAAAGCCCCATATGCGCTGCCCAAATCGGTGATCGATTTGATTCCGCCGTCGGCAAGGAACATGGCTATAACCGCTACGACGCTCGCCCAGGCGATTACTTCAACAGCGTCCTGCGCG
>JBEEJV010000019.1:0-9084 GCA_041169005.1 Actinomycetota bacterium
TCTAGGAACTGCATACCGCGACCGGTGTAGCGCTTTGCGAGGCTAACAACCAGACGAAGGTTGGCTTCTAGCAGGTGACTCTTAGCGCGTTGACCGTCCTTGACTACCCACTTCAGGTCGCGCTCCATTTCACGTGGAAGACCCTTTGAAGTCGCAAGCTTTTCTTCCGCGAACAGACCGGCTTCGATTCGCTTTGCAAGCTCAACCTCGAGCTCAGCGTTTAGAAGCGCAACCTTACCGATCTGCTTCAGGTAGTCCTTGACAGGGTCGGCGGTGGCACCGCTGATGGTGGTGGTGATCTGTGGGATATCGTCTTCGTCCTTGTGCGAGAGCACAAGTGCGCCAACAGCCTCAAGGTGCTGGGCTTCTTCCGACTTCTCGTCGGCAACCTCGTCAACCACGTCGGTGGCGTTCTGGATGGCGTCAGGATCTGCCGCAATGGCCTCGACTACCGCTTCGAGTGGCTCAATTTCGATCTCTTCATCGTCGAGTTCTTCTTCGTCGATGTCGTCAACGCCACCCTTTGGCTTACTCGCCTTAGGAGCACGCGCTGGCTTTGCAGCCTTTTCGGCCTTTGGAGCCTTCGCAGCAGCAGCCTTAGGTGCCTTCTCGGCCACTTCCTTGGCAGGCTTTTCAGCCTTGGCAGGCTTCTCTGCCTTGGCTGGTGCAGCAGCTTCAGCCTTTGCGGTCTTGGCTGGCTTTGCAGCAGCCTTTGCGGCAGGCTTTTCGGCCGCGGCCTTTACTGGCTTGGTTGCGGTTTCTTCCGCTGCCTTAGCCTTGGCTTTGGTCTTTGTAGCTGTTGACTCGGAAATAGTTGGTTCCTTTGGTTCTGCAGGCTTTACTGCCTTTTTCGGGGTTGCCTTTTGGGCGGCAGCCGGGGCTGCTTTCTTAAGCTTTTCTTTTGGAGGTTCTACTGCCGGCTCGGTCTGAACCGCTGGGGTTTCGACCGGCGCGTTGCCACCGAACAGCGTGGCAAACAAGCCGCGCTTTTTTCCGTTCTTTGGGTTTGTGTCTTCAGCCATGAAAGACCTCCGGCTATACCGAAGAGCTCACCTGTTGCGAGCCTATTTCGGGCATAACTTAGACCCATGTCAAATTTCGAGAAAAACCTCGAAAAGCGAATGGGTCCTGTCCACAATTATACACATTGCCAGCCTGAAAACCGCTAAAACACTGCTTTTTGCACAGTTTGAAACCGGGTTTTTCGCTAAATCATTCCTCGGAGATGATTTCGGCCGAAATCTTGCTCTCGTTGACCCTATATCGCCAGTGACCAACGACGATAACGATCGGAACAACCCAAAGCGCCACTTTGAATCCAGCTAGCGAATAAAGCTCTAATCCCGCTGCGCGGCCGGCCGTTTCGAAGAATAGGTCTAGCACCAGCCCGATCACGAACATCATCGAGAATGAGGCCACAAATCCGCCGATATTGACGAAACCGTTGATGGATCCCAGCGCACGTTTTGGCGCGAACTCCCGGGTGTAGTCGAAGGCAATCATTGATGCAGATGCGTTAGCAGAGGTTGCCATCGCCCAAGCTCCGAGGAGCCAGAGCGGCGCCTGCCCAGGCCAGACGATAACGCTGACCCAGCCGGTGAGCATTAGCGCAGCTCCGATGCCCATGGCAAGTTTGCGCTTGTTTGGGTGCCGGCCGCACAACCAGCCGTAGAACATTCCAAAACCAATACCCATTAGAACGAAGGAGCTCAAAATACTCAGCGCAACCGATCGCGGTAACCCCTGCCCCTGCTGAAGAAACGGCACACCCCAGAGCAAAAGCATCACAGTCGAGGGAGACATCGTCGAAAAGTGAACCCAGAAAGCCGTTCGGGTGGATGCACGCTTGATGTCCGTGCGCAAGTGGCGGAGCCTCGCCTTCATGTGCACCTGATGCTGGGACGAGTGATTCTCCGCAACGTCTGCGGCGAGCGCCCATACGCCTAAGGCGATAACCAAACCGATGGTCGCCCAGGCACTGAAGGCAAAGTTCCAGCCGGCTGTGTGCAGCAAGAGCGCAAATGGGAATGCAGACACTATCTGCCCGAGCTGCCCCGCGTTTCCCAACCACTGCTGCAGTTGAGATGCTCGGGAACCCGAATACCAGATGTTGATCAGACGAATCATGCTGATGAATACAAATGCGTCGCCGATGCCCACAATCATGCGACCTGTTACCGCCACAGGCAATTGGTTGGCAAAGGCAACGAGGTACTGACCTGATGAAATCAGGAGTGTGCCGGTGAAGATAAGCCGCCGCGGGCCGAATCTGTCAAGCATGAGCCCAACGGGCACCTGCATTGAGGCGTAGGTGATGAGCTGAGCAACGGCGAGTATGGAAAGCTGTTCGGCATTTGTGTGGAAACGCTCTGTAGCGGCGAGCGAAGCAACGCCCATTGTGCTGCGCTGAGTTACGGCCATGATGTAGGCAAGCGCGCCTAGAGTTACCGCTATCGGTGCGGTGAATCTATTGACTTGCTTCGACAACGTATTTGTTGGCCCCACTGCCTCTTAGAGCTGCGAGCCGCCTTCATCGTCTAGCTCGTTACGAGAGCGGTTGGCGAGGTAGTCCTCTAGCTCAGCCGCGATTTCGTCTGCCGAAGGAACCTGCACCGGAGGCTTTTGAATTTGCGGACGCCCCGGACCCGCTTCCCCACTCAGATAACCCTGCTCCAGGCTCGCAATGATTCTCTGTAGCTCTTGGTTCTCCTCAACCTGCTTATCCAGCTTGCGCAGGAATCTTGCTTGCTCGTCGCGAAGCGGGTCGGTTCTAAACACAAGACCAGTTGCCGTTGAAATGTGCTGGAAAGCTGTGATGGCGGCGAGCGGATACTCACTGTCACCCAAGTAGTGCGGAACAAGCATCACGAAACCAGTAAGCGGCAGGCCAGAGTTTGCCATCTGCCACTCAATCAAGTGCAGCACGTTACCTGGAACTGTGGTGGATGGCTTCCACTCGCTAAGTGAATTGATTAGCTCAGTGCGGTTACCGGTAACTGTTACACCGACCGGCTTTGTGTGCGGCACCGGGAATGGAATGCTGTGAATCCAGGTGAGGCTAGACACGGCGAATAGATCAAAAACATCTCGTAGGGCGGTGACGAAAGCCTCCCACTTGAAGTCCGGCTCATAGCCGTGAAGGAATAAGAACGGGTTACCCGAGTCGTCGTTCACAAGGTAGATGCCTAGAACCAGTGGATCGTATGAAACGATGTGGTCTTTTTCGAAGTACAGCACCGGACGACGACTGCGGTAATCAAGCAGTTCATCGTTGCTGAACTCGACAACCAACTTTGAGTCGAAGGTTGCGAAGATACTTTCGGAAACCTGACTGATAGTTCCTCCGGCATCGGAGAAACCAGAAAGAGCCGCAATAAGAGGAAGACCCAGGGGCACGTCTACAGGGTTCTCTTTGAGAACGTATAGGTCTGTTGGGTCGATCACGTTGCAATTCTATTCGTCGGAGTTTGAAAGCACGGTCTTCCGGCTTTAGAAGTTAGGCTGAAGCCATGTCTGAAATCAAGATTTCTGTAGCAACAAAACCTTCGTCAAAGGCTGAAACCGTCACCGTGATTGGCCTATTCCCCAATGCGAAGGAAGAAGCACTTGCCATCTTCACCAACGCCCAGCTAAAGGCGATAGGCGCAAGCAGTAAAGCGGAGTCAATCACTCGCACCCTCGGCACCGATGGGAAGGCCTATGCACTAGTCGGATTGGGTTCGGAAGCCCCAACCGTTGATGAATGGCGCGAGATCGGTGGAGCTGTGGCGCGTGCGCTATCCGGCGAGGCGGCCGTCGATTTGAATTTGCCGATAGCAGGCATCGCAGAAGCCGAGGCACTGCTAGAGGGCTACGCTCTCGGTAGTTATAAGTACCAGCCGGGTAAAGCTAAACCTCAACCGGTATCACTGATAACTGCATTGTCAGTCGACAAGAAGTCGATCAACCGCATAAGCACGGTCGCGAAGGCAGTCAACGACACCAGACGACTTGCCACCACTCCAGCAAATGAGCTTTACCCAGCCAAGTTTGCAAACCTCGCGGTAGAGAGTGCGGACAAACTCGGCCTGAAGGCAAGAGTCTGGGATGAGAAGCAACTCGCTAAAGACGGTTTCGGCCTCATCGCGGCGGTTGGCATGGGTAGCGTGCGCCCGCCTCGTTTAGTCCAGCTTGTTCACGCACCAAAGGGCGCAACTAAGCACATCGCTCTCGTGGGTAAGGGAATTACCTTCGACACTGGCGGTCTCGCGGTGAAGCCACTTGGCGGCATGCTGGGCATGAAATACGACATGACAGGTGCAGCGACCGTACTTGGTGCAATCCAGGCCATCGCAGCGCTCAATCTGCCAATCAAAGTAAGCGCATACCTTTGCCTCGCCGAGAACATGCCATCCGGTTCCGCAATGCGACCGGGAGATGTTTTCAAGGCTCGCAACGGGAAGACAGTTGAAGTCACTAACCCTGATGCAGAAGGTCGTTTGGTTCTCGCAGATGGCATCTCGCTTGCGAGTGAAGAGTCTCCAGACCTGATCGTCGATGTGGCAACTCTCACCGGTGCGGCTCGCATCGCACTCGGCATTCGCTATGCAGGTCTTATGGGTTCCGCCGCGGGCACCAACATCCTCGAACAAGCCGCCGAAAATACAGGCGAACTTGTCTGGGCAATGCCGCTTGCAAAAGAACTCCGAGCCGCGCTCGAGTCGCCGGTAGCCGACCTTCAAAACTCAAAGGTTGGCAGCACGGCCGGCGGCATGATCGTTGGTGGACACTTCCTGGCCGAGTTCATCGGAACCAAGAAAGATGGCACCAAATTGGATTGGGCCCACTTGGACATTGCCGGCCCAGCAGATAACGAAGGAAGCGCCTATGGGTTCACCCCTAAGGGACCTACCGGAGTGATGGTTCGCACTTTGGTTGCACTCGCCGAAGGAATGTCGGCTCAGTAAGGCAAAGGGCCGCCAAAGCGAGGTAAAGTTTTAACTGATGCCTGTTTTTTATGAGGGAGTTTTCTGTGGCTGACCACAATTTTGACGTAGTAATCCTCGGTGGCGGAAGTGGTGGCTACGCAGCCGCTCTTCGCTCTGCACAGCTAGGTAAGACCGTAGCTCTTATTGAGCGCGACAAGCTTGGCGGCACTTGCCTTCACCGCGGTTGCATCCCTACCAAGGCACTCCTTCACGCAGCAGAGGTTGCAGACGTAACCCGTGAGGCAGCTCACGTTGGTGTATCAGCAACCCTCAACGGCATCGACATGCCAACCGTGAACGGCTACCGCGACGGAATCGTCGACCGCCTGTTCAAGGGCCTCACTGGCCTTGTTGGCCACAGCAAGAACATCACGTTCGTTGCAGGCGAGGGACGCCTAACCGGCCCGAAGACCGTTTCGGTAGGCGGCGACAACTACACCGGCGCAAACGTGGTCCTTGCAACCGGCTCATACAGCCGCTCGCTTCCAGGCCTCGAAATCGGTGGCCGAGTTATCACCTCGGAGCACGCACTTCAGCTCAACTTCGTTCCAAACAAGGTCATCGTTCTCGGTGGTGGCGTCATCGGTGTTGAGTTTGCATCTATTTGGAAGTCTTTCGGCACCGATGTAACCATCGTCGAAGGCCTGCCATCGCTAGTTCCAAACGAAGATGCTTCGGTTAGCAAGGCTCTAGAGCGCGCATTCCGCAAGCGCGGCATCAACTTCAAGACCGGCGTTCGCTTCTCGGGTGTAACCCAGAACGACCAGGGTGTAGTCGTAACCCTCGAGGACGGCACCGTGCTCGACGCAGAGCTAATGCTCGTTGCTGTTGGTCGTGGCCCTAACGCCACTGGCTTCGGCTACGAAGAGCAGGGCGTCACCATGGACCGCGGCTTCGTGATCACCAACGAGCGCCTACAGACCAGCCTTCCAGGCGTCTATGCAGCCGGCGACATCGTGCCTGGGCTTCAGCTAGCACACCGCGGCTTCCAGCAGGGTATCTTCATCGCCGAGGAAATCGCGGGCCTAAACCCTCCCATCATCGACGAGAACAACATCCCTAAGGTCACCTACTGCGAGCCTGAGATTGCCTCGGTTGGCCTAACCGAAGCTAAGGCTGCCGAGAAGTACGGTCGCGAGAACATCTCGACCTACGAATACAACCTGGGCGGAAACGGCAAGAGCCAGATCCTTGGAACCGCTGGTTTCGTCAAGCTAATCCGCCAGAACAACGGCCCAGTTGTCGGTGTTCACATGATCGGTTCGCGCGTTGGCGAGCAGATCGGTGAGGCACAGCTAATCGTTTCGTGGGAAGCATACCCAGAAGACGTAGCAACCCTCATCCACGCCCACCCAACCATGAACGAGGCCATCGGCGAGGCGCACCTAGCGCTTGCTGGCAAGCCACTTCACGCACACGCTTAAGTCTGAAACTAGGAGCAATCAACAAATGAGCGAAGTAACCCTTCCAGCACTCGGCGAAAGCGTAACCGAGGGCACCGTAACCCGCTGGCTCAAGAAGGTTGGCGAGACTGTTGCAGTCGACGAGCCACTAGTTGAGGTTTCGACCGACAAGGTTGACACCGAGATTCCTTCACCAGTTGCCGGTGTTGTTCAGCAGATTCTTGTCGGCGAAGACGAGACCGTTGCTGTTGGCGCAGTTCTAGCAATCATTGGCGATGGCGCTGGTGCAGCAGCCCCGGCTGCCGAAGCCGCTGCACCAGCTCCAGTTGTTGAAGCACCAGCAGCACCTGTGGCCGCTCCGGTAGCTGCCCCAGTGGCCGCACCAGTTGCTCCAGCCCCAACCTTCGCTGCACCAGTGGCAGCACCAGTAGTTGCAGCTCCAGTGGCTGCGCCAGTTGTGGCTGCCCCAGCAGCACCTGCAGCTCCGGTTGCAACCAACTCGGACGCAAACTACGTGACCCCACTTGTTCGCAAGCTTGCAAACGAGACCGGCGTAAACCTGAGCACCGTTCAGGGCACTGGGGTTGGCGGCCGCATCCGCAAGGAAGACGTTCTAGCAGCCACCTCGGTAACCGCAGCTCCAGCAGCATTCGCAGCTTCTAGCGCAGCACCAGTAGTTGTTGAGGCTTCGGCTCTTCGCGGCACCACTGAGCCGATGTCGCGTCTGCGCAAGGTTCTAGCAGAGCGTGCAGTTGCATCGATGGTTTCAACCGCACAGCTAACCACCGTTGTTGAGGTTGACGTAACCCGCATCGCTCAGCTTCGCGGCAAGGTTCAGCCAGCATTCGTTGCAAAGAACGGCATCAAGCTCAACTTCATGCCTTTCTTCTTCCTTGCAGCTGCTGAGGCACTAAAGGCACACCCTAAGCTCAACGCCTCGATCGAGGGCGACAACGTGATCTACCACCCGACCGAGAACATCTCGTTTGCGGTAGACACCGAGAAGGGTCTACTAACCCCAGTTATCCGCGATGCTTCGACCCTGAACATCAGCCAGATTGCAGCACAGATTGCCGACATGGCAGCCCGTACTCGCGAGAACAAGCTAAAGCCAGACGAGCTCGGCGGCGGCACCTTCACCCTTACCAACACCGGTTCGCGCGGTGCGCTATTCGACACCCCAGTCGTATTCCTACCTCAGGTAGCAATCCTCGGCACCGGTGTTGTAAGCAAGCGCCCAGCAGTTGTAACCGACGCTGAGGGTAACGAGTCGATCGCAATCCGCAGCATGGTTTACCTAGCGCTCTCGTACGACCACCGTCTAGTAGACGGTGCGGACGCTAGCCGCTTCCTGGTAGACGTGAAGAAGCGCCTAGAAGACGCAAACTTCGACGCAAACCTCGGTCTCTAAACAGACTCAATCCAGAGAGTGCGATCCCATTGGGGTCGCACTCTCTGCTTTCCAAGCATTTTCTATTTTGAAAAGACGCACCTGAACTAACTTCTGAGTGCAAGCGTCCGTGAAAGTGATTTGGCGCACTCCGCCGAGTGATTCATCGGCTATAAGGTGAATCTCCGCTTTGCCGGCAATAAACATTTCCGCCTGTTCCAGCGCACCTGCGCAGGATGGTTTCGCTTTCAAGGACGGCGATACGGCCAGTTTCACCTTTGCACCATTCGGATTCTGTGCCGGCATGGCCAAATACACAGCGGCAATCGTTAGCGACGCGGTGACACCGGAAACTATAAGCAGGCTCGCTCGGGATGGTCGCCTGTGCTGCCTGAAATTGACGGTGTTCCGGGCACCGCTAGCAAACCTGGTCCTGCCCTCGGAACTTGGCCCAATATCGAAAGTTTCAACCTGGCGCTTACTCGTGAACCCACGTTTTGGGGTTCTACCGCTAATGCCTTTTGGGACGAATCCTTGACCAAACACGAACTCCCGCGGCACGTCATCCCCCACGGCGATTCCGCCGCCTCCCAAGGCATGGCCAGTGGCATGGCCGGGGACGGTTCTGAGTCCAAAGGTGCGCGTGCCAGTGCGGCGGAGTTCTATGGGCTCTTTGGGGTTAGCTCGTTGAACTGCAGCGTAAAGCTTCAAGACGCTTTTGAATGTGTCCACCTGGCAGACTCCCCTCTCGGACCCATCAAAGCTCAAACCAACGTTTGGGAAGCATCCCCGACGCCTATCTGTTGAAAACTAAGCCCACCAATCAAAGTTAGAATTGTCGAATGACCGAGTTTCTTATTGCCGGATTGGCACCAAACTATGTGTCATACGAATCTGGGCTCGAACTTCAAAACGCCATCCACGCGGAAGTCGCGCATGGAACTCGGGAAAACACCGTAATCCTGCTCGAGCACGACCCCGTTTACACCGCTGGTAAGCGCACAGAGGGCGAAGAGCTGCCTCAGGATGGCACCCCGGTAATCGAGACCAACCGCGGCGGCAAGATCACCTGGCACGGACCTGGGCAACTTGTTGGATACCCAATCATGCAGTTACCTCGTCCGATCGATGTCGTCGGTTACGTTCGGTGGCTTGAGCAGGTGCTCATCGACACGATTGCAGACTTCGGCCTAGCAACCGAGCGAGTAGAGGGACGCAGCGGAGTCTGGGCACCCCAGCCAGACGGCTCACACCTAAAAGTTGCGGCTATCGGAATCCGTGTGGCCGAGCACACAACAATGCACGGCTTTGCTTTGAACTGCAA
>JBEEJV010000020.1:0-6298 GCA_041169005.1 Actinomycetota bacterium
GAAAGGGTTTTGCCGCCCAGTTCAACATCAAACGAAACCTGTGGGCCGTCGGCGTCGATTCGGGTCAACCGAACATCCGAGCCTTCGGCACGACCGAAGGTGTAGATCTTCTTGTCCTGAATCAACTTGGTTACTCGAACCGCACCAGGGTCATCGCTGCTGATTGCAACGAACTCCTTTGCGCCCTGAGCAAACTTGCCGAACTCCGCTTCGAATGCCTCAAGCGAGCCGTAGTGGTCTAGGTGGTCAGGATCGACGTTAGTAATCAGGGCAATCGCGGTGTCATAGTGCAGGAATGAACCGTCAGATTCATCCGCCTCGATGACAAAGAGTTCGCCCTTGCCAGCCGCCGAAGACTTACCGAGCGATTGAATGACGCCTCCGTTTACGAACGAAGGGTCTTCGCCAAGCTCAAGCAGGGCGGTAATGATCATTCCAGTTGAAGTGGTCTTGCCATGTGCACCGGCAACTGCAACAACGCGCTTCTTTCCTGTCAGATATGCCAACGCCTGCGAGCGGTGAATAACTGGGATGCCGCGTTCCTTGGCTAGCAAATATTCCGGATTAGTTGGCCATAGCGCACTTGTAACTACGACGGTGTCCGGGTTGCCAAGGTGGCTGGCATCGTGCCCGATGTGGATTGTGGCGCCGAGCTCACGCAGTGCTGCCACATTCGAGGTGTCGCGCAGATCGCTTCCGGTCACCTTGTGGCCAAGACCTAGCAGCATCGCGGCGATACCGCTCATTCCAGAGCCACCGATGCCAACAAAGTGGACTGTGCCCAAATCGTCTGGAACTACCTGTGTGAAGTCTGGCTTGATCATTTCAAATCCTTGCGGCCCCCATGGGGAGCTTGGTGATACGTCTCTGTAAAAAGACTAGGCGCTAGGCGCTTTCCGGTTTGGCTAACACGCTACGCACAAGCCCGAGCAGTCTGGCAGATCCGTTTGGAATGCCCACAGTTTTTGCGTTCTCGGCCATGGTATTTCGCGCACGGCTGTCTGAGAGAAGTGGAATCAAAGTTGAGTGCACATACTCCGGAGTAAAGTCGGCATCCAGACAGATCAACCCACCTTCAGCATCGACGAGGTCGGATACGTTGTGCTTCTGTTCGCCATTACCAACCGGGTACGGAACGTAAATAGCCGGCAAACCGATTGCGGAGAACTCACTCACTGTTGCTGAACCTGCACGACAGACTGCGAAGTCGGCGGCTGCAATGGCCAAATCCATGCGGTCGCAGTACTTTAGGCGCACGAAGTCACTGGCGGTTTCCGCTTCGTATTCACTTCTATCGCCAACGATGTGAAGCACCTGGATGCCCGCATTCTTAAGTGCAGTGCGCGAAGCTTCGATGGTGTCGTTGAGCTTCTTAGCGCCGAGCGAACCCCCGGTTACAAGCAGGGTCGTCGTGCTCTCGTCGAGGCCAAAGTGCGCGCGGGCTGCAAATCGGTCGGCCTTGGTGATGCCCTTGGCTAAGGTTTCTATTTCCTTGCGCAAAGGCATTCCCACGAAAGTCGCGTTATGAATCTTTGTGTTGCTGAAAGCAACGGCAACCTCGGCCGCTTTGCGCGCAGCCATGCGGTTTGCCATTCCCGGAAGAGCGTTAGCTTCGTGGATGACGACTGGGATGCCGAGTCGATTCGCCGCGGTGTAGGCAGGCGCGCTCGCGTAACCACCAAAGCCGACCACCACATCGATGCGGTGCTGCTTGAGGTAGCCCTCAACCTTGCGCACTGCTGCCAAGTAACGGCCAGGGAACTTCAACGCGGCGGCGTTCAGTCGACGTGGGAATGGAAGTCTTTCGACGGTTAGCAGCGGATAGCCGCGCTCCGGAACCAGTCGAGACTCCAGGCCTTCTGCGGTTCCTAGGGCCCAAACCTTGTCATCCGAGTTCGACTCTGTAATGGCGTCGGCTAGAGCAAGAAGTGGGTTTACGTGACCGGCGGTACCTCCACCAGCAAGCAAGAAGTTGGTCATCGCGGGCTCCGAGCCATCGCCGGACGAGCGCGGCGCGGCGCGCCTTCGAGGGCATAGTTTTCTCGCTCGAACGAAAGGCAAATACCCACGGCCGCGAGACCCGCAATCAATGATGAACCACCCGACGAGATGAGCGGAAGAGGGACACCGAGCACAGGGAGGATTCGAAGCACAACGGCGATGTTGATGAATGCCTGCAGGGTAATCCAGGTGGCAACACCGAGAGTAACGGTTCGGGCAAACAGGTCGCTCGAACGAAGCGCGATGCGCACGAGCGAGTAACCGAGCAGCACGAACAGACCGATGGTCATGAGAGCGCCGAGCATTCCAAGTTCCTCACCGATGATGGCGAAGATGTAGTCGTTGTCTACTTCAGGAATCCACGACCACTTGAGCTTTGACATACCAAGGCCAACGCCTGAAATCTGGCCAGCCGCTAGCGCCCAGATGCCGTGCACACTCTGCCAAGCGTAGTTATTCGAGGAGTCATCGCCTGACTGCGAAACCCATTCCTGGATTCGTCCGATTCGTGAGCTACCCACGAAAAGAAGAAGGAATCCCGCTACTGCACCCAAGGTCAATGGTGCACGAAGGTGCTGGCTAGGTGCACCCGATACCCAAACGAGAACAAGCGCAATTACCGCCATGACGATTGTGGTTCCGAGGTCCTTACCCAAGATAACGAGAAGCATCGCAGCAACCGCGCGACCAAGTGCAGGCCATGCGTATGCGCGGTGATGCAACATCCAATCGCGTCGCTTTGCCATGAACTCAGCCATCGAAAGGATCATTGCAATCTTGAGGAACTCCGACGGCTGCACTGTGAAACCGGCAAATAGGCGAATCCACGAACGGTTACCGTTTACGTCAACACCGATACCTGGGATAAGCGGCAATACCTGCAAAGCCAGGGCAATTACGAAGAAGCGGGTTGAGTTAACCAACCAGAAATTTCGAGGCATTAGCGATGCGGCTGCCAGAGCGACAAAGCCTATGAGAGCAAAGATGATTTGGTGTCCAAATGTCGCGAAGGCATTGTTGTCAATCTTGATCGCGTCAATACTCGAAGATGAAAGCACCATCACAAGACCGAACACCAAGAGGAATAGCGTGACCCAGAACGTTTGGTTGAAAGCAAACGACTGGGCGCTAAATGCGCGCGAGAAGTAGGCCACAATTCTTGGTCCGATTGGACCCTTGTCCACGCGAGGCTTGCGCACGCGTGGCTGGGATGGCACCGCTGCGCGTTGGGTTGATCGTCCTCTAGGTGCCGCCATTACTGCTCCCCCGCTTGCTGGTTCAGCGCATAGCGCACGGCGTCTGCGAACTGATTTCCGCGGTCTGCATAATCCTTGAACTGGTCCATGCTCGCAGCCGCTGGCGCAAGTAGAACGGTGTCCCCATCCTGTGCAACCTGAAGAGCAAAGCGTGCTACATCGGCCATAACTTTTCCGTTGTCAGATGTGGTCACCTCGAGAACCTTCACCTGAGGCGCTTCGGCAGCCAGCGCAGCAAGAACAGGTTCTCGGTCCACACCGATGACGATCGCAGCGCGCAGTTTGTGCGCGAAACGCTTAACAAGCGGAGCCACATCGACACCTTTTAACAGCCCTCCGACGACCCAAACGACCTTGTCGAAAGAAGCCAGTGAGGCTGCGGTTGCGTGCGGGTTGGTCGCCTTCGAGTCGTCGTACCACTTGATGCCGTCTTGGTCTGCAACGAGCTCAATGCGGTGGTGGTCTAGCTTGAAGTTTCTGATTGCAACGCGGATGCGCTGACGATCCACATTCGCGGCACGAGCCAAAGCAGTTGCGGCGGCAACGTTGGCAAGTAGGTGCGGGGTGATCACGCCAATCTCTGCGATGTCCTTGAAGTCGCACACCGGCATGGCTTCGTCGTAGGACTCAACATAAGCGCGGTCGACCAGGATGTCTTCCACGTAGCCAATCTCGGAGCGACCCGGACTTCCAAGCGTGAAGCCAACTCCAATGCAGCCCTCAACGACATCGGCGTCTTCAGCCAACTTGATGGTCGCCTTATCGCCATCGTTGTAGACGACTGCCAGCTGAGTGTTGTGGTAAACCTTGCCCTTGGTCTTGGCGTACTTCTGGTAGCCGCCGTGCCAATCGAGGTGGTCGTAATCGATGTTGAGTACCACACTCGCCAGTGGGGAAATCTCGCCAAGGTAGTGCAGTTGGAAACTCGAGAGCTCAACAACGAAGTAATCAAATCCCTGAGGGTCGCGAATCGCATCAAGAATTGGGACACCGATGTTGCCAACCGCAATCGCGCGGTGGCCGCCCTCAATCAGCATCGCCTCAACCAGCTGAGTGGTTGTGGTCTTGCCGTTAGTGCCGGTGATGGTGAGCCACTGGGCAATCTTGTCGGTCTTGTCGCGCAGGCGCCAGGCCAGGTCGATGTCGACCCAAACCGCGATGTTGTTCTCGGTCGCCCACTTGATGATTGGCGCATCTGGGCGCACACCCGGCGAGGTCACGATGACCTGCGGGTCAAGGGCAATCAGTTCTGCTGGGACACCATCGTTCGCGGTGGCTGCTTCGCCTACAAGGTAGTCAACGCCAATCACATCGAGGATGTCGAGGAGGTCTTTTTCAGCCTTCTCGGCAACTACAAGCTGCTTGGCGCCAAGTTCAGCAAGGGTGTCGGCTACAGAGAATCCGGAAACGCCAAGACCAATCACTCCGACTCGCAGATCGCGCCAGTCGGAGTGCCATGAGGTTAGTTGCTCAAGATTGGTCATTTGCTACCGGTTCAACCACTCCAGGTAGAAGATTCCAACACCCAGCGCAACGCAAAGTCCCTGAATTATCCAGAAACGAACGACGATGGTAACCTCGGCCCAACCCTTGAGTTCAAAGTGATGGTGCAGTGGGCTCATCAAGAAGATGCGCTTGCCCTTGGTGATCTTGAAGTAAAGACGCTGGATGATTACCGAACCGGTGACGATGACAAATAGACCACCGATTAGAACTAGGAGAAGTTCGGCACGGGTAAGGATTGCCATCGCTGCGAGTGCTCCACCGAGACCGAGCGAACCGGTGTCACCCATGAAAATCTGAGCTGGTGAGGTGTTGTACCAGAGGAAGCCGATGAGCGCGCCCACGATGGCTGCACCCACTACCGCTAGGTCTAGCGGATCACGCGTGTAGTAGCAGTTGGTGGTATCTAGACCCTTTAGGCCGCCACAGGCCTGGTTGAACTTCCAGAATGCGATTACTGCGTATGAACCAATCGCCATAATCGAGGCACCGGTTGCGAGACCATCAAGTCCATCTGCGATGTTCACACCATTTGATGTGGCCGTGACCAAAACGATGATCCAAATCACGAACAAGGTGACGCCGATTGCCTTAGCAGTTGCGGTGGCATCAACCACAAAGTTGGTGCGATAGATATCACGAACGATAGAGATGTGGGTGGTTGCCGGAGTCTCTCCAGAGGCGTTTGGGAACTGAAGCGAAAGCAAGGCAAAGACACCCGCAACGAGCGTCTGTCCCGCAATTTTTTGCCAGCCACCCAGACCAAGGTTGCGCTTTTTGTGAGTCTTCAGGAAGTCGTCAATAAACCCGACTAGCCCCAAGCCGAACATCATGAATAGAACTAGTAGTGCGCTCACCGTTGGCGTCTCCGCCACGAAGAATTTGCCCGCGAAGTACCCGAGGATGGAACCAAGAATGATCACGATTCCACCCATGGTTGGGGTGCCGTGCTTCACGTGGTGACTCTGCGGCCCATCCACGCGGATGAACTGCCCCCACTGCCAACGCTTAAACAGGTAAATGAAAACAGGGGTCAACAAGAGGTTGAAGATGAGGGCGACGGCACCTGCGATTAGTAACGCTCTCATGCCTTTGCCTCCGCTAGTTGATCTCCGAGATGACGCAGATTTGCACTCTTGGATGACTTGATCAAAACGATATCTCCGCTTCTAAGCATTCCACGGACCACGTCGAAAGCGCCGTCAAGACTCTCTAGGAATTGTGCTTCGCCATCGTAGGAGCCTTCAAGTGACGCCCCCATGTAGACCAATCGAGCACCTTCACCAATAGCGATGGTCAAGCCAAGGTTTAGGCGAACACATAGACGCCCGATGGCGTCGTGTTCCTGACGGGAGAATTCACCCAGTTCAGCCATCTCACCGATGATTGCAACTGTGCGTCTTCCGGTCTGACGACCGAGCTGCGCCAGGGTCTGCAGCGCGGCTTTGGTGCTATCTGGGCTGGCGTTGTAGGCATCGTTGATGTAGCTAATACCGTCGGCACCCTCGGTCAATTGCATGCGCCAGCGTTCGGCAAGT
>JBEEJV010000021.1:0-4975 GCA_041169005.1 Actinomycetota bacterium
GCGTCGCGTCATTATTCTCGGTTCAACCGGCTCAATCGGCACCCAAGCCCTTGAGGTAATCAAGGCAAATCCAGACAAGTTTGAAGTGGTTGGTTTAGCTGCGGGTTCCAACTCGGACCTCATGGAATCGCAGCGTGCTGAGTTCGGCGTTGCTCATGCGTCGGCGGTTCTTGGTGCGGCTGCGGCTACCAAACTCGTTGAAGACACCGAGGCCGACGTCGTGGTCAATGGCATCACCGGTTCTATCGGTTTGGCGCCGACCTTGGCCACCCTCAAGACCGGTAAGACTCTGGCCCTGGCCAATAAAGAGTCGCTCATCGTAGGTGGCAAATTGGTCACCGATGCGGCTGCGCCTGGCCAGATTGTTCCGGTCGATTCAGAGCACTCGGCCCTGGCCCAGTGCCTTTTGAGTGGTTCTGCAGCGGAGGTACGAAAGCTGATCCTTACCGCCTCGGGCGGACCTTTCCGTGGTTGGACCCGCGAGCAGCTTCAGGATGTAACACCTGAGCAGGCGCTGGCGCACCCAACTTGGGTGATGGGCAAAGTTGTCACCACAAACTCTGCGACGCTGGTCAACAAGGGGCTAGAGGTTATCGAGGCGCACTTGCTGTTTGGGATTGATTTCGACCGCATCGAAGTCACCGTGCACCCGCAGTCGGTAGTCCACTCGATGGTTGAATTCGTCGACGGTTCGGTCATCGCCCAGTGCTCACCGCCAACCATGAAGATTCCGATCGCACTTGGAATGAGCTGGCCGGAGCGCGTTCCCAATGTGGCACCTGCCGTCGACTGGACTAAGTCGCACAACTGGGTCTTCGAGCCTTTGAACGAATACGTTTTCAAGTCGGTTGCGCTCGCCCGACAGGTTGGCAAGGCCGGCAAGACCTATCCGGCGGTATACAACGCGGCTAACGAGCAGGCTGTTGAGGCTTTCCATCGCAAGGAAATCGGCTTCAACCAGATTGTCGATCTCATTGAGCGCGTGGTTTCGTCGCACGAAGCCGAGAAGGACCTTTCGCTTGAATCAGTTTTGGCCGCTGAGAAGTGGGCGCGCGATCGCGCAGATGGAATCATCGCGAGAGCTTGCTAGGAAGCTCACAGTAAAAATGTCGCTGGGTTCGCCTAGATTTAAACCGTGATCAATCTCATCGAATACATCTTGGGCATTGCCTTTGTTCTCATCGGCATCGGTTTCTCAATCGGTCTGCATGAGATTGGTCACCTAGTTCCTGCCAAGCTATTTGGCGCACGTGTGCCTAAGTACATGATTGGCTTCGGACCAACCGTATTTTCGTTCAAGCGCGGCGAGACCGAATATGGCGTCAAGGCTCTGCCGCTTGGTGGCTACATATCGATTAGCGGCATGATGCCGCCAGCAAAAGAAGGCGCGAAGCCCCTCTCTTGGCTCGGCAACTTTGTGGCCTCCGCTCGCCGCAATCAGCAAGAAGTGGACGGCGAGTTCGACCAAAGGCGCGCTTTCTACAATCTCAGCGTTTGGAAGCGCGTAGTGGTCATGACCGGTGGGCCACTCATGAACCTCCTGTTGGGTGTTGTGTTCACCGCAATCGTGGTCAGCGGTATTGGATTCTTCCAGCAAGGCAACACAATCCAGCAGGTTATCGCCTGCGTGCCGCAATCTTTCGACGCAAACTGCCAGCCAGGTGATGCCCCTTCACCGGCAAAGGCCGCTGGTCTCAAAGCCGGAGACAAGATTGTTGCTCTGAACGGTCAGGCGATCAGTTCGTTCGCTCCGGTCACTGCACTTTTAGAGAAGGCTTCAGCCGCTCCAATACGGTTTACCATCGAGCGGGACAGTTCGAAACTGAACGTGCGAGTTACTCCGGTAATCGCTCTTCGCCCATACCTCGATGCTTCAACCGGAAATGCGGCCGTCGATTCAAAGGGAAAGCTCCTTTTGCGCAAACGCGCTCTAATCGGTATTCAACTCGAATCGGTCCGTCAAACTCAAAGCTTGGGAGAGTCATTCAAATACTCTGGCGAGATTGTTGCCCGAACGGCAGACATGATCATCAGCCTCCCGGCTCAGCTTGTAAAAACTGTCAGCGACACTTTCAGTGGGCATAAGCGCGACGGCAGTGGCCCAGTTTCCTTGGTTGGCGTGGCTAACATCGCAGGTGGTATAGCGCAAAATAACCAGATTGACCTAACAAGCAAGCTGGCAAGTGGATTCATGATGCTTGCATCGTTGAACTTTGGCTTGTTTGTGTTCAACCTTGTTCCGTTGCTTCCTCTCGATGGCGGCCATGTTTTGAGCGCACTCTACGATGGCCTCAAGCGCGGAATCTATAGATTGCTTGGCAAGAAAGATCCCGGACCGCTCGACACTGCAAAGCTGGTTCCGTTCACAATGGTGATGTGGGTTGTCCTTATGGCTCTGAGCCTTGTCATCATCGTGGCCGACTTCGTAAATCCGGTAAGTCTCGGCTTCTAACAGGGAATCGCTAAGTTCTCTAAACTGTTGGTTACCGTAGGCTAGAGCCTTAGTTCTGTTGAAAGAGAGTGCCACGTGGCTGCTGTAAATCTCGGTGCAATCCAAACGCCGCCTCCAGTCATCGCCCCTCGACGCAAGTCTCGCCAGATTATGGTGGGCAAGGTTGCAGTTGGTGGCGGAGCCCCAATCAGCGTCCAGTCGATGACCACCACTCCAACCACTGACATCAATGGAACCCTCCAGCAGATTGCCGAACTCACCGCATCTGGTTGCGACATCGTTCGTGTTGCATGCCCTTCGCAGGATGACGCAGATGTCCTTCGCATCATCGCTAAGCGCTCGCAGATTCCGGTGATCGCAGACATTCATTTCCAGCCAAAGTACGTTTTCCAGGCAATCGATGCCGGTTGCGGTGCGGTCCGCGTAAACCCAGGAAACATTCGCCAGTTCGACGACCAGGTTGGCGCAATCGCCAAGGCCGCCAAGGATGCTGGAGTGTCTATCCGCATCGGTGTGAATGCGGGTTCGCTGGACCCACGTCTACTTCAGAAGTACGGCAAAGCAACTCCAGAAGCACTAGTGGAGAGCGCAGTTTGGGAAGCGAGCCTGTTCGAGGAGCACGACTTCCACGACTTCAAGATTTCGGTGAAGCACAACGATCCTGTTGTGATGGTGAAGGCGTATCAGATGCTCGCAGAACGCGGTGACTGGCCACTTCACCTAGGTGTGACAGAGGCCGGCCCTGAGTTCCAGGGAACCATCAAGTCATCCGTTGCTTTCGGTGCACTTCTTTCGCAGGGCATCGGCGACACAATTCGAGTTTCGTTGAGTGCCCCGCCGGTCCAGGAGATCAAGGTTGGTAGCCAGATTCTGGAAAGCCTTAACCTCCGTCCGCGCAAGCTCGAAATCGTCTCCTGCCCATCATGTGGACGTGCGCAGGTAGATGTCTACCAGTTGGCAAACGACGTAACCGCTGGTCTCGAGAAGCTCACCGTTCCGCTTCGCGTTGCGGTTATGGGCTGCGTAGTGAACGGTCCGGGCGAGGCTCGCGAGGCCGACCTGGGCGTCGCCTCGGGTAACGGCAAGGGCCAGATCTTCGTAAAGGGCGAGGTCATCAAGACCGTTCCTGAAAGTGAAATCGTCGCAACACTGATCGAAGAGGCAAACCGATTGGCTGCCGAAATGGACCCGGCGCTTGTGGGTTCGCCGCAGATTCAGGTAGTCCAGAAAGACTAAACTCGCGCCATTCGGTAGGCTAGAACAATGCCTACACGCCTTTCAAATCTGTTCCTCCGCACGCTTCGTGAAGACCCTGCTGAGGCAGAAGTAGCCAGCCACAAACTCCTTCTACGCGCGGGATACATCCGTCGTGCCGCACCGGGTGTCTACACCTGGCTGCCACTTGGTTTGTTGGTAAAGGCCAAGATTGAAAAGGTAGTCCGCGAGGAAATGGCAAACGCTGGCGCTCAGGAAGTCTTCTTCCCGGCCCTGCTGCCACGCGAGCCATACGAGGCTACTAATCGCTGGACCGAATACGGCGACAACCTATTCCGCCTGCAGGACCGCAAGAAGGCCGACTACCTCTTGGCCCCAACCCACGAGGAAATGTTCACCCTCTTGGTGAAGGACCTATACAGCTCTTACAAAGACCTTCCGGTCTGCCTCTACCAGATTCAGAACAAGTACCGTGACGAAGCCCGCCCACGCGCCGGCCTTCTTCGCGGTCGCGAATTCGTAATGAAGGACGCCTATTCGTTCGACCTCACCGATGAGGGTCTTGCCAGGGCTTACCAGGCTCAGCGCGATGCTTACGAGCGCATCTTCACCCGTCTAGGTGTCGACTACGTCATCGTGAAGGCGGATGCCGGCGCGATGGGCGGCAGCGCATCGGAAGAATTCCTTTCGCCATCGGAGATTGGTGAAGACACCTTCGTTCGTTCACCGGGTGGCTACGCAGCAAACGTCGAAGCAGTGAAGACCGTGGCTCCTGAAGCTCGCAGCGTCGATGGACTGCCTGCCGCAAGCTCGGTTCACACTCCTGGTGCGAGCACCATCCAGTCGCTCGTCGACGCAGCCAACACCGGTTTCGCAAAGGCCGATGGCTCCTGGACCGCGGCCGACACCCTAAAGAACGTCGTCCTCGCGCTAACCAGCCCAGAGGGCAAGCGCGAGCTGGTCATCGTCGGCGTTCCGGGCGACCGCGAAGTAGACGCAAAGCGTGCTGAGGCCGCATTCGGACCAAACGAGGTCGAGCCTGCAACCGAGAGCGACTTCGCCAAGCACCCAGAACTCGTAAAGGGCTACATCGGCCCAGTTTCGCTGGTTGATGGCAAGGTTGTCGCACACCTCGGCAAGGACTCGGCTTCGGGCATCCGCTACCTGGTTGACCCTCGCGTCGTTACCGGCACCAGCTGGATCTCAGGCGCAAACGTCCAGGACAACCACCTCGTGCACGTTGTCGCGGGCCGCGACTTCACCGCAGACGGCATTGCAGACATCGCTGAAGTTCGCGCCGGAGATGAG
>JBEEJV010000022.1:0-2554 GCA_041169005.1 Actinomycetota bacterium
GCCTTAGAAGACTTATTTGAGCTCTTCGCCATCTCCTCGGTGACCTGGGTCCACAGCATTCCATTCCCAGTGCCACACACCCGACCGGTAGGCATCACCGTAAGTGGCAACCGTCGTGACCTAATCGACGCCGTTAGCGAGTGGAAACCATCCACTTCGGTTCCCGGAAATGTCCTGCATGTTTTGGAGTACAAGCTCACCGAGACGGGCATTCCGATGGCGGGGTTCGTGTTCTTAGTGCCGCACTATCTAAGTGATAGCGATTATCCTGAGGTTGCCATTTCTGCTTTCCAGCAAATCTCGGCAGCGACCGGCTTGGTTTTCAAGACTGACCCCCTACGCGAGGAAAACAGTCGCTTTCTGCGCAAGATTAATCAGCAAATGCAGGAGAACCAGGATCTGCAACGCATGGTCGAGCAGTTGGAGCAGGGCTACCACGCACCGGAAGGTAGCCCAAACCGCCCGCAGATCTCGAAGCCTGCACCCAGAGTTCCTTCTGCCGACGAAATAGCGGCCGAACTAGAGGATTATCTGGCGTCGAAGACTCGAAACGACATTGACTCAGACACCGACGCCGGCGCCGGCGAGGACTAAAGCCCGACCCTTGTCTCAGATATCCAACCGTTCAGGCGCACTGATTATCGCTATTGGTGCAATCGCATACATTTCAGCGGTAACTCAGCGAAGCACCATGGGCATTGCTTCACTAGTTGCAACCGATCGGTTCCAGACCACGGCCGAGCAACTGTCCATGCTTGCCGTTGCACAGCTGATCGTTTATGCAGCAATGCAGATACCCGTCGGATTATTGCTTGACCGATGGGGACCGCGCCGTCTGCTGAGCATCGGAGCTCTTAGCATGGCACTAGGTCAGTATGTTGTGGCCTTTGCTCCCAGCCTTGGCCTGGCGGTCACTGGCCGCATGCTCGTGGGCTTTGGAGACGCCTTTACGTTTATTTCGATGATCCGGCTAATCAACGGATGGTATTCGGGGAAACGAGCCTCACAGTTGCAACAGTGGTTGGGAAATGGCGGACAGGTGGGGCAGATTGTCTCCGCTATCCCGTTTTCGATCCTGCTACACGCTGCCGGGTGGCAGGTGAGTTTCACCGTTTGGGCGACTATTGCCCTGATCATCGGAACCCTTGGACTCATTCTTATCGTTGACGAACCGATAAAGCACGCACACGACGTGGGAACCCTTCGTGAGCAGCTGGGCTTACTCCGCAAGTCGGTTAGGAGCAGTAGCACGAGACTGGCGTTTTGGGTTCACTTCAGCACGCAGTCGTCCACGACTGTGATAGTTCTGCTCTGGGGAGTGCCCTTTCTGGAACAAGGAGAGGGCCTAAGCAAAACAGCGGTCACTTGGGTGCTTACCGCATTTGTCGCGCTCGGGTTCCTCGGAGGGCTGGCATTCGGTCAACTTTGTGCCCACCGACCAGACCTTCGGAGACCAGTTCTTTCGGTCACGGCTGGTGCCATGCTCACCAGTTGGGTTGCCCTACTCGCTTATCCAGGGCCAGCGCCGGCATGGCTGATTTGCGCCTGGGTGTTCTTTGTGTCGACGAACGCACCCGCGTCCATGGTGGCTTTCGATTACACCCGTGAATTCGTTCCCAAGCGGGAGCTAGGGGCTGCGAATGGCTTTGTAAACATTGGTGGGTTCTTGGCTACGTTCACCATGATGTTCCTCATCGGAGTCGTCCTTGACGTCTTCTATGTTGCGTATGGCGAATCGCATGGATTGCCGCTGTACTCGCTAGAGGGATTCCGACTGGCGTTTATCTCAGTGCCGCTCATCATCGGATCAGGCTTCCTGATGTATCTCAAAAACGAAAAAATCACCAGAAACTTGCACCAACTGGGATTGAAACCGTAACAAATCCGGTTTTCCAACGTTGACATACATGAAGACAGGCGATTTAATCACCTGGCCTCGTGTAGAATTTAGGCACAGACCCATTCAGATTCCCCCCGAATTTGACATGGGTCTAAGTTATGCCCGAAATAGGACAAACCTATCGAGCAAAGGAAACGGTTATTTTCGAGAAACTCAAAGGCAAGGCCAAGGCTAAGCAAGAGGTCGTTGAGCAGGTAGCTCCGATCGAAGCAGAGAAGCCAGCTAAAGCCGCAGCCAAGACCGCCAAGTCACCAGCGGTCAAGGCACCCGCAGTCAAAGCCGAGACCGCGAAGGCGGAAAAGGCTCCTGCTAAAGCTGCTACTAAAAAGATCGCGGTGAAGGCGGAGGAATCCGCTGCTCCAGCGAAAAAGGTAGCCAAGGCACCGGCTCCGGCAAAAACCGAGCCCGCTGCAAAGGAGGCCAAGCCGGCCAAGGCTGCTGACGCAACGACTGCCGCAGCCAAAACTGAGAAGGCTCCGAAGGTCGAGAAGCCTGCAAAGGCAAAGGCCACCAAGAGCAAGGCCAAGGCCGACGATGAGGATTTGATTGACGAGGAAGAGCTCGACGACGTCGAGGTTGAGCTCCCTGCTGTAGACGAAATCATTGTTGAGGCTAACGAGACCCCTGGTGTGGTGCAGGCCGAGACTTCAGAAG
>JBEEJV010000023.1:0-15393 GCA_041169005.1 Actinomycetota bacterium
TCAAAGAGCGCCCACTGCCTCAACGACCTCATGTTCCGTCAGCGCAACAACCAGGTTCCAATCGAAGTTCCAGCAGTTTTCGGTAACCACCCAGACCTCAAGGAAATGGCCGACTTCTACGGCATTCCATTCGAGACCCACCCGATCAAGTCGGACGCAGACAAGGCCGCCTTCGAGCACATGCTGCGCGACTACATCAAGAGCGCTGGAATCGAGCTCATCGTCCTGGCTCGCTACATGCAGATTCTTTCGCCTGAGTTCTGTGCAGAATTCGCAGGCCGCATCGTGAACATTCACCACTCCTTCCTACCTGGCTTCAAGGGCGCAAACCCATACGCGCAGGCGCACAATCGCGGCGTGAAGCTCATCGGTGCCACCGCCCACTTCGTTACCGAAGACTTGGATGAGGGCCCGATTATCGAACAGAACGTCGTGCGCGTCACCCACAACGAGAGCAAGCGCGAGTTTGTATCGATTGGCCAGGATGTTGAGAGCAAGACTCTCACTCAGGCTGTTCGTTGGATCGCGGAGCACCGCGTGCTGATGGACGGCCAGCGCACCATCGTCTTCAACTAGTCGAGGCGGCCATAGCGCCTTTTTATTTGCCGGCGGCGATCTTCGCCATCGATGGGAACACCAGGCCGTGCATCGGCCAAACCGCCCACCAGTAGGCATGTCCGAGCAAACCCTTAGGCGCGTAAAGCGCGACTTGGGTAACCACCGAACCGCCGGTTTCGGCATCCGGTTCAACCGCAAATTCGAGCCAGGCCAACCCCGGCATCTTCATCTCGGCACGTAGCCGAAGCAGCTTCGGGCGAATCAGTTCTTCCACTCGCCAGAAGTCGACGGCATCGCCGATTCGAAGCAGCTTCGGGTCGCGCCGCCCACGTCGAAGGCCAACACCACCGACCATCTTGTCCATGAGTCCGCGAAGTTCCCAAGCCCAGCTCGCCGTTGAGTAACCGTTTTCGCCTCCGATTGCCTCGATGCGCGCCCAGCACTCCTCCACCGAATCTGGAGTGTGAATCACACGTACATCTCGGTAGAGAGTTCCGCCAGCCCAATCCGGGTCGGTTGGCAATGGCTCGGAAGGCAAGCCTGGAACAGATGCATCGGACCATCGGGTCTCAACACGCGCATCCTTGACCTTTGTAAGAGCCAACTGAACTGCGCGATTGAAGGGAGTGAGCCCGCCAACCGGGTCCGGGATAAGTTCGCGGATCTGCGAAGGGCCAGCAACGACTTCATTTTTGAGGGATGCGACGAGACGCTTCGCAAGCGTGTACGGGACCGGAGTGACCAGGCCCACCCAGCCGCTCGAAAGTCTTGGAGTGAGAACCGGGACAGGAATGATTATTCGCTTCCGAAGCCCTGCAGCCTGCGCGTACCGCTGCATCATCTCCGCGTAGGTGAACACGTCCGGTCCGCCGATGTCGAACACACCGCTCACCTTTTCATCAATGGAGGCGGCACCAACTAGGTAGCGCAGCACATCGCGCACGGCAATCGGCTGGATGCGGTTTTTTACCCACTTAGGGGTGGTCATGATTGGCAGGCGCTCGGTCAGGTATCGCAGCATTTCGAAAGAGGCCGAGCCCGAGCCAATCACAACGCCGGCGCGAAGCTCGATCGTCGGAACTCCAAAGCCCGCGAGAATGCTGCCAGTGTCGGCTCTAGCCTGAAGGTGAGGCGATGCCTCCTGTCCGGCCGAAATAATTCCACCTAGGTAGACAATTCGACGAACTTTTGCGGTCTTGCAGGCCTCGCCGAACTGTGCCGCCATGTTGCGTTCGAGTTCTTCGAAGTTGTCTTTCACCATCAGCGCATGCAGCAGGTAATAGGCCACATCTACGCCGGCGAGCGCCTTACCCAGCGACTCTTCGTTGGTGGCGTCACCCTCAACAACCTCAACCTGGTTGATCCCAGGATGCTTGCTTAGGCGGTCGGCGTTGCGGGCGAGGATGCGCACCCGATAGCCGTGTGCGAGCAGCTCGGTGATGAGTCGACCGCCGATGTAACCGGTGGCGCCGGTTACTAGGCAGAGCGCGGGAGAACCATCGGTGCTTCTCAAAAGCGGCAACCCTGCCGAAAGAATCTCTGCCATGCCTCAGAGTAACCCGAAGCTCGCGGCAAATCTTCCCTAAATGCTCAGACCGTGTCCAAATCGGAACACTGGGTTCTCGGTGTCGAATGGCACGTCTTCGCGACTAGCCTCCACAGCAGCCATCGAACGTGGAATCTCGAACGGCAGCTTGCCTTCCGGCTTGAAGTTTCCGAACAGCACTTCGAGAAGGGCGGTCGACGAAACTCCAAAGTTGCCGAGGATAGCCGCGACAGTGTCCACGAAGGGAGTGAGGATAGCCGGGCGGTCTAGATACACATCGAGGATGGTCGGAACCTTGGCGGCTATTCCGTTGATGCGATCAATTTCCGCCTGCGAGAAGTCGAGCGAGCCCGATGGGAAGAGCATTTCGAATCCCTTACCGCGCTGTTCAAATGGCGCACGGGTTCGGAGGATGGCCACATCTGCGCTTTCAGGTACATCAACGATGGTCGCGTATTTTGCTAAGACATCTGGGTCTAGGCCTTCAGCGTAAACCTTGATCCCGGTGGTTAGCGGAAGCGCTGGGCTACCATCGACGGCTTGGTTTGTAAGAACTGTGACGGCACGCTTCTGTGCGGCGAGGCCAGCCGCGCGATTTTCCGGCGACCCGACGATTTCCTTAGCCTTTGCCACATCGACGATTGCGTTTTCAAACAGGCCGAGCTGAAGCTTTTGCAAGATTAGACGGCGGACCGATGAGTCGATTCGCTCCTCAGTAACTAGACCCTCGGCAACTAGTTCGAGCATCAACTCGGTGCAGTTTTCGCCACCGAACTGGTCCACACCCGCGTTCAGCGCTTTGACCAGGCGTTCCTTCGGAGTGAGGTGTTCGACACCCCAGGCGCGGGCCGGCCACATCTGCCCCATAATCATGTGCTCATTGATGATGCCCCAGTCGGTGCAGACCACGCCCTCGAAACCGAGTTCGTCACGAAGCAGGTTGGTGACCACGCCTTTGTTGAATCCAAAGGCTACTTCTTCATATTCCGTGCCAATCGGCTGTCCGTAGTAAGGCATCATTTGGGCAGTACCCGCAGCGATGGCCGCCTTGAATGGCTCCAGGTGAAGGTCCCACATGCCACCAGGGTAAATCTGTTCCTTGCCCCACTCGAAGTGAGGGTCTTCGCCATCCTTCTGCGGGCCGCCGCCCGGGAAGTGCTTCGTCATAGTAGACACAGACTCAGGCCCAAGCTTTGAACCGTTCTGGAAGCCTTGGATGTATGCCGGCGCGAGCTTGCAGGTAAGTTCCATGCTCTCGCCGAAGGTGCCTGATGCTCGAGACCAGCGAGGCTCGGTTGCTAGGTCAATCTGCGGGTGAAGCGCGGCACGCAAGCCCACAGCAAGATACTCGCGGCGAGCCGTATCGGCAAACTCTCGCACTAGATCAGGGTCGCCAACGGCAGCGAGCCCTAGCGATTCAGGCCATTCCGAGAAAGCTCCAGCTTTGAAAGCGGTGCCCATGTTGTCGGTGAAAGCGTGACGCGGATCGGTCGAGATGGTTACCGGAACCTTGAATCCAGCATCCCGCGCAATCTCCTGAATCTGGTTCTGCCAGCGAGCGAATTCCTCGGCTGAAGCCGATGGACCAAGCGCATTGAAATGACTAATGCGACGGTTGCGGATCATGCTCTCGACGCTCTCAGCGCCGGTGAAAGGATTTGGCTTGGTTGGATCTCCAAGGAAAGCCATGTCCTGGAATAACTGGCCGACTTTGTCCTCGATAGTCATCGAAGCGAGGATGCCCTCAACCTGCTGATTCAAATCTTGCTCGGCCATACCGTACCTACCCGTCGTTGGAGAAATAACTAAATAAGTATAAAGTTTCTCCGCACTGAGTGGTCTGGCGAGATTTCGCGCCCTAGTGGCGAACGAAATCGGCGATCACAAGCTTTTTCATTTTGCGCATGGCTTGCATTGCGTAGTTGGCAACCTCAGGGTCGGAACTTCCCAGATACTGCCCCATTTGGATTGGCACAACCTGCCAGCTAAGACCATAGGGGTCAGTTAGCCAACCGCATTCGCCATGCAGACCGCCACCTTCAACCAGTGCGTCCCAGTAGTAGTCAACTTGCTCTTGGCCATCGCAGCTGATGCTCATGGAAATTGAGTAGTTGAAAGGAACGCCACCCGGGTAGGCCATGCCGGTGATGTTCTGCCCGAAGATGGTGAAGTTCGCGGTCATGAGCTTATTGTCGCCCAGCAGTGTGCCCGAATCTTCAAGAACAAAATGCTCTCCGAAAACCTTTGAATAGTGCTCCAGCGCCTTTCCCAGAGTTCCGGGATACCAGAGGAATGTGCGAAGCTGCGGGGTTTTGGTCATGCGCTCAGCCTATGCCAGCTTTGGCCCAACAAAAAGACCGCGGGCTAAAGACTTTCGTCTTCAACCCGCGGCCTTATAGAACTTAGCCTTGGAGCGCTGGGGCTACAGAGCAGCCAGCGCCTCGTTCAAAGTTGCCGATGGGCGAAGCGCCTGCTCGACTAGCTGAGCGTTCGGACGGTAGTAGCCGCCAATCTCAACTGGCTTGCCCTGAACTGCAACGAGCTCCTCGACGATCTTTGCCTCTGCATCGGTAAGTGCCTTCGCAAGCGCGGTGAACTTGCCGGCGAGCTCTGCATCGGCGCTCTGCTTTGCTAGCTCCTGAGCCCAGTAGAGACCAAGGTAGAAGTGGCTGCCGCGGTTGTCGATGGTGCCAATCTTGCGACCCGGCGAACGGTCTTCCTCGAGGAAGGTGCCGGTGGCGCGATCGAGGGTATCGGCAAGAACCTGTGCCTTAGCGTTTGCAGTTGTAACTGCAAGGTGCTCAAGCGATGCGGCAAGTGCGAAGAACTCACCGAGCGAGTCCCAACGAAGGTAGTTTTCTTCGAGGAACTGCTGGACGTGCTTTGGAGCCGAACCTCCGGCACCGGTCTCGAATAGGCCACCGCCGTTTAGCAACGGAACAATAGAAAGCATCTTGGCGCTGGTTCCAACCTCAAGGATTGGGAAGAGGTCGGTTAGGTAGTCGCGAAGCACGTTACCGGTGACCGAAATGGTGTCTAGACCTTCGCGGATGCGGCCAAGAGAGTACTTAGTTGCCTCGGCCGGCGCCATGATCTCGATGGTTAGGCCGGCGGTGTCGTGGTCTGCAAGGTAGGTCTTGACCTTTGCGATTAGCTGAGCGTCGTGAGCGCGGGTCTCATCCAGCCAGAAGATCGCTGGAACGTTGGTGGCGCGAGCTCGGGTAACAGCAAGCTTCACCCAGTCGCGAACCGGAACGTCCTTGGTCTGGGTGGCGCGCCAGATGTCGCCAGCACCAACCTCGTGTGCGATCAAAACATCGCCGTTGCCGTTGACAACTTCAACGCGACCAGCTGCCTTGATTTCGAAGGTCTTGTCGTGGCTTCCGTACTCTTCAGCAGCCTGAGCCATTAGGCCCACGTTTGGAACCGAGCCAATGGTCGCAGGGTTTAGCGGGCCGTGCTCGATAACGTCTTCGATGGTGGCCTGGTAAACACCTGCGTATGACGAGTCTGGGATGACCGCGAGGGTGTCGTCCTCAGAGCCGTCCACGCCCCAGAGCTTGCCACCGTTGCGGATAAGTGCAGGCATCGATGCATCGACGATTACGTCCGATGGAACGTGGAGGTTGGTGATGCCCTTGTCGCTGTTTACGTAGCTGACGCGAGGACCGGCCGCTAGTGCGGCGGTGAACTCGGCTGCGATTGCGTCTCCGTTAGCGAGGCCAGCTAGACCTGCGAGGATGGCGCCGAGGCCGTCGTTTGCGCTCAGTCCAGCAGCAGCGAGTTCGGTTCCGTACTTTGCGAATACGCCTGCGAAGAACGCCTTCACTACGTGACCGAAAAGAATTGGGTCGCTGACCTTCATCATGGTGGCCTTTAGGTGCACCGAGTAGAGCACGTTGTCAGCCTTGGCCTGCTCCAAAGTTGCAGCCAAGAACTCGTCAAGAGCAGCTGCACTCATGAAGGTGGCGTCGATGATTTCGCCTTCAAGGACCTTCAGGTTCTTCTTGAGTTCGGTGACCGCGCCGTCTGCTGCGATGTGGCGAATGGTTAGGGCATCGGCCGATGGGAGGACAACCGACTTCTCGTTCGAGAAGAAATCTCCCTTGCCCATAGTGGCAACTCGAGTCTTCGAACCGGCGGCAAAAGCCTTGTTAACGTGTGGGTGCTTGCGAGCGTAAGCCTTGACCGAAAGAGGTGCTCGGCGGTCGCTGTTGCCTTCGCGAAGAACTGGGTTTACAGCACTTCCCTTGACCTTGTCGTAGCGGCTGCGGGCATCGCGCTCTGCATCAGTGGTTGGCTCATCGGCGTAGTCAGGAACGTCAAAACCAAGTGCCTGAAGTTCCGCGATTGCAGCCTTTAGCTGCGGAATTGAAGCCGAGATGTTTGGAAGCTTGATGATGTTGGCTTCAGGAGTCTTTGCGAGTTCGCCAAGCTCAGTAAGAGCGTCTCCAACGCGCTGAGCCTCCGAAAGGCGCTCAGGGAAGACAGCGAGGATGCGGCCGGCAAGCGAAATGTCGCGGGTCTCGATGTTTACATTGGCCGCCTTGGCGTAAGCCTGAACGATTGGCAGCAGCGAAGCGGTGGCTAGCGCCGGGGCTTCATCGGTGTAAGTGTAAAAAATGGTCGAGTCGTTCACGATGCGCTTTTCTCCGGTTCTGAGAGTTAGAAACTAACCCTTCAAGATTACCCGCTTCCCAGAGGCGGTGCGGGCGGCAATGAAACGTACGGCCTCAGCCGAGACCTATTCTCGAAGCGCCGCTGCAGCCGCGGAAACGATGGCGCTCACCGGCTGATCGATGTCGACCACAAACCCAGGTTCCAGAGGGCCGAGTGGCTCGAGGATTGCCAACTGTGAATCGAGTAGCGAAGCGGGCATGAAGTGACCTTTGCGATTTCCAAGGCGCTCAGCCAAGACCTCTCGCGAGCCATTCAAGTGAATGAAAACAGTGCCCGGCGCGGCAGCCAGAATGCGTTCTCGGTAGACCTTCTTGAGCGCGCTACAGGCAACGATAGTGCCGTTGGCACTCGCACCGTATGCATCGGCGGCGTCTACCGAGCTGTCGTGACTAAGGACTTTACCGACGGTGTCCAACCATGGCCATCGGTCGTCATCATTGAGTGGGATGCCTGCACTCATCTTGGCCTTGTTAGCCGCGGGGTGCAGGTCATCCCCATCAATGAATCGAGCGCCAAAGACTCGAGCAAGCTCCATGCCTACCGAGGTTTTGCCGCACCCCGAGACACCCATAACAACAATCCGCATAGTTGACATAGTTTCTCAGGATTCTTTTGTTCTCGCAGTGATTTTGATTTACCAGTCGTGCATGGTTCCATCAACCTTTAGTCGGTTGATCGGAAGGTAAGCAGGCTCGTATTCGAATTGGCTGGCGAGCTTGTCGTCGTATGAGACACCGAGACCCGGCGAAGTTCCCGGACGAATCAAACCGTCAGTGAAGGTGTACTCAGGCTGGAATACATCGTTGGTCTCGGACGAGTGCTGCATGTACTCGCTGATGCCGTAGTTGTGGATTGCCATTCCCAAGTGCAGGCTTGCCGCGTGACCAATCGGAGATACGTCGGTTGGTCCGTGAACGCCAGACTTGATCTGGTACACCGCCGCGTAATCGAAGATCTTCTTTAGCGGAGTGATGCCACCACCGTGGCTGACCGGGCTGCGGACGTAGTCAATCAGCTGCTCTTCGAACAGATCCTTGTAGTCGTAGATGCTGTTGAAGATTTCACCAACCGCGAGCGGAGTGGTGGTGTGCTGACGAATCAGACGGAAAGCGTCGGTGTTCTCCGCTGGGGTTAGGTCCTCTAGCCAGAACAGGTCGTATGGCTCGAGACTCTTACCAAGTCGGGCCGCCTGAATCGGGGTCAGACGGTGGTGCCCATCGTGCAAGAGCGGTAGGTCTGGACCGAACTCGTTACGAACTGCCTCGAACACCGATGGAATGTAGTTGAGGTAGGCACGAGTGTCCCACTCCTCCTCCACCGGAACGATGCTTCGACGAGCTGGCTCGTAGTCATAGCGAGCACTCGAAGCACCCTTACCCTTGCCCGCACCGGCCGAAGCGTTAGCCGAAGCTGCAACACCGTAAACCGACTTCAGACCTGGGACGCCGGTCTGCACGCGGATGGCACGGTAGCCCTTTTCCTGGTGCGAGCGGATCGAGTCGAAGATCTCCTGGAAGTCGCGGCCCGAAGCATGGCCGTAAGCCAAGCAACCCTCGCGGCTTGCGCCACCTAGCAGCTGGTAAAGCGGCATGTTCGCGGCCTTGGCCTTGATGTCCCAGAGCGCCATGTCGATCGCAGCGATTGCGGTCATGGTGATTGGGCCACGACGCCAGTACGAACCGCGGTAGAAGTATTGCCAGGTGTCCTCGATGTTGTGGGCGTCACGGCCAATCAGCATCGGTGCGAGGTGGTCGCGCAGGTACGCTGCGACTGCCAGTTCGCGTCCGTTCACGGTTGCGTCTCCGAGACCGACCAGGCCGTCATCGGTGGTGATTCGGAGGGTTACGAAGTTGCGTCCAGGTGAGTGAACGAACACTTCTGCTTTTGCGATCTTCATTTTCTTCTTCTTTCTTGCGGTTCCGAGACCGTTTAGGCCTGAGGCTTCTGGTTGTTGAGGGTGGTCCAACGTGCACGAAGCGCGTGGGCTGCAGCCTTTGGCTGGCGGTCGCGAGTGAAAGCACCCTTCTTGTTTCCAAGCACGCGGAAGATACCCGGCTTGGTCTGGAAGTCTGCGAAGTTCCAGACGTGCTCGCCAACAACGGTTGGGAACTTGTCGAATACACCGTGGTTCACGCGTAGGAATTCGCTCTGGTATTCCTCACTCCAGGGAAGGTTGTGGATGCTGTGACCGCCGGCGAGGGTATCAGCTCCGTACTCGGTGATGATGAAAGGCACCGAATACTTGTTGGTCCAACCGGTTAGCTCTGCTTCGAAGTGAATACGGGCCGACTCTAGGTCATTGTGGTCTTCGTACCAACCCCAGTAGCGGTTGAGACAGATCACATCGGCTAGCGGAGCAACCTGGCAGCGCTCGAAAGGCTCGGTCATCACGTTGATGTAGGTATTCGGACGAGTTGGGTCGAGTTCACGGGTCAGTTCGAACGCAGGCTTGAAGAATTCGGCAGCCTCTGGAATGCCGGTTTCCGCTTCGTTGGTGATGCTCCAGAGCACTACCGATGGGTGGTTCTTGTCACGCGTGATCAGCTCACGAACCGCGTGCAACAGCGAGGCCTGGGTCTTCTCGTTTGCTGTTTCCGGGCCGAAGGTTGGAAGCTTTGGACCACCAAACATTCCCGAGAAGTTCTGGTTCAAGCCAACGGCAGCGGTCTCGTCGATGATGACGATTCCGTGGCGGTCGGCGTAGTCCATGACCTCTTCGGCGTATGGGTAGTGGCTGGTGCGGAACGAGTTGGCACCGACCCACTTGAGAAGTTCGAAGTCGTTCACAAGGAATGCGTTGTCGTGACCCTTGCCCTTCACGACGTGGTCCTCGTGCATGCCGAAACCGGTGAAGTAGAAAGGCTCGCCGTTGATAAGGAACTTGCCGCCATCAACCTTCACGGTGCGGACACCCACGTTTAGCGAGTATTCGTCGACGACCTTGCCGCCGACGTGCGCCTCGATGGTCAGCTTGTAAAGGTATGCAGCACCTGGCTTCCAGAGCTTCACGTTTGCGATGCTGAGGTTTCCGTTTGCGCCAGTCGAGGTTGCGACTACCACGCCGTCCTCGTCACGCAGGGTTGCGGTTACTGATTCTGGAGTGCCGCCGAATACGGTCTTGTAGTCGACCGATCCCACATTGCCGTTGAAGTCGGTAACTACGGTTACATCCTTGAGTGCTACGGCTGGAGTGGAGAACAGCCAAACCGAGCGAGCGAGGCCCGCGTAGTTGTAGAAGTCGTGCAGGTAGGTCTGCTGCTTCTTGCCACTGGCCAATTCGGCAACGCGGCCAGGAGGAATGGTCTCATTGGTGAGCACATTATTTACAGCGATGGTGAGCAGGAATTCCTCGCCGGCCGAGACGTGGTCGGTGATATCTGCCGAGAACGGCATGTAGCCACCAACGTGGCGAGCAACTTCGGTACCGTTTACGAAGACGATGCCCTCGTGTGTTGCCGAGTCAACGCGAACGTTGATGCGCTCATTTGCCCACCCTCGAGGAACGCGAACGGTGCGCTGGTAGAAAACCCATCCGACGTGTTCACGAATGTCGGTGGAAGTGAAAAGGTCGTTGTAAGACGAAGGGACTGCGATGTCCAGTGCGTTTGCAAGCTTTGCGGTTGCCCAGTTCTGGCTGAATCCATTTCCGGCAAAATCTACTTTGAAGTCCCAGATTCCATCGAGGTTTAGCAGCTCGCGAGTTGAACTTGTTTGTGGCTTTAGCATTCGTTTTCCTTTGGTTAGTGTGCGGTTGATTTGAGTAGCTTGATGACGAGCGCTACAAAGTTTTTGTTGGCTGACAGAGCTGGATCCAAGAGATTTAGGTAGGCGATTACAGCCATGGAGTTGTCGCCGTTGTTGTCCGCATGAATCTTCTCGAGTTCCGAGCGGCGCGAGTCGAAAAGAATTTCTCCGGTCATAGCGAAATTGATCCAAGAGGCGACGGCAAATGCTGCACCGGTCGCTGGGCGCCCGGCCGCCAATTCGGCCTTTGCGGTAGGGACTACACGAACGCGAATTTTGGTCGAGCCATCGATTGCAATTTGTGCGAGTTGGTGAGCTATACGAGGGTTACGGAAGCGCTCGAGCAATGCCGCACGATATTCGGTTACACCGAGTTCCGGGTTGTCGAGTGTGCGCTCGGCTTCATCCCAGAATGCCTCCACTGCAGCCAAGCAAACTTCATCGGTGATTGCCTCTTCAACTGTCTTGTGTCCGCGATTCAATCCCGCATAGGCGAGCAGCGAGTGACTTCCGTTGAGCAACCAAAGCTTTCGGTTTTCGAACGGTTCGATTTCAGTCACGAAACGTGCCCCGGCGATCTCCCAGTTTGGGCGGCCGTTAGGGAATTCCCCCTCCAGCACCCAGTCACGGAATGGTTCGGTTACCACCGGAGAGGCATCCTCCCAACCTGCATTCTTCGAAACAATCTGCAGGTCATCTGGGGTGGTCTTAGGTGTGATTCGGTCGATCGAGGTCGATACAAATGACACCTTTGTCTTCAACCACACGACAGCTGATTCGCCAAATACGGTCATCAGGTCGATCATCGCCGACTTGAGCAAGGTGCCATTTTTGGGAATGTTGTCGCATGGGACAAGCGCAATTGGCGCCCCGTTGCGCTGACGACGTTCGTTGAGCGCCCAGGCCAATCGACCCAAAGCCGTTACCGGATTTCCTGAACGAAGTCCTTCTAGCTGGCTCTTTGCGTTTAGCAACTCGCCATCTGCATCGAGAGCGTAACCCGATTCAGTAATCGTGATTGTCACGGCAGCGATTTCAGGGTTGGCAATGGCGTCGGTAAAAAGGCCGAGTTCACTGCCGTCTTCAACGCGAACCACCGAAGGGATGACCTCGAACGAATCACCATCAGCGCCGCGAGTAACTAGAGTGTAGAGCCCATCCTGGTCGCGAAGCTCATCGGCAACCTGCGCGCTTCGCCCGGTGAATGCCACGTATCCCCAGGCATTTTCGGCATCTGATTTAGCGGTATACCAGGCCTGATGAGCGCGGAAGAATGCGCCGATACCCATGTGCACCAAGCGTTCAGGCGCCTTTGCAACCGGGTGGTTCTGTCGATTCAGCTTCATAGTTTGAACGCAGCCTTTGGAATCGCGTCTACGAGGTCAAACGCAATCTGCTCGGCCTGCGCAAAGGTGATGCGGCCAGCCGAAACCAGACGCGCGAGGAAGAGAGCGTCGACGCGACGGGCCATGTCGTGTCGGGCCGGGATAGACATGAAAGCGCGAGTGTCGTCAATGAAGCCCGAGCCTCGGTAGAAACCAGCAATCTCGGTGGTCTTCTCGCGGAAACGAAGAGCAGAGTCAGGTGCGTCGAGGAACCACCATGGCGCACCCACACGCACCGATGGGTAGAAGCCGGCAAGTGGCGCAATGTCTCGGTTCCAAGCAGCCTCATCGAGGCAGAACAAGATTAGGGTGAGCTTTGGCTCCAGACCATAGGCGTTGAGCAGCGGCTTGAGATTGTTGGTGAACTCCACCTGGACTGGAATGTCGTGACCGGTGTCGGCACCGAAGCGCGCGAACGTCGCTGCATTGTGATTGCGAACGACACCAGCGTGAAGAGTCATTACCAAACCATCGGCAGCAGACATACGAGCCATTTCGACCAGCATGTGACCCGCAAAATCGCGCATTTCGACAGCGGTCGCGTTACCTTCAAGCGCGTGCTCGAAGATGCCAGATGCCTCCGATTCGTCGAGGATGCAGGTATAAGGCTCGGTCACTCCGTGGTCCGCAGAGACTGCGCCGTTTTCAATGAAGTAGGCGCGGCGCAGCTCGATCGCGGTGATGAAATTCTTGTAGTTCACCGCTCCTAGACCAGCGCTTGCGATGAGCGACTCGACCGATGATGGCCAATTTGCAGCGCGAGGGTCAAGGTAACGGTCTGGTCGGAAGGTTGGAAGCACACGACCCGCGAAGGTTGGATCCTCATTCAGGGCACGGTGAGCGTCCAGGTCATCGATTGGGTCATCCGTGGTTGCCAAAACGCTGATGCCGAACTTTTCGAATAGCGCACGAGGCAAGAAATCAGGGGTGGACAGCAGTGAACCGATGTGGTCATAAAGTTTGTTGGCATTTTCTGCGCTAGGGGTTTCGAAGATTTCGAAGATTTCCTTGAACTCCTGGGCCAGCCAGTACCCACTCGAAGTGCCTGCCAAAAGCTGGAAGTTGGCACAGAATAGCCCCCAGGCTTTGCGAGCAAGTGCTTCGTCAGTGGTAACTGGGCCGCCGACTCCTAGGTCAGCCAAATCGATGCCGCTCGAGTGCAGCAGACGAGTCACATAGTGGTCGTGTGTGACGAAGAGTTCGGCCGCGTTTGCAAATGGTTTGTTCTCTACCAGTAACTGTGGATTGACGTGCCCGTGTGGCGAGATAATCGGCATTTTGGCAACCGCTTTATAAAGTTGCTCCGCGAGCGCTATTTCTTCGCTAGACCCCTGAAATAAAAGGGTTTCGCTCTGAACCATCTGCATCTTCATGCCTCCATAAAACTATATCTGCCGTTTTTTGTCAATCGGTTGCCAAAATAATAAGGCGAACGAAATCAAATCGTTATTTTCTGGTTTTTTGTTAGCCTCGCGGCTTTGCAGTTGAACCGCGGATGATCAGCGAAGTTCGCAGGCGTGGAGCTTCCAAGGTTGCAATGCTTTCGTCGGCGTCGCCATCCAAGATAGCCAGCAGGGTGCGGGTTGCGCGCTCTCCGGTTTCAAGCAGTGGCTGCCCGATAGTGGTTAGCGGTGGGCTAGTGAAATCGCTTCCGAAACTGTTGTCGAAGCCTATGATGCTCAAATCGTTGGGTACGCTAATGCCGGCCTCTGTAGCCTGTCGTAACAGGCCAATTGCCATTAGATCGTTGTAAGTAATTACGGCGGTGACACCTGCCGCGCGAATCCGATCTAGGGATTCCCGACCTGTCGCTAGGGTTGGTGCATTCGGGCCGATCTCAACTGCGGTCAAACCTGCCGCTAGCGCCTCACGCATAATGAGGTTCCAGCGTGCGGTATTCATCCACGAGTTCAATGGGCCGGAGAGGAAGGCGATGTGCTTGTGCCCAAGCTGCTTCAGGTGCTGAACCGCGTCGATGATTCCTGGCTCGATGTCCGGCACAACATCCACGACGCCATCAATGTGACGGTTCACCAGGATGATCGGCTTGGAGTTATTGATGGACTTAATCTCGTCATCGCCGATTCGGGTGGTGGCCATGATTAGGCCATCAACCATTGGAAGGATGCGCTGCAACGTGTTTGATTCCGTGGAAGTTGACTCCGCAGACTCCGCCAATAACAAGGTGTAACCACTCTCCGCGGCAACCTGCTCGGCACCTCGAACAACATCGAAGAAAACAGGGTTCGTGATGTCGGTGATCGTTAGCGCGAGCAGTTTGGTTCGTCCCGTAGGCAACGCGCGCGCAAACGGGTTAACCCGATAGTTGAGCTGCTCGGCGGCCGCGCGAATCTTGGCCTCAGTTTTTGCGCTAATGCGGCCCGGGGTGCTCAAAGCACGCGAAACGGTAGATGGATTTACGCCCGCGAGATTCGCGATGTCATAGATCGTTGCGCCAGAAGGAGTCGGGCCCTTCTTCGAAGATTCGTTTTCAGTCATCGCACTCCCCCTTCGGTTCTGATCGAATGTCATTTGGCAACTTTGGCAACCGTTTTGGCAACAGTTTCCAAAAGTCTATCCCTAGGATGCCTGGCTCTGCAGCAGCAGGCGGCGCTGTTCGCGGCGCTCTGCCTGCTTGTCAGGATCTGGCAGAGGCGAAGCCATGAGCAAACGCTGGGTGTATGGGTGCTGCGGGTTCTCTGTAACTTGAAGCGCAGGCCCTTGCTCAACAATCTCGCCCTTATACATGACCGCAACGCGGTGACTGATGTGGCGAACTACACCTAGGTCGTGTGACACAAACAGGTACGAAACTCCGGTGTCCTTCTGGATCTGCAAGAACAGATCGAGGATGCGAGCCTGCGTGGTTAAGTCGAGCGCAGACACAGGCTCGTCACAGACAATCAGCTTTGGCGAGAGCGCTAGCGCACGAGCGATTGCAACACGCTGGCGCTGGCCACCGCTGAACTCACGAGGCATGCGCTTGCTGGCGTCGGATGGCAAACCAACCTGATCGAGCAACTGAGCGATTCGCTTGTTCGCAGAAACAGTGTCCATGCCCTGAACCATCAGCGGTTCGGCAAGAATCTGGCCTACCTCCATAGATGGGTTCAACGAAGTGTAAGGATCCTGGAACACAACCTGAAGGTCGCGGCTCAGCCCACGACGATCCTTTCGAGTGGCTGCAGTGATGTCCTTGCCATCGAAGAGGATTGTGCCGGCGCTGACCGGAGCCAACCCAAGAATCGCACGGCCGAGAGTGGTCTTACCCGAACCGGATTCACCTACGAGACCGAGAGTTTCGCCGCGACCCACTTCGATTGATACCGAATGAAGCGCCTTGAATCCCTGCTTGCCGAAACCCTTTGCCGGGTAGGTCACATCGAGGTTAGTTACTTCGAGAATGTTTGACATTTTTATGCCTCCAGTGGGTTTGAAGTAAGCATGGTCATTGGGGTCTTTCCCTCGAGCATCGACGAG
>JBEEJV010000024.1:0-19490 GCA_041169005.1 Actinomycetota bacterium
CGCTCACCGACCACGACACCACTGCGGGTTGGCAGGAAGCCGCGGAGGAAGCCGACCTTCTCGGCATCGGATTCGTGCCCGGTATCGAGGTGACTTCGCGCGTTCAGCGAAACGTCGCCCACAAGTTCACGGTTCACATGTTGGCGTATTTGCCTGACCCTAATCACCCTGAGCTGGCTCAAATGCTCAATGACTCGGTTGAGAGCCGGCATCGGCGACTTCAGGAGATAACAGAGCGACTGTCCGAGGATTACGACATCAACTGGGAGCACGTACAAGAAGTATTGGCTGATGGAAAAGTTGGCGGCCGTCCTGCGATCGCTGACGCCATGATCGCACGTGGCATTCTCTCCGCCCGCGAACCGTTTTTCAAAATAGTTACACAGGGCACTAAGTATTACGTACCCAACCGTGGAGTGCCCGAAACGGTCGATGCGGTTCGCGCCATTCGGTCGGCTGGTGGCGTGCCAGTACTAGCGCATCCTATGGCTCGTGGGGCTGGCCCAAGGCCTGGGGATCCGATGCCACGAGCTCACTTTGTGGAACTAATTGAAGCCGGTGTGGCCGGATTCGAAACTGGGCATCGCGATGTCGCACCCCACGTGACCGAATGGCTTGAACAGCTTGCATTTGAATTTGACCTCGTCACTACCGGGTCCAGCGACTACCACGGAACCGGAAAGCAGAATCGTTTAGGCGAGCACACCACATCGGTGCGGTCATTCGAGCGAATTCTTGAACAGGCTACCTCCGCTAACGTGCCGCTGCTACTTCCTCACAGTGTGCTGGCAGGATAGAGCCATGGCAATCAAATCCGCACGCACGAATCACAAACTCGGCAACCGTTTCTCAATTTGGAATCGGTCGCTCGGCGCAGCCGCTAACTTTGGCGCTGTGGGCTCCATCGTCGGTTCGCTCGGAATATTTGCAAATGCCAGGTCACTTTCAGAAGCGACTACAGACGCCAGTGCAATCACTTCGTCAAATGCTTTGCCCATTCTTGCTGCTCTGATGGGAATATTCTTCCTGGGCGTGGGCACCCTTTGGTTCTCCGCGGCGATGATGGGATTCGGCTTCCGGGCCGCTCAGTTTGTGCGCGAGCGCGGTGCAACTACTCGCTGGCGCCCGGGATGGGCAATCGGTGCTTGGTTTGTCCCAATCCTGTCCCAGTTTGTACCACTGCTCATTTTCCGCGACATCGTGTCGGCCACTAAGGCTGCAACATCCGAGGCCACGCAACGGTCGCTGCTGTGGTTTTGGATCTGGTGGGTTGTGCTTTCTGGTCTGGCAAACACGACTGTTAGCAGCTTGCAAAGCCCTAGCCATGCAACCGTATACTCGGGTCTCACTATGCTCGCTGGAGTGATGTGCTTCCACGTCGTTCCATTCATGATGGGCAAGAAGCTTTTCAAGACCATCGATGCTGATCTGCGTGCGATGGAACTTTCCGCGCCAGTTGCTGGCACTACGGCTTAGTCAGATTCCTTAAGTAAAAATGCCTCGACCGATTGGCCGAGGCATTTTGCGTTTCTTGAGCTTAGTTTGCGGTACTGCCGCTGCCCCCGCGGGTGCGGCGACGCTGACGGTTACGCTCGCCGCTTGGCGAGTGCGGGTGGTTGTTGCCACCGTGTGTTTCCTTCTTGGCTTCGCCTGCGCCGCCTTCACGAGGCGCCGACGAACCCGAGCGGCCTGAGCCTCCCGAACGTCCGTTGCGGTCCCCGCCACGTCCGCCATTGCGGTCGCCACTGCGTCCGTTGCCGCCGCGAGGCTTTTCGTTATCGCCAGGCTTCCAACCTTCTGGGCGGCTGGTCTTGGCGATGCGCCCCTTGGTTCCTGCAGGAATGTTTAGGTCTTCGAAGAGGTGCTTGCTCGAAGAGTAGGTCTCGAGCGGTTCTGGCTGGCCGAACTCGAGGGCGGTGTTGATGTGGCCCCAACGGGTTAGGTCTTCCCAGTCGACGAAGGTTACTGCAATACCGGTGCGACCAGCGCGGCCGGTGCGTCCGACGCGGTGTAGGTAGGCCTTTTCATCTTCAGGCACCGAGTAGTTGATTACGTGGGTTACGTCATCGACGTCGATTCCACGGGCGGCAACTTCGGTGGCGACCAGGATGTCGCGCTTGCCAGAGCGGAAGCTTGCCATCGACTTCTCTCGGGCCTCCTGGCTCATGTCGCCGTGAAGCGAGCAGGCGTTGAAGCCGCGGTCGACAAGCTCTTCCGAGAGCTTTGCAGCGGCACGCTTGGTCTTCACGAAGATGACGGTCTTTCCGCGACCTTCAGCCTGAAGAATGCGGCCGACAACCTCGTCCTTGTCCATCGCGTGGGCGCGGTAGACGAACTGCTTGATGTCTGCCTTAGTGTGGCCCTCGTCCGGGTCGTTCACACGGATGTGAACGGCCTTCTCCTGGTACTTGCGTGCCATGGTCACGATGGCGCCAGGCATGGTCGCCGAGAACAGCATGGTCTGACGGTACGAAGGGGTGTAGTTAAACAGGCGCTCAATGTCTGGCAAGAAGCCGAGGTCGAGCATTTCGTCGGCCTCGTCGAGAACCATGATTTCGATCTTCGAGAGGTCTAGCAGGTTCTGCTTGCTTAGGTCGATTAGACGGCCCGGGGTTCCAACAAGGATCTGCGCGCCAGCCTGAATCTCGGCCACCTGACCCTCGTAGCTCTTGCCGCCATAGATTGCCGCAACGGTGGTGCCACGGTTGCTGGTTGCAAGGACAAGGTCTTCGGCAACCTGAACGCAAAGCTCACGGGTCGGCACAACGATGAGCGCCTTCGCTCCCGGCTCAGGGTTTAGGCCCAAGCGCTGGATAAGTGGGAGACCAAAGCCGAAGGTCTTACCGGTACCGGTCTTAGCCTGTCCGATGATATCCTGACCGCTGAGCGCGGTTGGGATGCAAGATTCCTGGATTGGGAACGGGTGAGTGATGCCCTTGCTGTTTAGTGCTTCAACGATGTCGGCATCAATGCCAAGGGATTCAAAGGTTACTTTGGTTGCGGCGTCTTCGGCCACGATATTTTCGCTCATGTAGATAAAGCGCTCCTCGCGCTACCGCGCCGTTTTTTGGTCGCGCGGCGCGAATGATTACCCCTTCAGTCTATCGGTGCTCATATATCGGCAGTTAGACGGGGTTTTAGGTAGTCTTATAGACGTGTTCGAGTGGCTATCAGGTATCAAAAAGCGCGGTCCTAAGTTGGCTTTGCCAAACCGCGAGGAGCGTACCCGCAACCAGGGTGAAGTAAACCTCAAGCCATTCACCCCTGAACCAAAGATCTTCCTTGGCCAGTTGGCTTACCTCGAGCTGAGCGCTTTCGAGATCATGACCGCCGAGATCAAATTCGCGCCGACTACCGCTGCGAAGGCTCAACTTTCCGAAGCGGCAGCTAAGAGTTTCGACAAGTACCGTCAAATTAGTCGACGTATTTCGGCCCTTGGAATCGATCCAACCGATGCGATGGATCCGTTCACCGAGCGAATCGACTTGTTCCACTCACGCACCAATGGGCTCGACTGGTACGAGACCGTGCTCAAGCTTTACCTATCGCTAGGCCTGCTAGAGGAGTTCTACCGCAAGCTTGCCGTTGGTTTGCCATCGGAGCTTCGCACCGACATTGAGAAGATTCTGAACGACAAGACCATCGAGCGCTTCGCAAAGAAGGTGCTCACCGACGCCATGGTGATGGACAACCTGCTGGGCGCACGCCTTGCACTTTGGGGTCGCCGCATCATGGGCGATGTCTTGCTCGAAATGCGTGCTTCGGTTCCAGCGGCCAAGCTCGAAGATCTTGAGCCGCTCATTGCGGAACTCAACGGCCCACACTCGCTCCGCATGGATGCTTTGGGTCTCGCGGCCTAACCGGAATTACAAAAATCCCGCCTCTCGAAACCGAGGGCGGGATTTTCGTTTAAGCGTTTGGGGCTATTCAGCGCTAGCAGCAACCTTGCCGGCAAGTGCGTCTACGAAGTCGAGCTGACCCGACTTGCGACGCTTTGCGTACTGAGGGAGTGCAAAGCCAAGGCCAACTGGCATCAGAATCATGGTCAGTGCCCAGATCCAGCCATCGGTGTCTGAAAGGCCGAGCCAGGTGAGGATGCTCCACACCAGCGAACCGATCAGTAGCGAAAGTGCGCCTGGGATTAGCACACCGAATTCATCCGCGTGCTTTGAAAGGTAAGGAACTACGGCGGTTAGAAGGCCCGCGTAAATCACTAGGAAAAGTACTTCAATAAGTGGCTGCCACATTATGCGATAAACCCAACTCGGCGCGATTCTTCCGCACCAATCTCTACGTATGCCAAAGCATCGGCCGGGACAACAAACAGGCGACCCTTGTCGTCGCTGAGTTTGACGGTCTTTGCACCTGCAGTAAGTGCTGCATCAACCGCTGCTTCAATCTCTTTAGCAGTTGCGTTCGACTCGAACGAAAGTTCACGGGCGGAGTTGCGAATGCCCACGCGAATTTCCATGTTTTGGCCTCTCTTGTTTGGTTACAAGATTACTTGAGGTTTCGCTTTGTTTCGGGGGTTGCGGGCGTTTAGTCGCCAAAATGTCCGACGGGGGCGATAGTTTGTTGGCATGTCCAATTCACACTTCGTGCCTACCAGGGCCTTGCACGATCCATTCGTGCTTGGTCAGGTCTCGCACGGGGTTGGGTCTGCTGCAGAAATAGTTCTTGGTGCGCCAGGTGTTGGTAAAACATCGGCTCTGATTGGCCGTTTTCTTGCACTGGTTCAGAGTGGCGTTTTACCTGAACAAATTTTGGTTTTAGCCGCTACTCGTGAATCTGCAGCCCGCTTGCGCGACCGCATTGTTCTAGAGCTGGCGGCTCTAAATGAATCTCGTGGCGGCGATCCAATCGCGGCCGTCGAAGGGCCGATGGCCCGCACCGTCTCTTCAGTGGCGTTCTCTATCGTGCGCCATCATGCGCTCGAAAACGGGCTCAAGGCGCCTGAGCTCATCTCGGGTGCCGAGCAAGATGCCATTTTGGCAACTTTGTTGGAGGCACATGAGGACAGCGCGGATGCTGCCCTCTGGCCGCCGCACGTCTCAAAGCTGACTCGCTCACTTGCGGGTTTCCGAGCCGAACTGCGCGACTTCTTCGCTGTCTGCCAGAGCCTCGGCATAGACTCCAAGACACTTTCGGCCTTGCCAAATGGGCGTGCTGAGTGGCGCGCTGTAGCGGCAATCCTGGGTGATTACGAGGAGACGCTCGAAGGTCCAAACTACGAACAGCGCTTCGACCCTATGGCACTCCTTGAGGCCGCAGAGGTGATTTTGCGCTCAGAGCAGTCGGGCGAATACTTCGATTACCGAGCCATCTTGGTCGACGACGCTCAGGAGCTAACCGGTAGCGGATTCATTGAGGCGCTGTTAGGCTCTCAGACTTCGCTGACTCTTTACGGAGATCCTGATGCCTCAACCTTGGCTTTCCGTCAGGCAAATCCGCAGGTCATGTTCGACTTGGCCAAGTCGGTCTCCGAAACCCGCGGAACCACTGTCACCCTTCGAGTCCTAGAAGAAGATCCCTGGGGTAAGCCGGCTGGCCTTGGCGAAGTTGCCCCTCGGGTCACCTCGAAGATTCCGGTCATTGGTGAGAGCAAGCAGCGCAAGGCATTCTTTGCTAGCGCACCCGGCAAGGTGCAGGCGGGGTCCGGGGGCGCTCATGACGATAAGGCTGCCGCACGCAAGGCTCCTTCTGCCGGAGTGGTAGCCAAGGTTTTCAGCTCCAAGCAGAGCGAAATCGAATACCTTGCCCGATCACTGCGCGAACTACATGTTTTGCACCATATCGAATGGCAAGAGATGGCAGTTGTAGCCCGAACCAGACAGGTGCTCGATGAACTAGAGCTCGCTCTTGCGGCCGAAAGCGTCCCGGTACGTGTTTTGGGGGCGCAGAACGCCCTGCGAAATGAATTTGCGGCTCGTGAGTTGCTAGACCTAGCGCTCATGGCATGCGACGAACTAGAAGTTGATGTTGCAGTTGCCCAGAGACTAATCAATTCGCCTTTCTGCGGGCTCGATTCCGTGGAGCTTCGCCGACTTCGTCGCGAGCTTCGCCGCGAGGAGAGCATGGCCGGCGGCAACAAGTCCTCGGATGAACTGCTGGTAGATCTATTCGCGAATCCAAATTCCCTCGAAACGATTCAGGGTCGTGAGGCACGCAAGGTTCGTTATTTCCTAAAGTCGCTGGCTGCGGCCAAGGTTGTCGCAGCCGACCCAATGCAAACCATCGAAGACCTCCTTTGGGCACTTTGGAAGCCATCGGGTTTGGCTGCAACGTGGCAGGAACTCAGTCGCGGCATCGGCGAAGTGGCTGTTCAGGCCAACCGCAACCTCGACGCCGTAGTCGCACTATTTGCGGCCGCAAACCGCTACGTCGAGCGCAACCCTGCGGCCGATAAACGTGCTTTCATCGCAGCACAGCTAGATCAAGCAATCGCCGAAGACTCCCTCACTTTTAGCCACCAAGGCAATAACGTTGTGAACCTGCTAACGCCGGCCGGTCTCGTAGGAAGGCGCTTCCACACGGTCGCAATTCCTCAGCTCATCGAAGGTGTCTGGCCAAACCTAAAGCCTCGTTCAACATTGCTCGGTGCGAACCAGCTGGCTGAACGAGCTGCGGGCGCGACAGCTCTAGATCCAGCCGCACCTAACAGCGAACTGCCAAACGAGTTGCGCATGTTCTACAAGGCAATCGGGGCAGCGAATCAGCAGGTATTAGTAACCAGCTTCGTTCATGAAGAAGAGCAGGTGAGCCAGTTTCTTGGGCTTGTTTCAAACGGCGTCCCCGATGCCGAAGACTTCGAGTTCCCGGCATTCACGTTGCGTGGCGAAGCCGGTCGACTCCGCCGGGAGTTAGCCAAGTCTTCGGATGCGGTCCAGCGCGCCAAGTTTGCGGCAAACCTTGCCCGCCTTGCGCAGGCTGGCGTGCCTGGAGCGAGCCCGGCCGACTGGTACGGCCTCGCTCCGCTCAGCACCACCGAGCCGCTGTTCGTATTCACAGATGACGAAACCGCAGAGGGTTCAGACTCCGGCAAGCGCATCAAGATCTATCCGTCGGCTCTCGAAAACTTCCTCAAGTGCCCGCTGCACTGGTTCCTAGAAAACCATGGCGCCAAAGAGAAAAACTTTGATGCAAACGTCGGAACCCTTATCCACCAAGCGCTCGAAGTTGCTCAAGATTCAAGCGAAGCCACACTTTGGTCGCTGGTCGAGAGCAACTGGCACACCCTCAACTTCGAGAGCGCGTGGATCGAGCAGAAGCAGCAGCGCCAGGCCCAAAAACTGGTTCGCAATCTTGCGGTTTACCTAGCTAACTTCGAAGCTTCAGGTGGCAAGGTTCTGTCCAAGGAAGAGAAATTCACGTTCGCGCTCGGAAACGCAGTCATCGAGGGTCGAATCGACCGTATCGAACAGACTCCAGATGGCAATGTGGTCATTGCCGACCTTAAAACCGGTAAGCAGGTCACCTCAAAGGACGACACGAAACTTCACCCGCAGCTCGGCCTCTACCAGCTGGCATACAAGCACGGTGCCCTTGCGGATCTAATTCCAGTCGAAGGAAATGTTGACCTCGGTGGGGCTAAGTTGCTCTTTGTTTCGGGCGATTCCGCTACGGAACGCCAACAGGAAGGGCTAACTGAGGACAATCAGAAGTACTTTGAAGACTTGGTTTGGAATGCGGCAGAGCAGATGGCGATGCCTGACAAGACATTTGTTGCAAAGGTATCTAGCCACTGTGATGTCGATAGTGAGTTCGGCACCTGCCACCTTCACCTCGTGAAGGCGGTGTCTTACTTTGGCCAATAAAGTTTCTGCCCAGCAGATTTATGAGTTGATGCACAACGATAAACCGTCTGTGCCTCAGCTGACCGATCAGCAGCGCGATGCGGTGGAGCGTGCGAGCGTAACCTCACCTGAACTCGTAGTTGCCGGCGCGGGTTCTGGCAAGACCGAGCTCATGGCGGTGCGCGTGCTCTGGCTCGTGGCAAATGGTTATGCTCGCCCCGACCAAATACTGGGTCTTACTTTTACCCGCAAGGCTGCCAGTGAGCTCAGCCGTCGCATCTGGGACAACCTGCAGAAGCTCCGTGCGAGCAGCCTTTGGCCGGAAGAGTTGGGCGACGAAGTCGCGCAGCCAACCGTGACAACCTACAACTCATACTCAAATTCGCTATTCCGTGAGAACGCTCTGGGCCTCGGCTACGAGGCTGAGAGTAGCCTCATCACCGATGCCGCTGCCTATCAGCTTGCCCGAGAACTAATCGTCAAACACGGTGGCGACATCGATGGCAGACTCGTCGACCTCGATAACCACGTCGAGAAGATCGTGGAGTACGTTCTCGCGCTGGCCGGCGAGATGAACGACAACTTGACTCACGCTGGTGAAATAGACGCAATCAGTGATCGCCTTCTCGAAGCGCTTTCCAACTTGCCAAAGCGCGGAGGCAACGATTTCACCCCGGGTGCCGAATACTCCAAGGAGCTGACGCGTCTAGCCAGCAAGAAAATCATCGCCGCGCTCGCAGATGCCTACCGAGTGGAGAAGCAACGACTTGGATACGTTGACTACAGCGACCAGGTAGTTCTTGCGGAACGTGCTTCTCGCGAGATCCCAGAGATGGTTGCTGCCCAGCGTGCGCGCTACAGCCATATCCTGCTCGACGAATACCAAGACACCTCATACCTGCAGACTCGCCTGTTGAGTCAGCTATTCAAGGGCATGGCGGTATTTGCCGTGGGAGACCCTAACCAGAGCATCTACGGATGGCGCGGTGCGAGTGCGTCCAACCTTGCGAACTTCGCCAACGACTTTGGTGTAACCGGTGCTGCCGAATGGGCGCACTTTGAGCTCAGCACCTCTTGGCGTAACCCGTCGGGTGTGCTTCGTCTGGCGAATGAACTCGCCTCGCCACTGCGCGCACCTGCGAGCTTTGCGGCATCTGGCACTCCTCACCTGAACCCATCCACCTTGCTTCCTCGGCCGGGTGCGGGCGAGGGCGACATCCAGGTTGTCTTCAAGCAAGACATCCGAGAAGAGGCTAAGGCTGTTGCAGAGTGGTTCGCCCAGCGCAAGGCCGAGGGCGAAGCTGCCCTGGCTGCGGGTGAGGTCAAGAAGCTTCCAACCTCGGCCTTGCTCATGCGCAATAAAAAGACCATGCCGATCTTCGTCGACGAACTTGAGGCTCTAGGCCTCGATGTCGAGGTAGTCGGTCTTGGTGGTCTACTTGAAATGCCGGAAATCGTCGATCTTGTTGCGGCGCTCAAGGTCATTCACGACCCGAGCCGCGGAACCGAGTTGGTTCGCCTGCTGACAGGCGCCCGCTGGCGCATCGGCGTGAAAGACATTGAACGTCTTTACCGCTATGCCAACCTGCAAAACCGCTACGACTATAAGGTCAAGGGAAGCTCGCCAGAAGATGCGCTTAGCCTCATCGACACCCTCGATCTGCTGCGTGACGACTACCACGCGGAGAATTGTGGTGTCTCAGAGCAGGCTCTGCCTCGTCTCAAGAATGCGGCCGAGCTATTCGCTAATCTGCGCACGCAGACAGGCCTGCCCCTAGTTGAGTTTGTGCGCCTAGTTGAACGCGACCTGTGGCTAGACGTTGAGGTTGTAGCAAACCCCCGCCGCAAGAATCCGATGGCTCATCTAAACGCCTTTGCAAACCTTGTTGCCGGATACGCAAGCAACAACAACCGTCCTTACCTCGGGGCGCTGCTTCGCTGGCTCGAGACTGTCAGTAAAAAGGAAAAGGTTGAGGCTCCATCGGCGAACCCTGCTCCAGGTGTGGTTCAGTTGCTCACCATTCACTCTGCAAAGGGTCTCGAGTGGGACAACGTTGCGGTGGCATCTTTGGTCGAGGGAGTATTCCCCGGCAAGAACCTAGACTCCGCAGGCTGGCTTTCACTCGAGAATCTGCCATACCCGCTTCGCGGCGATGCCGATTCGCTGCCTGAATGGAAGTGGCAGTCAGTTTCCGACCAGGCAGCTTTCAACAACTCGATCAAGCAGTTCAAGAGCGACAACAACGAGCACAAGCTTCGCGAGGAAACCCGTCTGGTCTATGTCGCGGTAACCCGCCCAAAGCAAAACCTCTTGCTCGCCGGCTCCTATTGGAAACCGGACGTAAAGACTGCAAGCAACCCGAGCCAGTTCATCCTGGCTGCAGCAAACTTCTTGCAGCTTGAAAACGACTGGCTCCCCGAATGCGAGAGCACTACAAACCCGCTAACAGCAAAAGAAAAGACCGAGACCTGGCCGCTCGATCCACTGGGTCCAAAGCACGAACAGGCGGTTCTCAAGAGCCGCGATTTGGTGAACGATGCTCTCAACGCTGCGGCAACAATCGATGAAGATGACGACATCGAACTCCTCTTGAAGGAACGCGAGGAGCGTTTGAAGACTCGCATCGAGGTTCCACTCCCGGTGCGCATCAACGCCTCAGGTTTCAAGGACTACGTGACCAAGCCGCAGCAAACCGCCGGCAAGATGCTTCGCCCAGTTCCTGAGGAGCCGTTCAAGGCAACTCGTGCCGGAACAATCTTCCACACCATGATGGAGCAGCGTTACGCGGAGATAACTCGTATCAACACCGAAGTCGGCGATATCGATCTGGTCGAGGTGGGCGAATCAATTGCGGCCGCGCAACTGTCACAGGTGGATCTGGCCGAACACCAAGAGACAATCGAAAAGTTGCAAGCCACCTTCGCTAAATCGAAGTGGGCAAACCTTGTTCCTGAGGCTATCGAAATTGAGATTCAGCTCGCAGTGGAGAACAACATTTTCATCTGCAAGCTAGACGCAGTTTTCCCGGGCGAGGCTAGCGCAGAGAATGGGCTTCCAACCTTTGAGGTTGTCGACTGGAAGACCGGCGTTGCGCCTACCAGCGAGGCAGATGTTTACGAACGCAGTTTGCAGCTGGCCCTATACAGACTCGCGTTCGCAACGCTCAAAAACGTGCCACTAGAAAACGTCTCGGCTTGTCTGTATTACGTGACCGACGATAAAACCGTAGTCCCGGCCCACATGTTAAACCGCGAGGAAATCCTGGATTTGTGGGACAAGGTTCTCAGCTAAAAGCTGGGAATGCTTAGAAAAGCTCACCGTTCTTAGGCTCGCCGGTTTCTTCCGCCTCGTCAGCACCAGCTTCGTTTGAAGAGTCTGCGTCAACCTCAGAAACAACTTCGATTTCTGTCGTCGCAGCCTCAGCAAGCGAATCTTCTGTCTCAAAAACTGGTAGTGGAATCGGCTTGGTTGCATCATCAACTTCGCCTACTTCAGGGGCAGCGAAGACATTCACTGGCTCTGTTGCCGGCGCACTCGCGTCGAAAACATAGTCTTCGTCTGTGCCAACGCGTGACTGAGAACCCGGTGCCGCAAACAAGCTGTCGTCTGTCGGGGCTTGAGATTGCTGACCACCGTCGAACGGGTTGAGAACGAACTCATCAACAACTACAGCCTGGGCTGCATCTACAAACTCAGCATCCGATATGGGTTCAGCCGAAGCGACCGAGGTGGTTTCGAACCCGTCGACCTCGTCGCCGAAGGCGTTTCCGGCGAACACGGCAGCGGAAGCTGGGGCAAGTGGCTTAGGTCCAATCGATGGAAGGTTGCCCGATTCTAGATCGGTCACCTGAATCTGGAGCATGCTGACAGCGTCATCAACGATCGCGTCATCGCCGCTCTCAATTCCGTGCATTAGCCAGCGTCCGTATTCCATCTCGCTGTAGAGTTGGGCGCGAGCACGAAGGTTGTCATCGGTGCCGCGAAGACGCCCGTATTCGAGAAGCACGTTGTACGAGAACTCGTCGCCTCCGGTGCCCAAGATCCACGAGAAGTCTTCAGCTGGGTCGCCGATGCATAGGTTCTGCCAGCCCATTACTCCGCTGATGGCACCGTTTAGGTGCACGAAGTTGTCGCCGCTAACGTCTCCGTGAATCACAGTTGGGTTGAAGCGCCAGAGGTTTACATCTTCAAGGGCAGTTTCCCAGCGGCTCAGAAGGACCGCAGGAACCTTGCCGGTCTGTGCAAAGCGGTCTAGTTCCGCGGTGCGACTGCGAATAACGTCGGCAGGCGAATAGATCGGCATCCCGGAGTCTTCAACTACGCCAAGTGGAAGCGAGTGAATGGCGGCCAGCGTGTCTGCAAGGCTCGTGCTCAGGGCATCGTCGCTGCCTAGGCGCGCGATATCGGTTGGCTGGCCGTAAACATAGGAAAACAGAAGTGCGCGCTTCCCGCGTGCATCTTTGGTTTCCCCAACAAGCTTCGTCATCTCGAAAGGCAGGCGGCTTCGGTAGGCGCTCAGCGCGCGCAAAACCATAAGTTCGGTGTCAAGTGCCAAACCAGCCTGCTGGCCGCGGGCCATCTTCATCACATAGTGAGCGCCGGTTGACGCGGTGAGCAGCGCAGAGTCGAAGAATCCGACGCTGTCGCCTGACAGTGGCGTTACCTGAACGAAATCGAGAGCAGGAACGGCGTCTTTCGCGAGCGCCGCTAAAATCAAGGGAGACTTACCCATGTGTTTAGGTTAGGCAACCTCAGGCCAAAACCTGCGTAATGCCACGCCAAATCGGGCAACTAAAAGCAGTATCCAGCGGAAGAGGCACCAAATGAGCGAAGCTTTCAACCTGCCGCTGGCTCAATCTGCCATCGATCGCGATTATTTACAGCGCGATAATCCAGAGCTTTTCGATCTTCTTTGGTCAAACCCTCTCACTCGAGTGCTCGCTATGAGTGACGGCAAGGTGCTCCTGCAGGAAATTGACGGTCACGCAGAACCGCAACTAAGACTGCTAGATATCGAATCGGTTCCGTCAGCGCAGCTTCGCGTTTATCTGGGAAAGACGACCGTGGGGCAGGGCACCGAACCTGCGGGAACGCCGGTGGTCCTGGCTGTGCTCGGTAAGAACTCGGCAGATGGCGTAGAGCCAAATCCGGAACTGTGGCATGGGCTGCGCGCCACCGGAGCGGGCCTCACCGAGCGTGACGCCGGCTTGTTCACCCAAGCCTTGGCCATCGCCAACTTCCATGAAACTCACAAGCACTGTGCAAAGTGTGGAATGCCTACTGTGATTGAGCAGGGTGGCTGGTCTCGTCGTTGTTTCAACGATCAAACCCAGACCTTCCCACGCACCGACCCAGCGATCATCGTTTCTGTCATTGACGATGACGGCCGCATCCTTCTCGGCTCGCAGGGCAGCTGGGAGTCAAACCGATGGAGCGTTCTTGCCGGCTTTGTGGAGGCAGGGGAGTCGCTGACCGCCGCGGTAATTCGTGAGGTTTACGAAGAGGCCGGAATCAGGGTTTCGGATGTGGAGTACCTAGGCTCGCAGTCTTGGCCGTTTCCTTATTCGCTGATGGTTGCCTTCACCGCCCGCCTTGACTCAGCCGCCGGAAACCAAGAACTCAAGCCAGACCTTGTTGAAATTGAGAAGTTGCGCTGGTTCACGCGCGAGGAGATCGCAGCGGAACGTGGCAATCTGCTCTTGCCCCCAAAGGTATCAATCGCTCGTGCTCTCGTAGATCACTGGTTCGGTGGAGACATCGATGGCTGATTCGGAGCTAGACACCGCCTCAATCCAGGCGGTCGACCCACTGCTGGCAAAGCTCGATCCTGAACAGGCGCTAGCTGCTAGCAGTCTGCGCGGTCCAACCTGCATCATCGCTGGAGCAGGCACAGGAAAAACACGCACAATCACGCACCGCATTGCCTATGGAATTGCGTCCGGTTATTTCAGCGCCAACCGCGTTCTAGCGCTCACCTACACGAACAACGCAGCGGCAGAACTGCGCACTCGCCTCCGCACATTAGGGGTTGGCACGGTTGCCGCTCGCACTTTCCACGCTGCGGCGTTGTCCCAGCTTGAGTATTTTTGGCCACAGTTCACCGGCGGAAATGCCCCCAAGATTTTGGAGTCGAAGAGCCGGCTTTTAGCCCGCCTAGCTGAGGAACGCAAACTGCGTTTGGATGCGGCGGCGCTGCGCGATCTTGCTGCCGAGATTGAATGGCGCAAGTATTCCATGCTTTCGATGGCTGAATACGCGTCGCTCGATCGAAAGCTGCCTGGTGGTTTGAGCAAGCCGGTTTTGCTCGAACTTCTTGCCGCCTACGAGGATGCAAAGACGGCCGCAAACCAAATCGATTTCGAGGACGTCTTAGTCCTTTGCCTCGGAATGCTTCGCGCGGAACCCCGAGCGCTAGCCCACGTTCACCAGCAGTATCGCTTCTTCACCGTCGATGAGTACCAGGACATCTCGCCGCTTCAGCACGCTCTGCTAGACACCTGGCTCGGCGACCGAAACGACATCTGTGTGGTCGGGGATCCAAACCAAACTATTTACTCATTTACGGGTGCTTCATCGAGCTTCCTAAGCGGATTCTCGTCACGCTATGAAAACGCGACAGTCGTTGAGCTGACCAGAAACTATCGGAGTACCCAGCAAATTGTTGCCTTTGCTAACAGGCTGCGAGCGCCTAAGTCTGCCATGGGGGATGGTGGCTTGAGCCCACTCCGCTCTCAAGGTGCTGTCGGCCTTTCGCCGAGACTCCAGGGCTTCCAGAACACTCACGATGAATCGGCGTACATCGCCCATCAGATCAAAGGACTAATCGCCGATGGAGTGAAGCGGAGTCAGATCGCGGTCCTCTACAGAGTCAATGGCCAAAGCGAGCCAGTTGAGGCCGCCCTCGCAAACGCGGGAGTTGATTATCAGCTCAAAGGCGGTGTTCGATTCTTCTCGAGGCCTGAGATCCAAACTGTGATGCACTCAATCCGAGCCGAACTGATGAGTCCATCCGGGAAGCCAACTCACAAAATCGTGGATGACATATGTCGAAGCTTGGGATGGACCAGCAAGGCGACCCCGACCACGGTTGCAGCCCGCGAAAAATGGGAGAGCCTGAATGCGCTCATGGGCATCCTCGATGAGATGCCGGCCGACATCGAACTAGCAGAGTTCTACCGCGAACTCGACGAGCGAGCGCGTGGTCAGCACGAGCCCGAGTCGGCCGCAATAACGCTCGCAACTATTCATGCTGCAAAGGGTTTGGAATGGGACCACGTATTCGTTGTTGGGCTCAACGAAGGTTACCTACCAATCACCTATGCGAAGTCCGACTCCGAACTAGCGGAAGAGAACCGACTTCTCTATGTTGCGGTTACGCGTGCCAAGAAGTCGCTGATGCTTTCTTGGAATGGAACCCCATCTCGGTACATCGCGCTATTGCAATCCGCTAACTAGCTCTAGACCCGGCCAACTGATTCGCAACCACCTTGCAGCTGCAATCAGAGTGGAAGCCCCAATCCTCAAGTCTGACTTGGGTTGTGGCGGCGCCACTGGTAACTCCCGCATTTGTGAGGCGATAACTGGTTGTTGCCTGGTTTCCGAAACCGCCAATTCTGTCCAGCCAGAAAAGCCCGTTTTCTAAAGCTAGGCCGGTGCCAATAATCCGGTTAGCGGTGTGGGCAAAACTCATGTCTGATTGCGCTAGTTGGGCATCCACGGCTGCAAGTTCGGTGTCGCCCATGTGCTCGCAGAGTTCCCGACATATCAGACATGGATCTTGTCCCGGAGTGACCACTCGGCTTATTCGAGCCCCGGTTGGTTCGAACCTGATCTCTAGTTGGGCCACCTGTCTGCTGTTCCACAGGCTCATCGAGTGTGTGTCCGAGATAGCTGAAGCGGTGAGGATGGCCAGGTCAATGTTGTTGAGTTTGGACTCTCGGGTTCTCGTCGCATTCACTAACTTGGTGCTCGGCCAGGTCGCTTGCAGAAGCATTGTTGCAGCGGCGATTCTTTGGTGGCCAACGAGTGATGTCGGATAGGCGAGTGGTCCGACATCGGCGCCGGATACCTTTGCGGAATCCTGCGTGACGATTGTCCCAACGCCCGCACTAGCAAATGCGTTCATTAGGACGACGCCCGTTGAATCAAGTTTTTCAATGAAGATTGCCCGTCTTCCGCGCTCATGCAAAACCGCGAGGCCGTTGGTTGACTGTTGCAGGCTCGCATGAGCTCGGTCCGGAAAGCTTGCCTCGACATTGAGGGGTTCGCCTGGGTTTGGTTTGCCATTGTTTCTGGGTGGGTCAGATTCTAGAAGCGGCTGCAGCTTTCTTAGCAGCGCAATTGCGTCCTCGGGAGGCAACTTCGCCTGTTTTGCAATTGCCTCAACCTGGTTCTGAGCAATTCCAAAATAGAGAGCATCGATGAACTTTTCTGTCGGACCTGAAACATCTTCAAGAATGATGCGGCGTGCGTCCAACCCAATCTGAAGAGCAGAGGGTGTTCGCCAAACGGGTTGGTGAAATGCGTTTAGTTTGTAGACCATCCGGCGAGTTTGCCACCAGACGTTGGAAAGCGTCGTTAGTTTTCCACACCTCGGCAGTTCATCCCTGCCAGAGATGTTTAGTCTTCTAGAAGAGCTCGAAGCGCTGAGTCGAAACCGTCATCATGGCCCGTCAATCTAGCGATGAGGGACGCAGGGTTTTCGATGTCCGTTGTGCTTGGCAGCATGTCTGGGTGGTCCCAGAGCTCATCACGCTTTGTGGTGCCTAGGCTTGTGCCAACCTCGAGCCACATTGCTGTTGCCTCACGAAGTTTGCGGGGGCGAAGTTCCAACCCAACCAGGGTTCCAAAAGTCAGTTCTGCGGGTCCGCCTGTTGCTCGACGGCGACGGACCGCCTCCGCGATTCGGGCCGAGTTTGGAAGTAATCGGGTAGCTTCCTGAGTGACCGCATCCACCCATCCTTCGATGAGGGCGAGTTGAGTTTCGATGGACTCAAGAGCACGCTCCTGCTCATCGGTGCGATCGCCTATGAGGCTTCCCGATTCGAGCATTTTGCGCATGCTGTCGGGGTTGTTGAGATCGGTCTCGGCAACGGCTTCCATGATCTTGTCGTTGTCGATTGAGATGTCCGCGGCGTAGGCCGTAATCTGCGAGACTACGTTTTCCCGTAGCCAGCGAGCGTGCTTGAATAAGCGGGCATGGGCCAGTTCGCGCACCGCCAGGTAAATCTGCACCTCTGCGGCGGGAACCTCTAGGTCGCCGATGAAGGAATCCAGATTCTGTGGCACAAATGCTGCCCGCTGTTCCGCGAAAATCGGTAGACCGATATCGGCACCGCTAAGAACCGACTCGCTAAGCTTTCCGATTGCTCCGCCAAGTTGCATCGCATACATGGCTCCACCCGCGTTGCGCAGAAGGCGCCCCGCCTCCTGCATCAGGCCGGTCAGTTCTTCCGGTGCATTGTTGGCAACATGCTCGCTCAGCGCAATCGACATGCGATCTGCCACGGGCTGGCTCATCGCCCTGAACAACGGCATGGCGTCGTCAACCCACAGGTCGCGGGTAAGCAACTTAGGTTCGGTTGTTAGATCGGAAATCTGGGTAGCCTGACCAAGCCAAAGGTTGGCAATGTTGACTGCATCGCGCCATTTGATTCGTTGATCGTCGGTGACGGAGTGATTGTTGCGACGCGCTGCGGATTTTGCATGTGCCAGGGCCTGGTCCCAATCAACACCCTCTGTGGTGGACTGCTGGCTCATCGCCCCGCTTATCATCTCGAGAAGCTGCTTGAGTTGTTCGGGATTGGTAGGGATGCCAGCAGTTTTCGCAAGCTCCTGTGCGTCAAAACTCTCTGGGTCTTCCAGGTACTTTTTCATGAACGCCTGAAAGTCGGCGGGATTGAACTTGCGCGGATCGAACCCCGAAGGCTCTTCGCCCGGAGTCGTTGCATCAAAGTCGTTCATTGGCCCTCCTGCTAATACGCTACTTCGGCAACCCTGAAAACCGCCTGTTGATTTTGGAATGTTCGCCCAAGGCGTTCAGCAAGTTTCTCGTCAACCGTGAATAGTGTCGGTGGGCTCACCTAGTGTTAAATCGTGACTTCAGATCTAGGCCCCTACTTCGATGAGCCATCGGCCCGCCCGCCAAAAAAGCGTCGCTGGCTTGGGTTTACGTTCATCGCAATATTCGTCGCGGGCGTAGTGACAGCAACCTATTTGCCAGCGCCGTATGTCATCGAGAGCCCTGGGCCAGCTTTTAATGTTCTGGGAACAGACAATAAGGAACCAATCATTTCGGTTTCCGGCGCAAAAACCTATCCGACTTCAGGCTCTCTAGACCTGCTCACGGTTAACGTATTGGGTAGCCCGGGTGCAACGCCCACCTGGCTTGAGTTATTTGCGGCTTGGCTCGATCCATCAGCCGTAGTCGAGCCTTTAGAAGCGGTCTTCCCGTCACAGCAAAGCGTGGAAGACGTAACTCGTCAAAACGAACTAATGTTTGCAGACTCTCAGCAGCAAGCCACCGCGGCAGCACTGCGAGCACTGGGTTATCAGTACACCTATCAGGTGTTTGTCGACAGGATTCCAGAGGGCACCGCATCTTCAGGAATCCTGAAGGCTGGCGACCTAATAGATAAAGTCGCAGGTAAGCCAGTGAACGGCATCACATCGCTGCGGGCAGCCGTGCAGACCACGAAGGGGCAGCCACTGGTTGTCAGCGGATCCAGAAATGGCAATCCCTTGTCAGTCACCATTCAGCCCAAGCTGATCTCCGGGGTCTACAAGATTGGCGCTTACATCGGAACAAAATTTGTTTTCCCAATCGATGTGAAGCTGCGATTGGCAGATGTGGGTGGCCCTAGCGGCGGTACCATGTTCGCGTTGGGAATCTACGACACCCTAACCCCTGGGTCTCTCACAGGCGGTCAGATGATTGCCGGTACCGGAACCATCGACGAATCAGGCCAAGTCGGTCCTATCGGCGGCATTCGTCAGAAGCTCTATGGGGCGCAGAGGGCCGGAGCTGCTTGGTTCTTGGCGCCTGCGGTCAACTGCTCGGAAGTAGTTGGGCATGTTCCAGCCGGCCTTCAGGTTGTAAGTGTTAAGACTTTCTCGGATGCTCTTGCTGCAGTAAAGCAGATTGCCGCAAAGCATTCCGTTGCTGGTCTGGCTACCTGCAGTGCAAAGTAATCTAAACGTCTCAAACCGCACCACAAGAGGATAAAAGAGTGAACAAGAAGCGCATTTCTCCAGCCGCAATCGCCACGCTGATTGTTGTTGCAATCGGAGTATCACTAGTTGGCTCGGCAGGTTTCTACACAGATTTCCTTTGGTATAAGCAGCTTGGCTTTGCATCTGTATTCACAACTAACCTTTTGGCACAGGTAGGTCTTTTTGCCGCAGCCGCCATATTTATGGGAGTCGCAACTTGGGCTAGTCTCGCGATTGCATTCCGTGCGCGTCCCATCTACGTTCAAACTGTCATAGATGACCGCCCGGGCATCTCGGCTTATCGCGATCTGCTGAATCAGATTCGCAAGATGATTGTGATTGTTGTGCCAGTTGCTTTGGCGCTATTCGCAGGCGTAGCCAGTGCCTCAAACTACAAGACACTGCTTATGTTCCTCAACGCCGTTCCTTCGGGAATCGCAGAACCTCAGTTCAAACTGGACGTCTCTTTCTATATGTTCCAGTTG
>JBEEJV010000025.1:0-31576 GCA_041169005.1 Actinomycetota bacterium
CTGAGCCTTGTTGGCAAGATTCTTGACGGATGCAAGTGCCTGTAGGACGATTCCCGAACCATCAGGCGAGCCGCTTCCCAGAGTCCAGCCGTCGTTAAAGCCGCCGTCCTTTACCTGGTGGCCCGCCATGTTCAGGGCAACCGCGAGCGAAAGTTCTTTTTCGCCGTTTGCCTCTAGGCCAAGCACTGCCCACGCACGGTCGTAGGTGTTCGCCTTAGTATCTGGTGCTAGATCACCCGTGTTGTCAATCTTGCTCTCAAGAATGCCTTGGATGGCCTTGCGCAATTTTAGGTTGTTTGCCTTTGCTGCTGCGCTTGTGAACAGCCACTTTCCAGCGAGGCCAAGCTTAAGATTGCCCTTCGCGTCAAACAAAAAGCCGCTACGTGAAGATGCGTCTCCGCTTAGTGCTGCATTTTCGAGATTGTAGGTAATCGCTGGTGCCAGCGAAGCCTTCGACTCGCCCAGTGCGACGCGCTGCAGGATACCCTCTAGGGTAAATCCGTAGTCGGCCTTCCCCGGAGTGAAACCTTCGATGAATTTGCCATCGGTGAAAGTGCTCTTCAGGAATGCATCGGTGCTTGCATACTTTGATGCGGCTGCAGCTGGAGACAGAGCGGTGATTGATGTGATTACGGCGATTGCCGCAGTTGTTGCGATGATGCGCAACCCAGATGTTTGGAACATGCCAAACCTTTCGCTTAATGCGATCTGAGTGCGAAGACGGTACCCAAAATAAGAAACCCGGTGGCTGTTGCCGACCGGGTGTCAGATAGTGACTATCCGACTCCACCCGTAGACCTCGACGGTATTTATTGGAGTCAATCGCTTGCTGCAGGCATTCCGACTTTCGGAACCATTTCTGGAACCGATTCACGGTTGCGGGTCAGTGTCGGATTTTCGCCGACTTTCCCTGCAGTTCGCAAAGGACATCTTTCGATGCACTTTCAGATTAGCAGGGCATCGACAGATATGCGTATTCACTTCGATTCCAGCGGTCTAAGCGCTAATGGGGCGGCAGGTGCTTAGTTGGTAACCTTGAAGAAGTTCGTTTCTAGGAGCCCTGTGAACAAAGTCATTTCTTCGTTAGCTACCTTTGCTGTTCTGGCAGGTGCGCTTGCGGGCTGTTCGCAAGTTACAGGGACTGCTTCCTTTGTACCGGGTTCCAGCATCACCATCGGCGAATCCGGAGAACTCATTTCGGCAAACAGTGGCGTTGCCGCTACCACCGCTTCTCAGATCGCAGCGCGCGATCTGGCACAGCTGACTATGCCGGCATTCTTCAGCCCTGACGCCGCTGGGAACCTGACCGCAAACACTGACTTCGGAACCGTGAACTACAGCGGATCTAAGGTGACCTTCACCCTCACTGGCAAGGCAAAGTGGAGTGACGGCGTCCCGGTATCACCTGCAGACCTGGCGCTTTCTTGGATGGCCGCGGTTAACTCACCGGCAACAGGCAAGGCCGATAACGGATTCAACTCGAACCTAGTTGGCACATCGCTAGCGCTTGGATCCAACCCAGTGCTGACTGAGAAGTCATTCTCACTCAGTTTCAGCCAACCGGTTGTCGACTGGCAAACAATGCTTCCGATTACCGTTCCGGCCCACCTCGTTGTTAATGCTGCCTTTGGCATTTCTGATGCCTCTGCAGCGCAGGCAAAGTTGGCTGAGCTCATAGCCAATGGCAAAGACTGGGATGTCCGCAAAGTTGGTGCCGCATATGCCGCCATCGGGGCGGATCAAAAGGTAACCGCTGGTGCTTACAAGATTGCATCGGCTTCCAGCAGTGTGTTGAAGCTGACCGCAAACAAAGACTTCGCTTGGGGTCCAAAGCCAACCGTGGCAACCGTATTCATCAACTGCTACCAGAGCACCGATGAGCTGCTGACTGCTATTGCGGCAAAGAAGGTGGATTTGGCTGCTCCGGTTGAATCTCCATCACAGCCATACCCCCAGATTCTCAATGCGCTCAAATCAAGCGGCTTGGAACTTAGCGAGGGCGACGCCGGCAAGTCGGAAATTCTGCTTTTGAACCACTCCGATGCGAGTGTCTTTAGCGTGAAAGGTGCTGGCGGGCCGAAGAAATCCGCAGCCGCACAGCAGGCATTTTTCCAGTTCGCTCCTCGCACTGGAATGTGGAACATTTTGCTCCCGGGCAGCGCGCTAAAACGAAGCAACTCGCTTGTCTTCGGTTCTGCGCAGGGAGACTATTCAGATTCAGCGGCCAATAATGGCACCGCAAACTTCAAGTTCCAGGATGGCGAAGCATCGCAAGAACTTTGGGCAAAGTCCGGATTTGACCGCACAATCCCAGTTCGAGTTCTCTTCGACAGCAATAACCCTCGAGGTCAGCTTGAGTACACACAGTTGCAGCAGTTCGGCAAGGTTTCTGGCTTCACCTTCAAGAACGTCTCCACCGACACCCCTTCAAAGGTTTTGGCTTCGGGGGAGTGGGACTTGTTCATCGCCGATCTCGAACGACCTAGCGCAAGCCGGGTAGGTTTGGCGACGGCAGTTGGCTCTTTGGCTGGCTTCAACGAACCAACGACGAATGCTCTGGTTAGCAAGCTCGCAAAGCAAAAGGACCTTAGCTCTCAGGGCACCGATTTGAAGATTTTGGACAAGCAGTTGGTGGCTGGCCATTACGGGCTGCCGCTATTCGAACTGCCTGGCGTGGTGATTCACTCCAAGAAATTCAGTTCGTTTGCAGGAAATTCATCGATGACTCAGGTCACTTACGGCTATTCAAACTGGTCTGTTTCGGCATCAGGCAAGTAGACTTATAGGAAGGGCTGTCGCTGTAGCGGCCATCCAAGCCCACCAATCCCATTTAGCGCGAGTCTCAAACTGTGCTCGCGCCCAACTAAGGATGTTTTTATGGCTCTGGCAACCAGAGATGAACTTCGTAACGTAGCAATCGTCGCCCACGTAGACCACGGTAAGACCACCCTCGTCGACGCGATGCTTCGACAGACCAACTCTTTCGACTCACACGCAGCCGTTGGCGAGCGCGTGATGGACTCGGGTGACCTCGAGCGCGAAAAGGGTATTACCATCCTCGCGAAGAACACCGCAGTCGCGTACTCGGGTCCTTCGGCCGGTGGCAAGACCATCACCATCAACGTTATTGACACCCCTGGTCACGCCGACTTCGGTGGCGAGGTTGAGCGCGGTCTTTCGATGGTTGACGGTGTCGTACTTCTAGTAGACGCTTCGGAAGGCCCACTTCCACAGACTCGCTTCGTTCTTCGCAAGGCTCTTGAGGCAAAGCTTCCGGTTATCCTCTTGGTCAACAAGACCGACCGTCCGGACGCGCGTATCGATGAGGTAGTTGAGGAAACTCACGACCTTCTTCTCGGTCTTGCATCTGACCTAGCCGACGACGTGCCTGACCTAGACATCGACGGCATTCTTGAGCTTCCAGTTATTTACGCTTCGGGTCGCGCCGGCCGTGCAAGCCTCACCAAGCCTGCTGATGGCACACTGCCAGACCACGAGGACCTCGAGCCGCTATTCGGTGCAATCCTCAAGCACATCCCAGCTCCAACCTACGACGACGAGCACCCACTGCAGGCGCACGTAACCAACCTGGACGCTTCGCCGTTCCTTGGTCGTCTAGCGCTTCTCCGTATCTTCAACGGAACTCTTCGTAAGGGTCAGCAGGTTGCTTGGGTTCGCCAGGACGGCACCACCAAGAACGTAAAGATCACCGAACTTCTTGCTACCAAGGCTCTAGACCGTTACCCAACTGACCAGGCAAACCCTGGAGACATCGTTGCGGTTGCAGGTATCGAAGAGATCACCATCGGTGAGACTCTTGCAGACCCAGAAGACGTTCGTCCGCTTCCAATGATCACCGTTGACGACCCTGCGATTTCGATGACCATCGGTATCAACACTTCGCCGATGGCAGGTCGCGTAAAGGGTGCAAAGGTCACCGCACGTTTGGTCAAGGACCGCCTAGACCGCGAGCTCATCGGTAACGTATCGATCAAGGTTCTTCCTACCGAGCGTCCAGACGCTTGGGAAGTTCAGGGTCGTGGCGAGCTTGCTCTTGCCATCCTCGTTGAGCAGATGCGACGCGAAGGCTACGAGCTAACCGTTGGTAAGCCACAGGTAGTTACCAAGAAGATCGACGGCAAGCTAAGCGAGCCAGTTGAAGACCTAACCATCGACGTTCCAGAAGAGTTCCTAGGTGCTGTAACCCAGCTAATGGCAGCTCGTAAGGGTCGCATGAGCAACATGTCGAACCACGGTACCGGTTGGGTACGCATGGAGTTCCGCATTCCTTCGCGTGGACTTATTGGTTTCCGCACTGAGTTCCTAACTATCACCAAGGGAACTGGTATTGCGAACGCGATTGGTGCAGGTTACGAGCCATGGGCTGGCGAAATCGTTACCCGTAGCTCGGGTTCGATGGTTGCCGACCGCGCCGGTGTTGCGACTCCATTCGCAATGATCGCTCTTCAGGAGCGCGGTTCGTTCTTCGTGCAGCCAACCGAAGAGGTTTACGGCGGTATGGTCGTGGGCGAGAACTCGCGCGCGGACGACATGGAAGTCAACATCACCAAGGAAAAGAAGCTCACGAACATGCGTGCTTCGTCTTCGGATGAATTCCAGGCTCTAACCCCACCACGCAAGCTTTCGCTTGAAGAGTGTCTAGAGTTCGCTCGTGAAGACGAGTGTGTTGAGGTTACTCCTGAGGCGGTTCGTATCCGCAAGCTCGAGCTAGACCCTAACCTTCGTGCCCGCGCAGCAAGCGCTCGCAAGAAGGCAAACGCCTAGTAGCAATAAGTTTCAAACTAAAAGGCCGGCTCCCACTCGGGGAACCGGCCTTTTAGTTTGCCCGGAGGCAATAATTACGGGCTTAGGCAGAAACCTTGGCCTCACCCTTGTTTGAAGTTGAGGCTGCGTCGTCTCCCTTTGCGCGCTTTGGAGCAAGGTAGAGGTAACCGACCGGAACTAGGTACAGCAGCCAAGCCAGGCTCTGCAGCATAGTTGGGGCAGTGTTGAAACCGATGGTTCCAACCAAAACAAGCTCAGGAATGCTGTTTTCCGGCAGTATCGCACTCACGTCGTAGGTGTGCGCGGTTAGGAATGGGAAGATGCCTAGCTCCTGGAACTCGCCGATGCCGTATGCAAAGATGCCAGCTGCAAGAACAACCAGGTATGCGCCGGTGTAGCGGAAGAACTTTCCGATGTTGAACTTGAGTGCCCCGCGGTACATGAGGTAGCCGAGAATAGCGGCGGTACCGAGGCCGAGGAATGCGCCTCCGGTGGCGCTAAGTCCGCCATTGGTGGTCTTTACCGCACTCCAGATGAGGATGCTTGATTCAACTCCTTCGCGGATTACTGCGAGGAAGGCTACGGTCGCGAGTGACCACGAGTTTTTGATGAGAGCGGCATCAACCTGACTGCGCAGGCTGCTTGAAAGTGCACGCGCCTGCTTTGCCATCCAGAAGATCATCCAGGTGACGAACACCACAGCCATGAGCGAGGTGACGCCGGTAATGGTGATTTCCGCTTGCTCGGATACTTCGGCTTCTAAGCCGCTGAGGCCAAAGCCGAGGCCAATAGCGATTAGTACGGCGGCACCGGCACCCATCAGGATGCGGGAAGCGAGCTGCTTTTCGCCAAGTTTTACTACGTATCCAACGAGGATGGAGATGATTATTGCTGCTTCGATGCCCTCGCGGACACCGATCAGATATGTTGCAAGCACTTTTTAGAGCCCTTTCACACCGCTGTTTACGGCTAGTTAGGTTTACGGCTTTTAGTTTAGTTAGGTTAGCCTTACCTAACAAGAGGCAAGTGCCGATTATTTCGCGAAAATACGGGCTTTGCAGGTCATCATCCGCGTTTAGAAACGGCAGGCAAAGTAAAGTAGACGCATGGCTAAGCAGACTTTCAACCCAAAGCGGGTATTGCTGGTTCACGCGCACCCAGATGATGAAAGTCTCTTCACCGGGCACGTAATTGCCGACCGGCTCGCAGCTGGTGCCGAGGTTTACGTGCTCACCCTTACGCGTGGCGAACGTGGCAAGGTGAAGCTAGCCGACCTCAAGCCGCTCGAAGGCCAGTCGAAGCAGATGGGCGCGTTCCGCACCGCAGAGTTGATGACTGCTCTTGCTGCTTACGACACCGAGACAGCATCGGTTCAGCACTCTTTCGCCGGCACTCGTGCCTACCTGGACAGCGGCATGCGCATTAATGCTCTTGGCCGTCCAACCCGCAAGCGCATCCTCGATGAGATGAGCCTCGTTGCAGTTGCAACCCCGGTCATTGCAGACGACATCGTCGCCGTCATGAAGTCTTTCCGCCCAGACGCGGTTATCACTTACAACCGCAAGGGCGGCTTTGGCCACCCAGATCACAAGAAGGCATACGAAGCCACCAGCATGGCCATTCGTAAGTATTCGAAGGATTATCGCGCACCGCAGTTCTGGACAATCGCCGAACCTGGCGAGCATTCCGATGTAAAGGTTGGCGGGCCAGAAACCGCTGCTGTGAAGAAGGCGGCCCTGTCGGCCCACGCCTCGCAGGTTTTGGTCATGGAAGACAGCTACGCGCTGGTTGCAGGTAAAGAAATTCGTTACGACGCTCCTGAAAAACTTCGCCGTGCCAGCGTTTCATCTTGGAACAGCATTAAGCCTTGGCTGCGCTCGCTTTGGGCTCTCCCGCTCGGATGGCTCGATGGCCTCGCCGGCACCATGCTTCACCTAACTCGCACTGTCGAAGGCGTGCCAATCGGTCTGATTGTTGCACTCGTTATGACCGCTGCCCTCGGTGTCGCGCTTCGCGTACTACGCCGCAGCCGCGGTGCACTGTACCTATCGACTTTGGCATTCATCATTACCGTCTTGCAGCTATCGCAGCCGCAGCCGGATGGCAGCGCATTTATGGACGATTCCGAACTCAGCACCTATTGGGTTTACGGTTCGATCGCCCTGCTCGCCATCATCATCGTCTTCCCAAGAATCCGTAAGGCAACTTGGAACCGTTCGGCTTCCGGACACCGCTAAAATTAGACCCAGTTTCGAAGGGATTAAACCGTGACTTATGTAATCGCACTTCCTTGTGTTGACGTCAAGGACAAGGCATGTATCGAAGAGTGCCCTGTTGACTGCATTTACGAGAGCGACCGCATGCTCTACATCCACCCAGACGAGTGTGTCGACTGTGGTGCTTGCGAGCCTGTCTGCCCAGTAGAAGCTATTTACTACGAGGATGACCTCCCATCGCAGTGGAGCGAGTACTACAAGGCAAACGTTGAGTTCTTCGAGACCGTTGGCTCGCCTGGTGGCGCTGCCAAGGTTGGTGTGATTCCGGGCGACCACCCAGTTATCACCGCACTTCCTCCACAGGGCGAATAATTCGTGTTCGACCGCCTTCCTGAATACCCTTGGAAGCAACTAAAGCCTTATTCGGCTTTGGCTGCCGAGCACCCGGATGGCGCGGTCGACCTCTCTGTCGGTTCACCGGTAGACCCAACTCCTAAGGTCATTCAGGATGCGCTAATTGCTGGCGCAAACTCACCCGCATACCCAACCACCGCTGGCTCTCTTGAACTCCGTGAAGCAATTGCTGACTGGTTCGCTCGTCGTCGCGCGGTTCCGGGCTTGTCAGCCGACAACGTAATGACTTCGATCGGTTCGAAGGAACTGATCTCGCTTCTCCCGCTTTACCTAGGCCTTGGACCAGACGACGTTGTGGTTCAGCCAAAGGCTGCCTACACCGCATACGCCGTAGGTGCAGCATTTGCCGGTGCGCAGCTGGTCTCTGAAGACGACCCAGACAACTGGCCAGCAAACGCCAAACTCATTTGGATCAACTCTCCGGGCAACCCAGACGGCAAGGTTCACGACGTCGCATTCCTGCGCAAGTGTTTGGCAAAGGCTCGCTCTATCGGTGCGCTTTTGGCAAGCGATGAGTGCTACGCCGAACTCGGCTGGGACGGCAAGTGGGCCAACGATGTAATCCCTAGCCTGATCGACCCTCGCGTTATCGAGGGCAACCTTGATGGTGTAATCGCGCTTTACTCGCTAAGCAAGCAAAGCAACCTGGCTGGTTACCGTGCAGCCTTTGCGGCTGGCGAAGCTGGGCTCATCAAGGCAATCGTCAACCTTCGCATGCACTCGGGCATGATCACTCCGATGCCGATTCAGAAGGCCATGGTTGCCGCCCTACGCGACGAAGAACACGTTGCTGTGGAGCGTGCTGTTTATGGCAAGCGTCGAGAGGTTCTGCTTTCGGCCATGCTCGAGTACGGCTTTGAAGTCTCGGCAAGCGAAGCCGGTCTCTACCTTTGGGCCACCCTGGGGGAAGACTGCTGGGTAACCGTAAAGAAGATGGCGGACCTCGGAATTGTTGTCGTGCCCGGTACTTTCTATGGCGATTACACGCCAAATATGGTTCGTTTTAGCATCACCGCATCGGATGAAAAAATTGCTGAGGCCGCAAAGCGCCTTCGCGATGCCGTTAGTCTTAGATAAGCGTTCATTTCCCACAAGGAGCACCCTTGACTGCCAACGAAAAAGTTGCACTCAGCTACGGCGATAAGTCGGTCGAACTTCCTGTTCTCCACAGCGTAGACGGCCCAGACGCCATTGACGTTTCGAAGCTACTAGCATCTACCGGGCTCACCGCCTACGACCAGGGTTTCGTAAACACCGCAAGCACCAAGAGTGCAATCACCTACATCGATGGTGAAGCTGGAATCCTTCGTTACCGCGGATACCCAATCGAGCAGCTTGCTGGCAAGAAGAGCTTCATTGAAGTCGCCTACCTGCTCATTTACGGAAACCTGCCAACTCCAGCCGAGCTAGCAGATTTCGACAACCGTATTCGTCGCCACACCATGTTGCACGAAGACCTCAAGCAGTTCTACCACTCGTTCCCGCAGAGCGCGCACCCGATGTCGGTTCTTACCGCCGGTGTATCGCTGATGAGTACCTTCTATCAGGACTCGCTCAACCCACACGACCCGGCTCAGGTTGAGCTAAGCACCATCCGTCTTTTGGCAAAGCTGCCAGTTCTAACTGCCTACACCTACAAGAACTCTGTGGGTCAGGCACTGATGTATCCAGACAACAGTCTGGGCTTGGTTGAGAACTTCCTCCGCCTCACCTTCGGAAACATGGCCGAGCCATACCTCCAAAACCCAATCATCACTCGCGCTCTAGACACCCTTTTGGTGCTACACGCAGACCACGAGCAGAACTGCTCGACCTCGACTGTTCGCCTAGTTGGCTCGTCGAACGCAAACCTCTTCGCTTCAGTTTCGGCCGGCATCAACGCACTCAGCGGTCCGCTTCACGGTGGCGCCAACGAGGCAGTGCTTGAGATGCTCAACTACATCCACGAATCGGGCGAGAGCGTACAGCGTTACGTTGAGCGCGTGAAGAACAAGGAAGACGGCATCCGTCTCATGGGCTTCGGTCACCGCGTTTACAAGTCGTTCGACCCGCGGGCTCGCATCGTCAAGCAGATCGCCGACGAGGTTCTCGCTGAGCTCGGCGTAAACGACCCACTATTGGGCATTGCCAAGGAGCTCGAGGCTGCGGCACTTGCAGACGAGTACTTCGTAGCTCGCAAGCTTTACCCGAACGTAGACTTCTACACCGGTGTTATCTACAAGGCGATGGGCTTCCCGCCGCAGATGTACACCGCGCTATTCGCAATGGGTCGTCTACCAGGTTGGATCGCCCACTGGCGCGAAATGATCACCGACCCTGTGACCAAGATCGGTCGCCCACAGCAGGTTTACATCGGAGAGCCAGAGCGTTCACTCTAAATCTTTACCGATACAAAAAGCCAGTCCCTAGCGGACTGGCTTTTTTGTTTGATCGTTGGGGTGTTAGCCGCTCGGTCCGGAGCCGGTTAACCGTTCGTGATCCAGTAGACGCTGGTGTCCCCGTAATCCTTGCGGTCGGTAATCGAATAGCCGGCTGGCCACAGCGGCGCATCGGTGCGCGAAGAGCGCTCAACGATGACGGTGGCGTCTCCTGCCAGAAGCGGCAACAGTCCCTGAAGGTTTTCGATTAGTTCGTCGTTGGTGACGTCATATGGCGGGTCGATGAATACGATGTCGAAACCACGACCCTGCTCGGTGTGCATTGCTGGACCCTTGTTGTGCAGGAAGCTCTTGACCGAATCCTTGACTACGTGCCATTCGCCTTCGCCGCCGGCTTTGTCGATTGCGCGCGCAACAGCCCACGAGTTGTTTTCGCAGATAGCTGCAGCCTGCTTGTTCTGCTCGACCATCACGGCAATGGTGCTGCCGCGACTGAGAGATTCAAGGGCTAGGGCTCCAGTGCCGGCGTAAAGGTCTAGCACTGCCGCGTCTGGAAGTAGGCCCTGCGACTCGAGGCGGCCGAAGATGCTCTCGCGCACGCGGTCGCTGGTTGGACGGGTGGCTTTAGCTGGCGAGGCCAATCGCAATGATCCTGCGATTCCGGCAATGATTCTGGTCACTGGACAAGGATACAGGCGTTGCGATGGCCGACCGGGGCGCGAGGTTGCCGTCAATGTCTGCGGCTTGAGGCAAACTAGAACCATGTTGCTTCCGCTGACCCCGCTCGATCGCGTCTTGGGCGACCGCACGGCGAAAGCGTTTGGCCGTCATCTGGGTCTCAAAACCGTTGCTGATTTGCTGCAGCATTACCCGCGCAGGTACTACACCCGCGGCGAACTCACTCCTATCTCGCAGATTCCCCTGGGTGAATCGGTCACTGTCGTGGCCGCAATCGTCGATGCCAAAGAGCGACGCATGAAAGGCCGCTCGGGCAGCATTCTAGAAATTCGCATCACAGATGGCGAGGGGCAGATTACCCTCACATTCTTCAACCAGGCCTGGCGTCTCAAAGACCTTCGGCCCGGGGCGCGCGGTCTGTTTGCCGGCAAGATAACCGCCTATCAGGGAAAGTTGCAGCTGGCGCATCCCGAGTACGAGTTGTTCAACGAAGAGATGGATGACAGCAAGGCTAAGGCCTGGGCAGAACAACCAATTCCCATCTACCCGGCAGCTTCCAGTGTGACAACCTGGGCGCTTCAACGCGCGATGGCTGTAGTGCTAGACACGCTAGATCCAATCGACGATGAGATTCCGGCAGCGGTTGTAGCGAGCGAAGGCTTGTTGCCACTCGAGCAGGCGATTCGTCAGATTCATCAGCCGGAGACCAACGCTCACTGGGAGGCAGCGCGCGATACCTTGCGTGCTCACGAAGCATTCGTATTGCAGGTGTCGTTGCTAAAGCGCCGTGCCGAGAATGCGCATTTGCTTTCGACCGCTCGCGTTGCTGCGGCAGGGGGAGCGCTAGCCGCTTTTGACGCCTCGCTACCTTTCACTCTCACCGCTGGTCAGGTTTCGGTAGGTCAAGAGATCGCCGAAGACTTGGCACAGCCACATCCGATGAACCGTTTGCTTCAGGGTGAAGTGGGTTCAGGTAAGACACTGGTCGCGCTGCGAGCCATGCTCACGGTTGCCGACAGCGGCGGTCAGTCGGCCGTTCTGGCCCCCACTGAAGTGCTCGCGAGTCAGCATTACTCTTCGATGGCCGCGTCACTCGGACCAGAACTCAGTGCCAAACTCGGCCTCACTCTTTTGACCGGACAGATGTCCACCGCCGACCGTAAGCGCGCGATGCTCGCCATCGTCAGCGGCAAGGCTCAGCTCGTCATCGGAACCCACGCACTTATCGCAAACAAGGTCGAGTTCTACGATCTGGGCCTTATCGTCATCGACGAACAGCACCGGTTTGGCGTTGAGCAGCGTGAGGCGCTTCGCCTCAAGGGAAAGACTGCACCTCACGTTTTGACCATGACTGCAACCCCGATTCCGAGAACCCTGGCTGTGACCGTCTTTGGCGACCTAGATGTCAGCACTCTCACCGAACTTCCGGGCGGTCGCCAAGGCATCACCAGTCACGTCGTTCAGTTCAGCACCCCGGCACTAGTTGCCCGCACCTGGCAGCGCATTGCAGAGGAATGTGCGGCCGGTAGGCAGGCTTTCGTGGTCTGTCCGCGCATCGATGAGGACGACCCCGCCGAAGAGCTCCTAGACGCCGGCGGAAACCTCTCTGAAGAAGAAGACACGATCGACGGGTTGGTTGCCGCAAAGCCGCGAGCACCGATCGCCAGTGCCATCGGAATGACCGAAGCGCTTCGCCGCAACCCAACCTTGGCCGGGCTTCGCATCGACGTATTGCACGGACGAATGACCAGCGAGGAAAAGTCCGAGGTGATGGGCCGATTCAGCGCGGGCGATATTGACGTTTTGGTTAGCACCACGGTGATTGAAGTTGGTGTGAACGTTCCTAACGCAACCGTCATGGTGGTGCTAGATGCCGACCGATTCGGTGTGGCTCAGCTGCACCAGCTGCGCGGCCGAGTTGGTCGTGGCTCGCATCCGGGGCTGTGTCTGCTGCTTACTACCGCAGAGGCGTTCAGTCCTGCGCTTGAGAGAGTGCAAGCTGTGGCGGCCACCACGGACGGCTTCGAACTTAGCCAAATCGACCTAGAGCTCCGTCGTGAAGGAGACGTGCTGGGTGCCAGTCAGTCAGGCGGAAAATCGAGCCTAAAGCTGCTGCGAGTGGTCAAGGACGTAGCTCTTATTCAGCGCATGCGTAAAGTTGTGGAAGGCCTTTTTGCTTCCGATCCAACTCTCGAGAAGCATTGGGCGCTCGCCGAAACGCTCACACGCATCGATGCCAAGGCGCAAGAGAACCTCGCCAAGTCATAGCCGCATCGGCTACCCTTGAAGCATGTCCACCATTGCCGTTTATCCGGGTTCGTTCGACCCGATTACTTTTGGGCACCTCGACATCGCCGCTCGTGCGGCTTCAATGTTTGATGAGTTGCACATCTTGGTGGTACACAACCCGGGCAAGGAACCTCGTTTCAGCCTTGAGCAGCGCGTCGCACTCATCGAGGCGAGCCTCAAGGAAACCAAGCTCCCGGTTGGCGCCAACATCGTGGTGTCAACTCTGCCTAGTGGTCTTTTGGTCGACTACTGCCGTCGTGTAAGCGCCGGCGCGCTCGTAAAGGGCATTCGTACCAACGTAGACCTCGATTATGAACTTCCGATGGCTCGCGTGAACCGCGATCTAGCCGGCGTTGAAACTGTTTTCATCCCTGCGGATCCTGGCTTCGGCCACATTTCGAGCAGCCTGGTCAAGCAGGTTTCAGACCTGGGCGGACAGGTCACCAAGTACGTTCCGGGGCCAGTGGCCCTCGCCCTCGCCAGCGCATCGGCGTAGAAAAGAGACATTTGAATGAGTACTAACAGTGCTTTCAGCCTGAACGTGCATGACCTCATGCACCGTCCGGGAAACATGCGCGAGCTTGAACTAGACATCACGCTGCCTGAGCCATTTGGCGAGGCTGCACTATCTGTTGTGGCCGGTTCGATTGTCGAAGTTGACGTGCGTCTTGAGAGCGTTCACGAGGGTGTTTTGGCCACCGGAGACGTTTTTGCGACCGCTGTTGGCGAGTGCAGTCGATGCCTCGACCCACTAAAAACTGCCGTTGAGGTGGATTTTCAGGAACTTTTCGCCTATTCTGGTACAGGAGAAGATGACTTCACGGTTTCTGACGAGCATATCGATCTGGAACCCGTCATCCGAGACGCGGTAGTTTTAAGCCTCCCCTTCCAACCTGTATGTAGCCCAGACTGTTTAGGTCTTTGCGCGGAATGCGGTGTGAAGATGGCTGAAGACCCGAATCATTCACACGAGCAACAGGTAGATTCCCGTTGGTCGGAGCTATTGAAGCTTAAGGAAGAGTAAGAGACATGCCAGTACCAAAGCGCCGCCTCTCGCGCAGCAACACCCGTCACCGTCGTTCGGCCTGGAAGGCTGCACCGTTGACCCTGGTCAAGACCATCGAAAACGGCAAGACCGTTTACAGCCTCCCACACCGCGCAAAGCTGGTTGAGGACTCGGCTGGCAACGCTCTGTTCATGGAGTACAAGGGCCGCAAGGTCGCAGACGCCTAAATAAAGGTTTAGTTCCGAATGGATCTCGACGCACTTTGCAATACCCTGGGCGTTGAGATTGACCGGAATCTTCTGCAACAAGCACTTACCCACCGCTCGTACGCTTACGAGCATGGGGGCATACCCAATAGCGAGCGTCTAGAACTTCTAGGCGACTCGGTATTGGGTTTTGTCGTTACCGAGCACATTTACCAAACCTTGCCGACTCTCGATGAGGGCGAACTTACCAAGGTAAAGAACTCGGTGGTAAGCGAGAAGGCACTTGCCTTCGCAGCCCGCCAGATTGGTCTGGGAGACCATCTTCTGCTCGGCAAGGGCGAAATCAACACGGGCGGTCGCGACAAGCCAAGCTTGCTTTGCGATGTGTTTGAAGCAGTGCTCGGTGCCATTTATCTAACCGCTGGAATGCCTGCTGCCAAGGCGATGGTAGAGAAGTTCATCTTCCCGTTACTGGCAGACCCAGACGCATTGCGTCAGCAGAGCGACCCAAAGACCCGAATCATCGAAGTGGCACAGGCCAAGAAGCTCGGTGACGTCCGCTACGAGATCACTCACGAGGGCCCAGATCACGACCGCGTGTTCTTCGCCAAGCTCTCCATCGGCGGAAATCTGGTTTGCAAAGCGACCGGCAAAACCAAGAAGGCTGCCGAGATGGAAGCCGCAGTGATTGGTCTCGAGCAGATCGAGGCCGGAAAAGTTGCCAAAGTCAAGAAGCAGGCGAAGGCCTAATCAATGCCTGAACTCCCAGAGGTTGAGACGGTTCGTTCCGGCTTAGCGCCCTCACTAACCAACGCCACGGTCGATTCCATCGAAGTGCTAGACGAACGCAGCCTGAAGCGTCACGTGGGCGGAGTGAACGACTTCATTTCCACCCTGACCGGTCGCACCGTTTTGGGCGTGGTTCGCCGCGGCAAGTTCATCTGGATGCCGCTTGCGTCGAAACCAGGCGACCCCGATGACTGGAAGATTGCTCTTGTTGGGCACCTTGGCATGAGTGGCCAGATGTTGCTTCGTAACGTTGGTCACGAGCCAGACAAGCTAACTCGCGTAATCCTTCACTTCACCGAGGCAGACGGTTTAAAAACCGAGTTCCGTTTCGTGGACCAGCGAATCTTCGGCTCACTGGCAATTGACGTGTTGGTTCCTACCGCGGATGGTATGCCCGGCGGTTTCAGCGATGGAGTGGCGGTCGGCACCTGGTGGGAAAAACTGATCCCGGCCTCGGCGGCTCACATTGCCCGCGATCCACTTGACCCAGACTTCCCCGAAAAGGCGGTCCTCACCAAGCTGCGCAGCAAAAACACTGGCATCAAGCGTGCGCTTCTAGACCAAAACCTACTCAGCGGAATCGGCAACATCTACGCCGATGAGAGCCTCTGGGCTACCAAGTTGCACTACGACCAGCCGGCATCCTCGATTAGCGCCGCCAAGGCGAAGGAACTTCTCGAGGCTGTGCGCGGCATTTTGGCACAGGCCGTGAAGGTTGGCGGAACGTCTTTTGACGAGCAGTACAAGAACGTAAACGGCGAGAGCGGATACTTTGAAATCTCGCTCAATGCCTATGGTCGAAAAGGCACGGCGTGCAACCGATGTGGCGCCGAAATGGTCCGCGAAGAGTGGGCTAATCGCGGAAGCCACTTCTGCCCGCGGTGCCAGCGTCTAAAGCGGTAGTCTTTTCCCTAGAAATCGCTATTCATAGCGTGAGTTTCGCACGTTCATTTAGACGCTCGATTGAAGGAGGTGGGCCTTGTACCTAAAGTCATTGACGCTTAAGGGCTTCAAGTCTTTTGCCACCCCAACCACCTTCAGTTTTGAGCCTGGTGTTACCTGTGTTGTTGGGCCTAACGGATCCGGTAAGTCCAACGTTGTTGACGCGCTCGCCTGGGTAATGGGTGAGCAGGGCGCTAAGACACTTCGCGGCGGCAAGATGGAAGACGTTATCTTCGCCGGTACCACCACCAAGGGTCCGCTCGGTCGCGCCGAAGTTTTGTTGACCATCGACAACACCGATGGTGCCCTGCCGATTGATTACACCGAAGTAACCATCAGCCGAACCATCTACCGCAACGGTGGCAGTGAATACGCCATCAACGGTGAGGGTTGCCGTCTGCTGGATGTTCAGGAACTATTGAGCGACTCGGGACTTGGCCGCGAGATGCACGTAATCGTTGGTCAGGGTCAGCTCGACAGCGTTTTGCGTGCGACCCCGGAGGAGCGCCGCGGCTTCATCGAAGAGGCTGCCGGTATTCTCAAGCACCGTCGTCGCAAGGAGAAGACCGAGCGCAAGCTTGAGGCAATGCAGGTCAACCTCACCCGTTTGAGCGACCTTGCCGGTGAAGTTCGTCGCCAGCTCAAGCCACTCAGCCAGCAGGCCTAGACCGCACGTCAGGCGCAGGGAATCGCTTCTGTGGTTCGCGATGCCAAGAGCCGACTTTACGCACACGAACTGGTTGGCTTGGTGCAGGCGGTAGAGGAAACCGCGCAGACCGAGAACGACCGCAAGGCCGAGCGCAACATTCTTCAGTCGGTTTTAGCCGAAAACCAGGTTCGTCTGGCTGAGCTAGAGGCAGCGCAGGTTTCAACCCAGGTTGATGCCGCCCGTAACCTGGCTTACCGCTTCGACTCTGCGGCCGAGCGCCTTCGCGGTTTGCTCAACATGGCGAGCCAGCGCGTTACCCTACTGAGTGCTCAGAACCAGAACTCCAACCTCGCAGATCCAACACAGTTTGAGCAGCAGGGTGCCGAGGCTGAGGCCGAAGTCACCAAACTTGAGCTTCTAGTACTGGACCTTCGCGCGCGTCTCGCCGAGGCCGAGGCGGCTCGCAACGTTTGCCGTGATGCGCTCGAGGCATTCGACAACGAGGTTGCCGAGCAGAGTGCACTAATCAGCAAGTTTGATCTTGAGCTTGGCCGCTTGAGCAACGATGCTGCCGTGGCCGAAAGTCGCCTAGCATCGCTTCGTGAAGAGGTACTTCGTCACGAGCAGGCGCTTGCCAACGCGGGGGAGCGCAGCCGAGCCAGCATCGCCGAATATGAGGCTCTAGAGGCAAGCTTGCAGGGCAGCCACCAGGCCGACTCAACCGATTTTGAATCCCGTTACGAAGCCGCGCAGCAGGCCGTTGCACAGTCGCAACAGCGTATCGACGCGCTTCGCGACGAACTGCACGCACAGGAGCGCGAGCGCGACTCGCTTGCTGCTCGCCGCAGTGCTCTCAACCTCACACTCGACCAGAAGGACGGCGCGAACACCCTCGCAGCCGCCGGACTCCGAGGTATCCGCGGCCTAATCGCCTCGCACATGAAGATTTCTAGCGGCTTTGAGGCCGCCATCGCTGCGGCTCTTGGCCCGTTGGCAGACGCGCTCGTTGCAGACAACCGTGAAACCGGTCTTGAGGCTCTCGCTCACCTGAAAGACACCGATGGTGGACGCGTTGAACTAGTAATTGCAGATGTCGACACAGTGGGCACTATCCCGACCTTCGCAAAGGCATCAGGCGCTCGCAGCGCCGTCGATGTAGTGAAGGCGCCGACCGGCATCCTCGCGCTGCTTCAAAACGTTGTTGTTGTCGACGACCTTGCGGCGGCCAAGGCGCTTTACGCCTCGGACAAGTCGGTCGAAGACTTCACCCTTATTACCCGCGATGGCGACGTGCTCTCGAAGAGCGTGCTGCGCGGCGGCTCCGGTCGAAAGACCAGCAAGGTCGAACTCGTTGCAGACCGCGACGCAGCTGAAGAGCAGCTAACCAAAGTCAATGCCCGCATCGATGAACTGCGTGGCGACTTGGCAGAGGCCCGTTCGGTGAACGAAGCGGCCACTGCCAGTGAGCGCGAGGCACTTGCAGCACTGAAGGCACACGATGCCAACCTCGCCGCGAACGCCGAGAAGCTTGGCCGTCTGCGCGTGCAGGCCGAGGCAAGCCAGGCCGAGCTCGACCGTCTGGCACAGGTTGCCGCGGATGCAGCCGCAGGTATTGCAGATGCTGAGGCAAAGCTTGCCGCAGCCGTTGAGATTCACGATGCCTTTGCCGCCAAGGAGCGTCCGGCTATCGAGCTTGGCGACCGCGCCGGTTTAGTTGCATCTCTAGAACAGGAGCGTCAGCGCGAACTCGACATCCGCATCGAACTCGGTGCCGCCACCGAACGTCTGCGAGTCGAAAAAGAGCGAGTCGTTCTGCTGACCCGTCAGGTAGCTGAAGCCACCGCGGCTCAGGAACGTGCAAAGGCACAGATTGCCCTGCAGCAGGCTCGAATGAAGGCCGCAAACCAGGTTCTTGAGGCAATCCCAGAGGTGCTCGAGAAGCTGAACGCCAGCGCAAACATTGCCAAGGCCGAGCTTCAGCAACTCGAAAGTGCTCGCGCAAACCAGAACACAGAGCTAGTGAAACTGCGCGGTGAGACCGCCGAGATTCAGATGAAGCTCGCATCGCTGACTCAGAACGTTCACGACATTGAACTTGCCAACCACGAGAAGCGCCTCAACCTGGCAAACCTCGCATCCAAGGCCTACGACGAACTGGGCATTCAGCAGGATGTGCTGATTGCCGAGTACGGACCAGACCAGCCGGTGCCGGTAGATGGTTCTGAGATTGAGGGCGAGACCAAGGCGTTCAAGCTCGAAGAGCAGCAGGCCCGCCTTGCAAATGCCGAGCGCGTTCTCGAGCGTTTGGGTCGAGTCAACCCGCTCGCCCTCGAAGAATTTGCGGCGCTCGAACAGCGTCACAAGTTCCTCACCGAGCAGCTTGAAGACCTAACCCAGACTCGCAAAGACCTCATGCAGATCATCGAGGAACTCGATGTCAAGATGCAGTCCATCTTCGCCGAGGCCTTCGACGACACCCGCGCAGCATTCGAGCAGGTATTCCCGGTTCTGTTCCCAGGTGGTTCGGGAAGCATCTTCCTGACCGACCCTGAAAACCTGCTCACCACAGGCATCGAAGTGACAGTCAAGCCTGCCGGTAAGCGTATTGAGCGCCTGAGCCTGCTTTCGGGTGGTGAACGTTCGCTTGCCGCTGTCGCATTGCTAATCGCAATCTTCAAGGCTCGTCCTTCGCCGTTCTACGTCATGGATGAGGTTGAGGCTGCCCTCGACGATGCCAACCTAGGCCGCTTGCTTCAGATCTTCCAAGATCTGCGCACCAGCTCGCAGCTCATCATCATCACTCACCAGAAGCGCACCATGGAAATCGCCGACGCGCTCTACGGTGTTTCCATGCGCCAGGATGGCATCAGTGCCGTCGTTGGCCAGCGCATTGAGGCGAACGCGTAATGGCTTTTGAGTGGTTCAAGAAGGTCAAGGACAAAGTTGCCGAGGCCATCAACGAAGTTCCAGTTGTAGACACTGGCCTTACCGCGCCGACGGTTGAGGCGCCGGTTTCAGCTCCTGCTCCGGCAGCAGAGCCTGTGCCTGCGAAAATGGCAGAACCGACTCCTGAGCCAGAACCGGTCCCGGCCCCAGCACCGGTCGCGGAGCCAACGCAGGCTCCAGAACCTGAACCGACCCCAGAACCAGAGGCCGAACCTGAGCGTGAGCTCGAGGTTGGCCAGCGCTCGTTCGCGAAGCGCATCCGCAGCCTGTTCACCGGAATCAAGTTTGATCCAGCAAACCTCGACGACCTCGAGGACATCCTGCTTCTCGCCGACTTCGGCGTTGAGGCATCGGAGGACATCGTCGCCGAGGTCAAGCGCATGGCGGCCGCGGTAGGCGCAAAGACCGAACTCGAGCTGAAGCGTATCCTCGTGTCTGTTCTCACCCAGAGCCTCGAACTCCCTATGCGAGAGCTAAATCTCGCCGGCGAAAAGCTGCCTTACGTTTACCTAGTTGTGGGCGTCAACGGCGTCGGCAAGACCACCACCATCGGAAAGCTCGCCGCCTGGCTAGCAGAGGGGGAGTGGGACATCGTCATCGGTGCCGCCGACACCTTCCGCGCAGCCGCAGTTGAGCAGGTGGCTACCTGGGCGAACCGTGCAGGCGCAAAGCTTGTCGGTCCGCAATTCGAAGGTCAGGACCCAGCGGCCGTAGCATTCCAAGCTGTTGAAAAGGCAGTTGCAGACAAGGCCGATATCGTCATCATCGACACCGCTGGTCGCCTGCAGAACAAGCAAGACCTGATGAACGAGCTTGGCAAGATTCGCCGCGTGGTCGAAAAGACCGTACCTGTCAGCGAAGTGCTCCTTGTGCTTGATGCCACCACCGGCCAGAACGGTCTGATGCAGGCAAAGGCATTCGCCGAAGTAGCGCAAGTAACCGGAATCGTGCTCACCAAGGTCGACGGCACTGCAAAGGGTGGCATCGTTTACAGCGTGCAGAAGGAACTGGGCATCCCAGTGAAGCTGATTGGTTTCGGCGAAGGCATCAACGATTTTGCATTCTTTGAGGCCGATGAGTTCGCTCGCGGCCTAGTAGGCCTCTAGCCTCACCCGGCAACACCCAAAAACTTGCTTGGTATCCTTGAGATACCGCTGCAACCCGCATTATCAAGGAGTTACGTGTTCGGAAATCTTTCTGACCGCCTCGCGCAAACGTTCAAGAACCTTCGCGCCAAGGGCAAGCTGTCGGCTGCAGACATCGATGCAACGCTCCGCGACATTCGCCGTGCCTTGCTTGAAGCCGACGTCGCTCTTGAGGTCGTCAAAGAATTCGTAACCGCCATCCGCGACCGCGCACTAAGTGATGAAGTCAACAAGGCGCTAAACCCTGCCCAGCAGGTTGTCCAGATCGTAAACGAAGAGCTTGTTCGCATCCTCGGTGGCGCCCAGCGCACCCTTGCTTTCAACAATCAGGGACCAACCGTAATCATGCTTGCTGGTCTCCAGGGTTCCGGTAAGACCACCCTCGCTGGCAAGTTGGCGAAATGGCTCAAGGATCATGGGCAGACCCCAATCCTCGTCGCCGCCGACCTGCAGCGACCGAACGCGGTAAACCAGCTTCAGGTTCTCGGTGAACGCACTGGCGTTCCAGTCTTCGCACCTGAACCAGGCAACGGTGTTGGCAACCCGGTCAAGGTAGCTACAGATGCAATCGCGCACGCCAAGGCACAGAAGAACTCCGTAATCCTCGTCGACACCGCCGGTCGTCTCGGCATCGATGAAGAGATGATGCAGCAGGCGCGCGACATCCGCGCGGCCGTGAACCCGGATGAAGTCCTATTCGTCATCGACGCGATGGTCGGTCAGGATGCGGTAAACGTTGCCAAGGCGTTCGAGGATGGCGTTGGAATCACCGGTGTCGTGCTCACCAAGCTCGACGGCGACTCTCGCGGTGGTGCGGCACTTAGCGTTGCCTCGGTCACCGGTAAGCCAATCATTTTCAGTTCCACCGGCGAAGGCATCGACGCCTTCGAACAGTTCTACCCAGACCGTATGGCCAGCCGCATCCTCGACATGGGTGACGTTCTCAGCCTCATCGAACAGGCGCAGCGCGCTTGGGACGAGGATGAGGCAAAGGCGCTCGCCGCAAAGATGGCGAAGAACCAGTTCACCCTTGACGACTTCCTCGACCAGATGCAGCAGCTCAAGAAGATGGGCAACCTGAAGAGCATGCTGGCGCTGATGCCGGGTGCTGCGGGTATGCGCGAGCAGCTCGAGAACTTCGACGAGCGCGAGATCACTCGCACCGAGGCGATCATTCGCTCGATGACCCCAGCTGAGCGCAACGACACCAAGATTCTCAACGGCTCGCGCCGTGCCCGCATTGCTCGCGGTTCGGGCATGACCGTCACCGATGTGAACTCGCTCGTAAACCGTTTCGAGCAGGCCGCGAAGATGATGAAGACCATGCAGAAGGGTGGCATGCCAGCCGGTATGCCAGGTATGCCAGCGGGTATGCAGGGCATGGGCTTCGGCGGAGGCAGCTCGAAAAACAAGGGCAAAGACAAGAAGAAAACTTCGAAGAGCGGAAACCCTGCGAAGCGTGCTGCCGAAGAAGCAGCTCGCCTAAATGGTCAGAAGCCAGGTGCAGATTCCGGAAACGGCTCGGCTTTCGGCCTGTAAAACTAGCATTCGGCCGAGTTTTCTGGCAGAATATCAAGGTATCTTCGCACTTGACCCTCTATCAAGGTGCATAAAAGATAACCCCAGAGCTTCTCTATCGAGTGTGCCCCCACGCTCACGGTAGATCGTTCGCCCCAATAAAAACCAAAGGAATAATTGTGGCTGTAAAAATCCGCCTAAAGCGTCTCGGCAAGATCCGTGCGCCTCACTACCGCATCGTCGTAGCAGACTCGCGCACCAAGCGCGACGGTCGTGCGATTGAAGAGATCGGCCGTTACGTACCAGGCCAGCACCCTTCGATCATCGAAGTTAACTCAGAGCGTGCTCAGTACTGGCTAAGCGTTGGCGCACAGCCAACCGAGCAGGTTGCTGCACTTCTTAAGCTCACTGGTGACTTCCAGGCGAGCAAGGGCGACAAGACCGCTAAGAACACTGTTCAGGTCAAGGAGCCAAAGGCTGCTTTCGTTGCAGACGCAAACAAGAAGGTAGTTCTAAAGCCAAAGGCTGAGATCAAGGTTGAGGCTCCAAAGGCTGAGGCTGTTGAAGAAGTAGCTGAAGAGACCGCTGCAGAAGCAGTAGAGACTCCAGCTGAAGAAGTAACCGAGGCCCCAGCGGCTGAGGCTGCTGCTGAAGTAGAGGCTCCTGCAGCCGAAGCTGAAGCACCTGCAGAAGAGGCTTAATAAAAGTGCTAGCCGCTGCGCTCGAACACCTGGTCAAGGGAATCGTCGACCACCCGGAAGACGCTACCGTGACTGAACGAAACACTTCGCGAGGAGACCTCCTCGAGGTTGTCGTTCACCCAGAAGACCTGGGCCGCGTGATCGGGCGCAACGGCCGCACTGCCAACGCACTGCGCACTGTCATCAAGTCATTGGCTGATGGCAAGAAGGTTCGAGTAGATGTGGTGAAGACCGATTTCTAGGTCAACCCAGCTGCGCGTAGGCCGCCTACTAAAGGCACACGGTCTAAAAGGCGCAATCAAGCTCGAGCTTTACACAGATGCCCCTAACGAACGATTTGTTCCAGGCGCTGTTTTTCAACTTCAGGTACCAGAAGAATCTCCTTGGTTTGGAAAGACCGTTACGGTTTCCGAACTTCGTTGGTACAACCAATCACCGGTCATTTTCCTAGAGGGTGTAGCTGACCGCACGGCCGCAGAGTCGCTCATCAAGGCAATCTTGCTTCTTGACACCGACGCTGATGTTCTTCCGGAAGAAACCGATGCCTGGTACGACCACCAGCTTGTTGGCCTAAAGACCGTTCGCGATGGTGTTACCGTCGGCGAGGTCATCCGCGTAGACCACATGCCAGCGCAAGACCTCCTAATCATCAAAACCAACGATGGCAGCGAAGTAATGCTCCCATTCGTGAAGGCGATGGTTGCGAGCGTTGACGTTGCCAAGGGCATCATGGTGGTCACCCCACCAACCGGAATCTTCGAAGAGGTTCTTCCAGAGCTAGCAACCCCTGAGCCTGCAAACGGCAGCGACGAGGTTGACGAAGAGCTCGCCAAGGCTGCTGGTATCGCAGATACCGCCGACGCCGAATAGGCTAAACGCTATGCGCATCGACGCCGTAAGCATCTTCCCAAGTTACTTTGCAGCACTCGATTTGTCGTTGCTCGGCAAGGCTCGCGACAAGGGTCTGATTCAGTTCGCTGCCCATGATTTGCGTGACTGGACTACCGACAAGCACCGCACCGTTGATGACACCCCTTACGGTGGTGGCGCTGGCATGCTCATGAAACCGGAGCCTTGGGGTGCAGCCATCGATGAACTGCTTGAGGGTGAATCCAATCCGGCAGACGCAACCATCATTTTCACTTCACCAGCGGGTGAGGTTTTCAACCAGGAACTGGCCTACGAGCTCGCCAACGAGAAGCGAATCATCTTCGCTTGCGGTCGATACGAGGGTATCGATCAGCGCGTTGTCGACTACGCGAGCACCCGCGCAAAGGTGCGTCTGATTTCCATCGGTGACTATGTTCTGAACGGTGGGGAAGTGGCGGCAATCGCCATGACCGAAGCTATTGTCCGCTTGATTCCGGGTGTTATCGGCAATGCCGAATCGCTCACCGAGGAAAGCCACTCGGGTGAGGGATTATTGGAATACCCGTCCTATACGAAGCCGGCATCTTGGCGCGGCATGGACGTCCCAGAAGTGCTGCTCAGCGGAAACCACGCTGCAATTGCGGCCTGGCGTTACCAGCAGCAGGTTGAACGAACCAAACGTGTTCGCCCAGATTTGCTAGGCGAATAGGGCTTCGGCTCGGCTGATTCCCTCTTCTGGCGGCGCAGCTCGTTGCTCATCGGCGCGATCTGTGGCAAGATAGAGAGGTTGAACTAATCGATAAACCGCTCTGCCGCAGGGGAGCCTAGATTGTTCAAAAACTCTTTTCTCATAAAACTTGTTGACGACCTGCGCGCTGATACAGAAAGTGTCTTGAAATGCATATTCTCGACGTAGTAGACGCACCTAACCTGCGTAACGACATCCCTGCCTTCCGCGTTGGCGACAACGTAAAGGTTCACGTAAACATTGTTGAAGGTAACCGTAGCCGTGTGCAGGTCTTCCAGGGTGTTGTAATCCGTCGCTCGGGCCACGGAATCCGCGAGACCTTCACCGTTCGTAAGGTCACCTTCCAGGTTGGCGTAGAGCGTACTTTCCCAATCCACTCCCCAGTTCTTGAGAAGATCGAGCTAGTAAGCAAGGGTGACGTACGTCGCGCGAAGCTTTACTACCTACGCGACCTTCGTGGCAAGGCTGCAAAGATCCGCGAAAAGCGCGAAAACGTATAACTCTTTCAGCAAAGGCTCAGCCTTGCTGAATAGACTTATCAAATGACGAACTCCGGGCTCCCTGATCCTGTCGGATTTATCCGCAGACAGAGGGCCCGGATTCGCAATTCTGAGGGAAACGAAAACTTGAAGCGCTCAAAGTTCATGAAGAATCCGATCGTCCGTATTTTGGTGGATGTGCTCGGAATTTTGGGCACCGCATTGCTTCTTTCACTTCTGATCAAGACTTTCTTGATTCGCTCGTTCTACATCCCTTCGGGCTCAATGCTCAACACGCTTCAGATCAACGACCGAATCATCGTCAATGAGCTGGTTCCGAATGTGGTTCCACTTCAGCGCGGTGACGTGGTCGTGTTCAAAGACCCTGGCGGCTGGTTGGGTGTGCTCGACACAACTGAAGTTCCTTGGACCACTCAGGCTGCTGACTGGTTCCTGAGCGCCTTCGGTGTTACCGCTCCAGACAGCGACCAGCACCTCGTCAAGCGCGTCATCGGTGTCGCGGGCGATCATGTTGTTTGCTGTACTGCAAGTGGCAAGCTCAGCATCAACGGCAAGGAAATCACCGAGCCTTACATCGCCAAGGGCCAGGAGCCAAGCACCCTCAAGTTCAATGTGACTGTGCCTAAAGACTCATTCTGGGTGATGGGCGACAACCGCGGAAACAGTGAAGATTCGCGCTTCCACGGAGATCTGCCGAGCAAGGGATTCGTCAACAAGCAGTTTGTTGTCGGTCGCGCCTTCCTTGTTTCGTGGCCTTTTAGCCACTTCACCTGGCTAGATAACTACCCAGATGTCTTCAAAGACGTTCCCCAGCCTTAGCCTCGAGCAGACGTTCTTCGACCGAGGTGTCGAATTCGTCATTGGCATCGATGAGGTTGGCCGCGGTTCGCTTGCGGGTCCGGTGGCCGTGGGCATTGCGGTAATCCGCAAATCGAGCCACGATGGACGCTCTAACTGGCCAGCAAAGTTAGCCGACTCCAAACTCATCTCGGAGAAGGTTCGTGAAGAACTCTACGAACCAGTTCAGCAATGGGTCACCGCCAGCTCGGTTGGCATGGCCAGTGCCCAAGAAATTGACGAGCAGGGCATCATCGCGGCTCTTAGTTTGTCGGCCACCCGCGCCATCAAGGCTCTCCCCGCTGATGTCCGTTCAGCAATCGCTGCAGCACCTGAAAGCGCTCAGGCTATCCTCGACGGTTCGCACAATTGGCTGGGTGGCGCACTCGGGCCGGTCGCTTCGATGGTCCAAACCAAGGCAGACCGCGATTGCGTGAGCGTATCTGCAGCCTCAGTGGTTGCCAAGGTGGCTCGGGACCGGCTCATCGTCGAACTGGCAAGCGCGCATCCGGAACTTGAACCCTATGGCCTCGCCGGCAACAAGGGCTATTCATCGGCAGCCCACATCGCGGCCCTTCAGGAATTGGGGCCAACCGAACATCACCGCAAGACTTGGCTGACCAAGATACTTGGAAATGACGCCTTGTTTTAGGACTTAGACTTTTTTCAATGGACGAGAACGAATACGACGAGATGGACCGACAGGCCGAATTGGCCTTGTTGCGCGAATTCCGTGACGTTTTGAGCACGTTCAAGTACCTGGTTGAGACCGAGCGTCGTTTGTACCTTGCGAACGAGGTTAAGTTCGACCGGGTAGATACTCCAACCGACTTCTACTTCGAACTTGCGCTCAACGATGTGTGGGTCTGGGACATGAACCGTCAGGATCGTTTCATCAAGCAGGTTCGTGTGCGCACCTTCAAGGATGTAAACATCGAAGAACTTGAGGCAAACAACTTCCAGCTGCCGAAGGACCTTTCGGTAGGCGAGTAGTTATTTGGCCATCCCAGAGGCCAGAACTCCACAGATTCCCCTAATCCGCCGCATAGCTGTGGCGGATTTTTCATGCTTGGAGTATGACTACAAAGACTCAACTGCTCGGCAGGTATGGCGAGGAGCAAGCGACAAGATACCTTGAAAACAAGGGCTATCAAATACTCGATCGGAACGCTCGAACGGCCGCGGGTGAGGTAGACATAGTTGCCACCGATGGCGGAACGCTCGTGTTTGTTGAGGTTAAAACCAGGTCGACAAATTTCAGTGGACATCCCTTGCAGGCAATCACGCCTCGCAAGGTTGCAACTATTCGCAGGGTAGCTGCTGGTTGGTGTGCGACGCATAAGGTTACGAACACTCAAGTGCGTTTCGATGCGGTTTCTGTTCTCATTGCTTCTGGCCGTCTTACCTTTGAGCACCTGCTGCAGGTCTGCTGATGAAGCTCGCTAAATCGCACGCCATAAGCCTGCTGGGTCTGACGGGAACGCCAATCGAAGTTGAAGTAGACATTAGCGCTCAACTGCCCGCGTTTGTATTGGTTGGGCTGCCCGATGCATCGCTGAACGAGGCAACTTCCCGCGTCCGAGCCGCCTGCAGTAACTCCGGTTTCCCACTCCCTTCCCAAAAGGTGTTGGTCAATCTCTCACCGGCGGCAGTTCCAAAATCGGGTTCGGCTTTCGATTTAGCCATTGCAGTTGGCGTTATCGCTGCGATGGGAAAGATTCCGGCAGCTGCCCTCGAAGGTGTTTGCCTTATTGGCGAACTCGGGCTCGATGGAGCGGTTCGCCCAGTCCTGGGAGTATTGCCGATGTGCCTCGCTGCGCGGAGGGCGGGTTTTCGCAAGGTTTTGGTGCCAGCTGCCAATTACGCTGAGGCCCTGTTAGTCGAGGGCATCACCTCGGTACGGGCTGTGAGTCTTCGCCAGGTGGTCGGTTTCTTGCTTGGAACTGCCGAGGATGAGGGTGCTTTAACCTCACCCACAATCGAACCTATGCCAGCAACAGATGCAAGAGTCACGGGCGCATCCAACCGCGACCTTCGCGATGTTGTCGGGCAAGAGGAGGCCGTTGAAGGTCTAATAGTCGCGGCTGCCGGCGGTCACCATCTTTCCATGATTGGATCACCAGGATCTGGCAAGACAATGTTGGCCGAACGGTTGCCAACTATTCTGCCGGTGCTAGATCAAGAGCAGGCTCTCGAAGTTGCTGCCATTGAAAGCATTGCGGGCGGTATCTCGTTCGCCAATCCCTTGAATCTCGAACCACGGTTCCATGCCCCACATCATGGGGCAAGCATGGCCGCAATCATCGGGGGTGGGGTAGGGATGCCTCGCCCTGGGGCGGCCTCACTTTCGCACGGTGGAGTTCTCTTTCTAGATGAAGCTCCCGAGTTCAATTCGAATGTCCTCGAGTCTTTGAGGCAAACGCTGGAGTCAGGTGTTTCCGTCATTCACCGGGCTGCTGGTGTGGCTAGTTTCCCGGCACGGTTTCAACTGGTTCTGGCTGCGAACCCCTGTCCGTGCGGGCACTTTGGATCTATCGCTAAAGAATGTGTATGTAGTTATGTAGCACGGCGGCGCTACGGCGCAAAACTGTCAGGTCCGCTGCGCGACCGAATTGACATTCGCCTAGATGTAAAGCCCGTTCGCAACTTGTCGAGACTCGCGATTGACGGGCATTCAGTCGATTCAGCCAGTGCTTTGGCTCGGGTGGAGATTGCCCGTGCTGCTGCTCGCGAACGCCTTCGCAAATCTGGCTACACCCGCAATTCGCAGGTACCGGGGAGTGTAATCAAAGCGCAGTTCAATCCGGGCAAAACTGCCCTCGCGCAACTTGACCGCCAATTGTTAGCTGGCAAAACCAGCATGCGCGGCTACGACCGTTGTCTTCGTGTGGCCTGGACTATCGCCGACTTGGCGGGGGCAAACGTGCCGACAGCCGAACATGTTGCCCAAGCAGTTTCGCTCAGAGGCCCAGACCAGATGATTGGAGTGGCGTGACCACAAATGATTTGCAGACCCTCGTGCGTTCGCTGCTTGTTGACGAGGACGAGATGTTGACCGGTTCGGATGGACTAACTGAAGTGACGGCGGCTGTTGTTTTCAGTCATCTTGCGGAGCCAGGGGACCGTTTTATGGGCGCTCTGCAAGAAGCGGTTGGTTTCGGTGCTGCACTAGAAATACTGACTTCCGGCAAGGACATCAAAGCTGCCGCTTCCGCGCTGCCTTCGGACGCAGCCCATGAGCTAGCCGACATCTTTAGGACCGATATTCAGATACTCTGGCGCAACGCGCTGGAGCGCTGGGCGCCCCGCCTAGACCAAGCGGACATTCTGGGATCATTGCGACAAGCCGCCGATTTAGGCGCCAACGTCCTCACTCGAGAGAGTGTCCTATTTCCCAATGGAATGGCTGACCTTGGCCATGGAATGCCTGCGGTTTTGTGGTGCAAGGGGAATTCTGAAATGCTTTCGGCCGAATTCCCTGTGGCGATCGTCGGCACGAGAAATGCAACACGTTATGGAGCCGAGGTATGCGCCGACCTGACCCAAACCGCGGCCGAACATGAGTTAGTCACGGTGAGTGGGGGAGCGTATGGAATTGACGCCATCGTTCACCAGGCAACCCTGAATGCACACGGCAATACCGTTGCGTTTCTTGCCGGAGGATTAGCCAACCTCTATCCGAAGGGGAACCTGGGCTTGTTAGAGCGAGTTGCCGCGCACGGCCTGTTGGTAGCCGAACAACCGCCTGCGACCACTCCAGCAAAGTGGCGGTTCCTAATGCGTAACCGCCTAATCGCGGCGATGGCCAGAGCAACCGTTGTGGTCCAAGCTGGCAAAACATCCGGAGCGCTTAGCACTGCAAACCACGCAATCAGTCTCGATAGACCAGTTGGTGTGGTGCCTGGTCCAATCGATAGCCCACACTCGGTTGGCTGCCACGATTTGCTAAACAACCATCCCGGTCAAGTGCGTTTAATAGCAAGGCCGTCAGAGGTCTTAGAACTCGCCGGCATTAGCGTTTGGGGGCCATCAGCGGCCCCCTCGCTCGGAATACTTGAGCGTCGCGCGCTGGACACATTTTCGGCGGGTCCGCTCGAGTCTTGGGAAGTGCAACGCCTAGCTGGACTCACCGTTCGAGAAACACAGATTGCTCTGGGTTCCCTCGAGCTATCCGACCACGTAACGCGGGTTGGTGCACGTTATGTCAGAACCACAACCTAGTCTGGAATCATGGCCAAGTTAGATCAATCCCTTGTCGAGCAGTTCATTGCTCACCTTGGCCACGCCAAGGGTTACTCGCCAAATACGCTTCGCGCCTACTCGAGCGACCTGCTAGAGCTCGTCGGGTTTGCCAAAGATGCAGGTCGCATAGATTCTGCCGAACTTGAACTCGACGATCTTCGCGATTGGCTATACGCAGTCTCGGAGGCGGGAGCCGCCAAGACCACCGTGGCAAGAAAGAGTGCTTCAGTTCGAGCATTCACTGCCTGGCTGGAACGCCAGGGTTATCACTCAACAGATCTCGGTCTCCGCCTAAGGACCCCCAAAACTGCGCGCACTCTGCCCAAAGTGGTGAGTCGCGAGGTTCTCGGTGGAATCTTTGAGGCGCTCGCCGAAGGGGCCAAGACTGAACTCCCCGAAAAGCTGCTCGAACAACTCGTCATCGAGTTGCTCTATGCAACCGGCATGCGAGTTTCGGAACTAGTTGGTTTGAACCTTGCAGATATCGACTACTCGAGAAGCCTTCTTTTGGTTACCGGTAAGGGAAACAAACAGCGCATGGTTCCTTTTGGCAAACCAGCTGCGCAGGCCCTTGATGCTTGGCTCCGCTTGGGGCGCCCAAAGTGGCAAACCGAGACTTCCACTGATGCCTTACTGATTGGTGCCAAGGGTAAACGACTCAATGTGCGCTTTGCCTACGGGATTGTGGCCAAGCTGCTGGAGCAAACCCCCATTGGCGCGGCAGGACCGCACGCCTTGAGGCACACCGCCGCCACTCATCTGCTTGATGGTGGAGCGGATTTGCGTGCGGTACAAGAGCTCTTGGGGCACTCTAGCCTCGGCACCACCCAGATTTATACACACGTGAGCGTTGAGAGGCTAAAGCAGGGCTATCAGGGAGCCCACCCGCGAGCCTAACGGACAAGCACGCTTGGGGCTAAGCCGCCGATGAGGGCGAGCGGCGACAAATACTTGTCGTCCAACTTCAGGGCAAAGTGCAGGCAGAGACTTGGTCTGCAGTGCGATTGATATTTCTTGGCGCAGACCGACCCGAACTGCTGTCCGGCGAGCAAATTTGCGCCTTTCGGCAGTGAGGCACAGGCTGGCTCGAACGAAGAGCGGTACCCGCCAGCGTGCAGGATTGTGACCACCGGTTTGTTGGCCACCATCCCCGTAAATACGAGGGTTCCAGCGCTCGGCGCCAATAGATCTTGGTCATCGATAACCGCGTAATCTACCCCGCGATGACCCGACGAATAGTCGGAATTCGGCGAATGAAACTGGTGTACAAGTAGCGCTGGAGTCGCGATTGGCAGGCCCCAATCCGAGTCGGGAGATTGCACGTCGTGGCTCAAAACCGGGACGCTGAATTGGCTGGCTCGAGCGGTGGGTGGTTGGATGGCAAACTGCCAAGCAATGCAGGCGAGCAGGGCTATCATCCAGACGGCCGGTGGCAGACGTTTTAGGTTCATGCTTCAAGGGTTCAGGCTGTGGACGAGGAAGCGCTGGTGAACCTGGGGAAATGTGGGAAAGTTCACTGGGTGGGCAGCCTGTAAAACCCCGAAATCTCGGGCTTGGAAGGCTAGAAGAACTAGTAATCTCGCTCCAAACTCTGATAGAGTTCTAGATAGCGGTGTGACCGCAGAAATCCCAAGAAATTGAGCCTTCTAAAGTCATGCCGACTTCGCGCGTTGAGCAACATCCGGTCAACTCAGTCCATCGCAAGGTGGCCTCGGTC
>JBEEJV010000026.1:0-27262 GCA_041169005.1 Actinomycetota bacterium
GATGTTACGCATGATGGTTCCAAAGTCGAGTGGAACGTTCTGGTACTGGGCAGCGCCAACACGGCCAACCACACCGTAGGAGCGGGTAACTGCAATAGCCATGTCGATCGCCGACTGAGTACCCACGGCTTCTAGAACGCGGTGCGCTCCATCGCCGTTGGTTAGTTCAAGAATCTTCGCGATACCTTCTGCGTCACGTTCAGCAACGATGTCGGTTGCGCCGTATTCGCGACCAAGGTTGCTGCGGCTTTCGTGACGGCTCACCAAAATGATTCGCTCTGCACCAAGCTTCTTCGCGCTGATAACAGCCGAAAGACCAACTGCGCCATCGCCAATGACGACAACGTTGTGTCCAGGCTTCACGCCAGCCGAGTGGGCTGCGTGGTAACCGGTGCAAAGCACGTCGGTGAGTGACAGCAACGATGGGATGAGGTGCGAGTTTGCCTCAACTGGAAGCAGCACACCACTCGCGTCTACCCAAGGAATGCGAACAGCTTCTGCCTGACAAGCAGCTCCGCCACCGTGACCAAAGAAATCGATGTTGCGGCAAGAAGTCTGCTGGTTTTCCAAGCAGAAGTCGCAGGTACCGCAAGATGCCACGAACGGGACAACGATGAGGTCGCCCACCTTGAACTTGGTGACAGCCGAGCCAACTTCTTCGATTACACCGATTACCTCGTGGCCCTTAGCCGCTCCAGTTTCGCTAGGAGCCTTGTCGTAGTAGTCCCACAGGTCGCTACCGCAAACACAGGCAACCACGGTCTTAATGATCGCGTCGGTTGGCTTCAAAATCTGCGGGTAGGCCACATCGTCAACGCGGATGTCGTTAGCGCCGTAAAGGAAGGTTGCTTTCATCGGTTGGCTCCTTAAGTCAGAAACTCCAGGTTTCACATAGGGTCAGTTCTCTCAGACTAAGGCCGCAAACAGCTGGTGTCTGCCCGGTTGAGTATCCCTAGCAAGACAGGTACTGCGAGTGCCTGTCTCGGCCCACGGCGCGCGCTACTGAGGAAGGCCAGCCTCGCGAATGAATGCGCGGGCAAGCTTCACACGCGGGTTGGAACCGCGTTCGTTATCGATGTTGAGCACGTTGGCCGCGCGATTCAAAAGCGCCTCGACAGCCCGGAGAGTTACCCTTCGGTGATCCGCTATCTCCTGATTGGTTAGGCCCAGCGCCACCAAACGCAATACTTCGAGTTGGATACGGGACACCGATGAAAGCTCGGAAGTCTTCAACTTGTCATCGCGAAAGGCCTCGAGCGCCTTAGCTTTGCCGCCGGCTTCGATAGCGAGAATGAGCCGTTTCGGATCATTCAAGAGTGACCGATTTAGGAAGGCGATTCGCCTTGGAATTGAAGAACTGTCGATGCCGAGTGGCCGGAAGTCAGGCAATGAAGTTAGAAAAACCAAGTGCAGATTGGGCTTCAGCAGCCGGAGAGAATTAGCCAAATCCACGCCGGTTGCGTTCGGCTCCAGCTCTATATCGGTGATGCACACGTCTGGCTGGAAGTGACTAAAGACCTGGCGAGCCTGGCCGGCGGAGGAAGCAACTCGAGCCTCGTATCCCTCGTGTTGAAGAACCGCGCGGGTGAGGCCGAGAATCAGGGGATGAGAGTCGACGACTAAAGCTTTGTTGCCCTTCAAGCCGAATCACCCCCGTGCCGTTTGCATTGTGCAGAGGTTTCAGTCTTGCCTCGAGGATGAGGTCAAAGGGGTGCTTGTCCGAACAGAAATCGGACATGACTGGTCAAAGTGATTTGCATGACCGCATACACATGGTGCGCGAGGCGGGACTTGAACCCGCACGTCCTTACGGACACTAGCACCTGAAGCTAGCGCGTCTGCCATTTCGCCACTCGCGCAAGTGTCTAAAAAATAGGCAACATCGCAAGATTATCAGAATCAAAAACGGGCATTCTGTCTACTTTCAAGAGCCCTTTTCAACCCGAGAATACGGGGGTTCGAGGGTAAACTCGGAGAAGGCAATTAGTAAGGAATGCGTTGAGTTTTCTAGAGAACTTTGAAAAGGGCTTGGAGCGCTTTGTCAACGGCGCGTTTTCCAAGACATTCAAGAGCGAACTACAGCCGGTAGAAATCGCGGCTGCCATCAAAAACGAGATGGACGCCAAGAGCAGCATCTTGAGCCGCGACCGCATCCTCGCACCAAACACCTTCCGCGTTCGTCTTTCATCACCAGACTTTGCTCGCATGCGTGTACTCGGCAACCCGCTCATCGTTGAGCTAAAAGACCTAACCGAACGTCACGCCAAGAAGCAGGGTTTCCAGTTTGGCGCGGCCCTTGCAATCTCGCTTGCAGAAGACAGCACCCTTGCCATCGGCCAGATCGAAGTTGCCAGTCACACTCAGGAACTCGAAGTTGAATGGACTCCGGCTGTCGACATCGCAGGTCAGCGTTACCTGCTCACCAAGCCACGCACCACTATCGGACGCGATGCCAGCGCCGACATTCAGGTGAACGACACCGGCCTAAGCCGTCAGCACTTCGAAATCGTCTGGAACGGCACCCAGGGTGGCGTGCGCGACCTTGGTTCGACGAACGGCACTCGCATCGCCGGGCGCCCAATCACCGAAACCGGCATCAAAGCCGACACCGTGATTCAGGCTGGCCACACCGACTTCGTATTCCGCGTTATTGCGAAGACGGTCGGCGATGAGTGATCTAGCGCTCTTCCTCGTCCGCGCCGGCTTCCTAGCGGTGCTTTGGATCTTCATTTTCAGCATCATCAGCGTGATTCGCGCAGACCTTTTCGGTCAAAAAGTTGTAACTCGAGTGGCCGAGGCGAACGCCCCGGTTGTTGTCAGCGCACCGGTCATCCCAGCGGCACCTCTCAACAACTCGCCGGAAACTAACGATGCCCTGCCGACCATTGACCTCGGCAACAGCGACCTTCAGATTCTTCCGAGCAAGCTTGTGATGACCGCGGGTCCTCGTAAGGGCCAGGAGCTGCGCCTCGACCGCCGCGAAATCACCATCGGCCGCGCCGATAACGCAGACCTTGTTATCAAGGATGAGTTTGCTAGCACCCATCACGCCAAGCTCGTTCTTATGAACGGCGACTGGCTGCTCCAGGACCTCAACTCAACCAACGGAACTTTCATCAACGGCAAGCGCGTGGGTACCCCAGTTACCGTGAAGGCAAACGTTCCGGTTCAAATCGGAAACTCAATCTTCGAGCTGCGAGCGTAAACCAAAGCCATGAGCGTGAAGACCGTAGCGCACGCCCTTTCCAACGTTGGAAAGGTGCGTCACAGTAACCAGGATTCCGGTTACTCGGGCTACCACCTGTTCTTCGTCGCAGATGGCATGGGCGGTCACGCCGGCGGCGACATCGCATCGGCGATGGTGTCCCAGAAGGTAGCGCCAATCGATGCCAGCTACCCAAACTCCGAAGCTGCGGCGAGCGCCATGCGCACCGCACTTCTCGAGGCAAACCGAACCCTCGGTCAGACCGTAAAGAGTCACCACGAACTCGCGGGTCTTGGCACCACATTCAGCGGTATTTCAATCAACGGCGATGAAGTAACCATTGCCCACATCGGTGACAGCCGCGTCTACCTGTGCCGCGAAGGCGAAATGCGCCAGATCACCAAGGACCACACTTTTGTGCAGCGTCTGGTAGACCTCGGCCGCATCACCGAAGAAGAAGCCCTAATTCACCCTCGCCGCAGCGTTCTAATGCGCGTGCTTGGCGATGTTGAGGCCGAACCAGACATCGACACTTTCACCATGAAGACCCAGCCGGGAGACCGCTGGATGCTCTGCTCGGATGGCCTTTGCGGTTACGTTCCTGAGGGGCTCATTTCGATGATTCTTTCAGGGCCGATTCCAACCGAGGAAGCCGCCGACCTTTTGGTCAGCGAAACCCTCGAGTATGGTGCACCGGATAACGTCACCGTTGTTGTGGTTGACATCCTTCCGGATTCTGTGGAGACCGACTACGTTCCATCGGCCAAGTATGTTGGTTCAGCGGCAAACGAGATTGTCATCGATGAGCGTCGTGGTTCGAAGCTGCTTCGCCTATTCAACCCTCGTGCACTAACCGACCTTCTCGGTCAGAGCGAAGAAACCTCTGAGTTCAAGCCTGAGTCAGACGAGTACCTCGATTACATCCTGAGCCAGACGCGCGCCAAGGTGAAGACTCACAAGCGTCGCCAGCTCATTTGGATTGCAGCCTGGATCGCCATCGGTGCCGGAGTTATTGGCGCAGCCTATGGCTACACCCAGACCCGATACTACGTAGGCAGTTACCGTGGATCGGTCGCTATCTATCAGGGCATCAAGGAATCGCTTGGCCCGTTGCAACTGCACCACCTTGTGAAGTCAACGAACATCCCGTTGATTGCGCTAACCCCGTACCAGCGTGAAATGGTCAAGCAGACAATCTCTGCGAACGACCTCAAGGATGCCTGGCGTGAAATTAACGTCCTAGTGCAACTAGGCGGTGGCAACTAGTGGCATCTCGTCTAGACAAACTGACGCACCCTGCAACACTCGCTACCGAGTCGCTGGGTCGTATCGTTCGAATCGTTCCGCGCAGCCGCAATCTTGAGTCAACGCTGCTGGCATTTGCTCTCGGCCTAAACATCTTTGAGCTAGCGCAGATCCAGCTCAGCACTCTTGCCAAGCTTCGCAGCGACATTTGGGTGTACTTCCTGCCGATCGCAATATTTGCCGCGGCCATTCACCTAGTGCTTCGCCTCAAGGCATCCGATGCAGACCCGCTGATGCTTCCAATAACGGTCGCATTGAACGGTTTGGGAATCGCCGAAATTTATCGTCTTGACCTGGCGAGCGTTGCCGCACACTCTACCCAGCTGTTCGGTTTTAAGCAGGTCATTTGGACCTGCCTTGCAATGGCTGCCGCAGCCTTGGTCATTTGGTTTGTGCCGAGTCACCTATTCCTGCGTCGCTTCATTTACATTTCGATGGTGGTTGCGGCTGCGCTGCTTCTTTCGCCGATGTTGCCGGGCATCGGTAAGTCGATCAACGGTGCACGCCTTTGGATTGGCATCGGTGGTTTCACCTTCCAGCCGGGTGAGCTAGCCAAGATTGCACTGACCATCTTCTTCTCGGGATACCTGGTTAGTCGCCGCGATTCGCTGACTCTAGTTGGCCGCAAGGTCTTCGGTGTTCAGCTGCCTCGAGCCCGCGAACTTGGTCCAATTCTTGTAGTTTGGGCTGCCAGCCTTGGCGTTCTGGTTTTGCAGCGAGACCTTGGAACTAGCCTCCTCTACTTTGGCCTCTTCCTGGTTCTCATCTACACTGCAACTGGCCGCAGCATCTACGTGGTGGTTGGCCTCGGCATGTTTGTTACCGGTGCACTCGTTGCCGGCCGACTGATGACTTACGTTTCTGGCCGCATCAACTCTTGGCTAGACCCTTTCAACCCGGTTTACTACAACGCAATTGGCGGCTCGTACCAGCTGGCCCAGGGTAACTTTGGTTTGGCTCACGGCTCGCTGATGGGCACCGGGCTCGGCGGCGGTCTGCCCCAGTTAGTTCCGCTAGCAGAGTCAGACTTCATCATCTCGAGTCTGGGTGAAGAGCTTGGCCTTGCCGGCCTGTTCGCCATTTTCTTGCTTTACCTTCTATTGGTTAGCCGCGGAATCCGAATCGGTTTCACTCACAACGACGACTTCAGCAAGTTGCTTGCCACCGGTCTGAGTTTCGTAATGGCGCTGCAAACCTTCATCGTTGTTGGCGGTGTCACCCGCGTTGTGCCGCTGACCGGTCTAACCACCCCGTTCCTAGCCGCCGGTGGTTCATCGCTGGTTGCTAACTGGATTATCGTGGCGCTACTGCTCCGAGTCTCCAACACTGCTGGTAGTAGCACTGGGCAGGTGCAGCTATGAACCGCGAGTTAAAGCGTGTCAGCCTGGTAATCATGGCAATGTTTGCGGCATTGTTCCTGTCGTCAACGGCCATCCAGTTCGGTTTTGCCGACAGCCTGAACAACGACCCGCGAAACGTTCGGACCCTTTACGACAGCTACAAGACAAAGCGCGGCGCGATCCTGGTTCAGGGTCAGCCGATTGCTCAGAGTGTTCAGAGCGCAGACGCCTACCACTGGCAGCGTAAGTTCCTGAGCCCTATGTACTCGGCCGTTACTGGTTTCTACTCGAACCTTCAGGGCACTAGTGGTCTTGAGCAGGCTCTGGGCACCTACCTAAACGGTCAGAACTCATCGCAGTTCTTCGAGCAACTGAACGCAACACTTTCTGGCAACCCGGTTTCTGGTGCTTCGGTTGAGCTCACCATTAACGCGAAGGTTCAGAAGGCCGCATACGATGCACTCGGAAATCTCAAGGGCGCAGTTGTAGCAATTGAGCCTTCAACCGGCAAGATTCTTGCGATGGTTTCCAAGCCAAGCTACGACCCAAACCTGCTCGCCGTGCACAGCAACACAGAGGCACAGGCGAACTACAACAAGTTGTTGGCCGACCCTGGAAACCCACTGATCAACCGCGCAGTTACGGGAACCCTTTATGCTCCTGGTTCGGTGTTCAAGATCATCGTTGCAGCTACCGCTTTAGCAAACGGTTATAAGCCAACCGACACCTTCCCTAACCCGGCAAAGTTCCAGCTGCCTGGCACTTCGACATACATTTACAACTCGGGCGAGGGCAAGTGTGGTGGCAAGCCGCGCGTATCCATCGCCGATGCCCTACGTTTCTCATGCAACATTCCTTTTGCGCAGCTTGGTCTCGCTTTGGGTCAGGACAAGATTCGTCAGCAGGCTGAGTTGTTCGGTTTCGGCAAGAAGGTCAGCGTTCCGATTAGCGTTACCCCGAGCACCTACCCGAGCGGCATGGACGATGCCCAGACCGCCCTTAGCTCGTTTGGCCAGTTCGACGACCGAGTTACTCCTATGCAGATGGCAATGGTTTCGGCCGCCATCGCGAATGGTGGCAAACTCATGACGCCAACGCTCGTCAACTACGTTCAGTCTTCAACCCTTTCCATCCTCAGCCAAACCGTTCCATCGCAGCTAGCTACGCCTGTAACCTCTGAGGTTGCAGCCGGCGTAAAGCAAATGATGATTGGTGCGGTTTCGAAGGGCGTTTCATCAAACGGCCAGATCAAGGGCGTTGAGGTTGCCGGTAAAACCGGTACCGCACAGAACGGCGGAGACCTTCCATACACGCTTTGGTTCACCGGTTTTGCTCCAGCCAATAACCCAAAGGTTGCGGTTGCGGTCGTTGTCGAAGATGGCGGTGGCATGGGTCAACGAGGTTTCGGAAATCTTCTCGCCGCTCCGGTAGCGCGCAAAGTCATGGAGGCGGTGCTCAACAAATGAAGCCAGAAGTAGGCATGATTTATGGCGGCCGTTACAAACTTGAAAGCCTCATCGCTACCGGCGGTATGGGAGAAGTTTGGCAGGCACGGGATGAGATCATCTTGCGCTCTGTTGCCATCAAAATTTTGAAGCAAGAGTACATGGGCGACCCTGGCTTCCTAGAGCGCTTCCGCACTGAGGCGCGCTTGGCGGCAATGGTTAACCACGAGGGCATCGCTAACGTCTTCGACTATGGCGAAGACTCCGGTTCGGCGTACTTGGTCATGGAACTGGTTCCGGGTGAGTCTCTCGCCAAGATTTTGGAGCGCGACAAGACTCTCTCGGGTGAACGCGTTCTCGACATAATCGCTCAGACGAGCCGCGCACTGCAGGCAGCGCACGAACACGGGTTGGTCCACCGCGACATCAAACCGGGTAACTTGCTGATCACCCCCGATCACCAGGTGAAGATCACCGACTTCGGTATTGCCCGCGTCGCCGACCAGGTTTCGCTAACCGCCACCGGTCAGGTTATGGGCACTGTTCAGTATCTTGCACCGGAACAGGCAACCGGAAAGGGTTCAACCCCTTCAACAGACATCTATTCACTCGGAATCGTGGCCTACGAGGCTTTGGCCGGCAAACGTCCATTTGGTGGTTCAAACCAGATGGAAATTGCGATGGCACAGATCAACGACACTCCTCCGGCGCTTCCAGACAACGTCGATCCTCGCATCGCCGAGCTTGTCATGCAGTGTCTTCAGAAGAAGCCTTTCCAGCGTCCAGCAAATGCACTCGCCCTAGCCACCGCGGCCGAGGCGCTGATGCAGAACCCGCGCCACCGTGGCACTGGAACCACTGTGATGCCAAATGTGCGCATGTACAGCGACGACACAACCGTGCTCAGCACCAACACCATGCAAAACCCAAAGCCACCTGTGGTGTGGCCTTGGATTGCGGTTGTTATTTTGCTTTCCATCACCGCCCTGTCTTTGGTTGTGGCTCTCATCATCGGAGCGAACAAGCCGGCAACCACCCCTACCGGCGAACCGCAGCCAAGCCAGAGCTGGGGCAGCGCAACTCCTGTTCCAACCAGCACCAGCGGCGGAGAAACTGTTGTGCTTCTTGGCTCAGATGTGCTCGATCACAATGTCGCGGAGGCTTCCACCTACCTCACAGGTTTGGGCCTTACCGTTATTACTCAGCCGGGAACCACCGTCCCGGTCAACGATCCACGTGCGTCACTGGTCTATGAAGCCTCACCGCTTGGCACTTTGAAGTCCGGCGATGCCGTCACTTTGACGTACTACGTAGAAGACCAGGGCAATCCAACACCAGAACCAACACCGACCCCTTAGGCGAAATAGACTAAGGACGGGGAAACGAACACCGGAGCAAAATTGACCGACAACCATCGCATCATCGCGGGACGCTACCAACTGGGGAACCTGATTGGTCGCGGCGGCATGGCCGACGTATACGAAGGCACAGACACCCGTCTTGGCCGCGTGGTTGCAATCAAACTGCTCAAGAGCGACCTAGCTAACGACCCAAACTTTGAGGCGCGTTTCCGTCAGGAAGCCCAGGCCTCGGCTCGTATGGCGCACCCAACCATCGTTCGTATCTATGATGCCGGTGAAGAAGAAGGCGTAGACGCCAACGGAAACCAGATTCGTAAGCCTTACATCGTCATGGAATACGTGAAGGGCTCGGTCCTTCGCGACCTAATGCACCAGCGTCGTCTAACCATCGAAGAAGCTGTCAGCTACACCGATGGCGTGCTCACCGCACTTGCCACTTCGCACAACGCCGGCATCATTCACCGCGACATCAAGAGCGCGAACATCATGATCACCGATAGCGGCGCAGTAAAGGTGATGGACTTCGGCATTGCTCGCGCAATCTCAGACTCTTCGAGCACCCAGGCTCACACCGTTGGCATTATGGGCACCGCTCAGTACTTCAGCCCAGAGCAGGCCCGCGGCGAAAACGTTGATGCCCGCACAGACCTCTACTCAACCGGTGTTTTGCTTTACGAAATGCTTGCCGGCCGCGCACCTTTCAAGGGTGAGACAGCAGTCTCGGTTGCCTACCAGCACGTTTCCGAACCGGTAACTCCGCCTTCGGCACACAACCCGATGATCTCTCCTGAACTCGATGCAGTTGTAATGCAGTCGATGGCGAAGGAACGCGGCGACCGCTTCCAGACCGCCGAAGACTTCCGTGAACACCTTGCTGCAGCCGTTGCAGCCACTCTCCAGCACCAGCAGGCGCAGGCCCTGCAGACCGGTTCATTGCCACTGGTAAACGCCGAAGACTTCGCAGAAGCCGGCGCATCAGCTGCCGAGGTTGTAGCGCCAGCTCCGGTCGATGCGGCAGCACCAACCACACCGATGACTGCCCTTGACGAATTCGAAGCCCTGCTTCGCGGCGATGATGTTGCGGCACCAGCGGTTGAATCGGCTGCACCAGAAGTAACTTCACCTGCGCCACAGAACGACTACGAGTACAACGCGGAAAGCGTTGCCGCTCCGGTTGAAACTCCAGTAGTTGCCGAGTTTGCGGGTATTCCCGAAGAAACACCGGCTCCGGCGGCGGCACCTGCTGCCCCTGCGGTGCCAGTTCCTTCAGCTGCACCGACCGCAGCTCCAGCAGCTGCCGTGAGCGCGGACACCACTTTGCTCACCAACCCATTCGAGGCCCTTGGCCTTGAGGCTCCTGAGTACACAACTTCAAGCCAGGCAATCTCAACCGATACCAGTTCGCTAACTCGCGTTCGTCGTTCTTCGGGCGCCCCTTCGCCTCGATTGCTCTGGGGTATTGGTTCGGGCCTCGGCGTCATCATCGTCGGTGTGCTCATCTGGGTGCTCGCGATGGGCGGTTTCCCAAACCTCGTTGTAAACGCCGGTGGCACCGGTGGAGTGAGCGTTCCAAACGTTACAAACTCCAGCTACACCGATGGCTACAACACTCTAACCAACGCCAAGTTGTTGGTCACCAAGGTTTACCAAGCCTCAGATACCGTTCCGGTGGATACCATCATCAGCACAGACCCACCTGCCGGAACCAACGTTTCGGAGAGCACTCTGGTTACCGTTTACGTGTCTTCGGGTAAGGGCCAGGTGCAGGTTCCAGACCTAACCGGCCTAACTGAAGAGGCAGCAAGCACGGCACTCACCAATGCCAAGTTGACTCTGGGAACCATCACTCAGGCCAATAGTGCGAACATTCCGCTAGGTCAGGTGCTTTCGTCAGACCCAGCCAAGGGCACCAACATCGCTGCGGGAACAGTTGTAAACCTTGTGGTTTCAAACGGCCAGGTTTTGGTTCCTGACGTTCGCAACCTCGATGTCACTAGCGCGAAGGCCCGACTAAGTGCGCCGGATGTAGGCCTGCAGGTAACCGTAGCTGCAGCAACCGCATGTACCGGAACTCTCGGCAACGTGGTTCTTGATCAGTCGATTCTTCCTGGACTAGCGCAGCAGGGTTCTGTGGTCACACTTACCGTGGCCTGTAACCCATAGTCGTAGCAAACCAGAACAGCTTCGGGGCCTATAAAGGCGCCGTGTGAGCTGATGCCTAGAAACGCACCATAGGGCTTAGGTTCTTGGCGGTTTCAGCCGCGCCGACCAAACCAACGCTCTCAAGCCAGTTGCCTAACATCTGGTAGCCGTCTTGGGTAAGAACCGATTCCGGGTGGAACTGAACGCCGTAAATAGGCAAGGTGGCGTGCTGCACACCCATGATTACGCCACCCATCGTGGTGGTGCCATCAGCGGCAACGCCTGCAACGGTTCGGCTAGTAACAATCAAATCTGCAGGAACAGTGCTGTCCACAACTGCCAGCGAGTGGTAGCGGGTTGCGGTGAACGGATTGGCAACGTCCTTGTAGATGAGTGAGCCATCGTGGCTGACCTGACTGGTCTTGCCGTGCATTAGTTCTTCCGCGCTGGTAACGGTTGCGCCCATCGCCTCGGAAATGGCCTGGTGGCCAAGGCAAACGCCAAATACGCTCTGACCGGTCTGCAGAGCTTGCTTCACAACCGGAATCGACAAACCTGCATCGGCAGGGGTACCAGGACCAGGCGAAAGCAGCACTGCGTCATAGTTTGCGAGCAGCGCTGGAAGTTCGGCTTCGGTCACGATGTCGTTTCGCAGCACCTCGGTTTCGGCACCAAGCTGCTGCAGGTAGCCGTTGAGGGTGTAAACAAACGAGTCGTAGTTGTCTAGTACGAGAATCTTTGTCATAACCCTTAAAGCCTATCTGCATAAGGGAAATCTCCTCCAGCCGATAGAATATTCCTATGCCTGAATCAAGCTCACGTAAGAAGAACGTCAAGCCAAGCCAAGCTGCAAACGCAGAGGCAAAGCGCAAGGACGCAGACGCACCAAACCCAGCCTGGTTTGCACCAGTCATGTTCGGCTTTATGCTGCTCGGTTTGGCCTGGATCATCACCTACTACGTCAGCAGTGCGCAGTTCCCAATCGGTTCGGCTTTCCCAGACCCATACAACATCGGTAACTGGAACATCGCTGTCGGCTTCGGTCTAGCAATGGTCGGCTTCGTAATGTCGACTCGCTGGAAGTAGTCAAACCTTAGGGTAAAAAACTTCAAAGACCACCTGCTGGGCAATCCCGGCGGGTGGTCTTTTTTTACTGCGCGCGACAGGCGCAGTTTGTTAGAAATAGCCCAGCAGGCGAGCGCAACCGGCAATGGTTGCAAGTATTAGTGCACCGATTGTCAGGAGCACGTACGCGCGACGCTTACGGCCATCGTTGGCACCGCGGGTGCGGCTGTAAATGGTGGCGATGATGCCGCCGACGATTAGTCCGCCGAGATGTCCCTGCCAGCTGACACCCGGAATCAAGAAACCGGAAGCCAGGTTGATGGCGATGAGGCCAACCATCTGACCGGTACTGCTACCGACACTGCGAAGCACAACAAAGTAGGCGGCCATGAGACCAAAGATTGCGCCTGATGCTCCGACAACGCTGGTGCCTGGGCCGGCAAGCCAAAGCACAGAAACTGAACCGCCAAATGCGGAAACCAAGTAAAGCAGCAGGAATCGACCACTGCCGAGAATTGGCTCTAGCACTCGGCCGAAAATCCAGAGCGAGTACATGTTGAAGAGAATGTGCAGCACGCTCGACGGCGAGTGCAGGAAGGCCGAGGTAATCATGCGCCACGGTTCGAGGATGGTGGCGTATGGCGTGTAGAGGAACTTGTAGGTGAATGAATCACCAAGGAGGTACTGCAATGCCCATATTGCTACACAGGCAATGATCAGTGAATAAGTTACAACTGGAGCACCTGTGCGCAAAGCACGCTGCATCGGGGCGGGCGCCATCGAGGTGATTCGAGCCTTTGTGGTGTTTGTGCCCGCATCGTCCGGGCAAAGAAAACCGACCGACGCCTCCACCTGGCAAGACGGGCAGATAAAACGCTCGCACCGCTGACAGCGGACGTAAGCTTCTCTATCTGGGTGCCTGCAGCAGGTACTCATGGAGGCGTCGATCGGTTCTAAGTTTTAGCCGTTGGCCTTTGGGCTCGCGACTAGGCCTTTTCGATGGTGATGCTCTCGATGATTACGTCATCGAGTGGCTTGTCGCGGCCGTCGGTTGCAACGGTAGCGATCTTGTCTACGACCTTGCGGCTGTCTTCGTCGGCAACTTCACCGAATACGGTGTGCTTGCCCCAAAGCCAGCTGGTGTCGGTTACGGTGATGAAGAACTGCGAACCGTTGGTGCCTGGACCGGCGTTTGCCATTGCGAGCTTGTAAGGGTCCTTGAAGGTGAGTTCGCCGTGTGGCTCGTCGCCAAACTGGTAGCCAGGTCCGCCCATACCGGTGCCGGTTGGGTCGCCACCCTGAATCATGAAGTTCTCAATTACGCGGTGGAAAATCACGCCGTTGTATAGAGGCTTGTTGGTCTGTACGGCACCGGTGCGAGGGTCGCGCCACTCGATGGTTCCGGTTGCCAAGCCTTCGAAGTTCTCGACGGTCTTAGGCGCGTGGTTGCCAAAAAGGTTGATCTTGATGGCGCCGTAGTTGGTGTGCAGAGTTGCTACTGAAGTGTGTGCGGTCATACTTCTATTCTCGCATCTTGGGCAGTGTTCTAGCCCTTGAGAATAAGAAATACCAGGTAGCCGCCCTCTGGTCCGGAAACCTCAGATGCAACTCCCAGAACCGGGTGCGACTTATCGGCATCGAAGAACTCTGTGACCAAATAGGTGTCCACCTGGGTGTTAGCGGAAACGAAGCGGACGCCTATCTGAGAGGCATCAGCAAATGCGCCCGTCAGCATGCCGCGTTCAACGGTAAATCCCTGATCCGCTAGCTGAGCGATGTGGTGTTCAAAGTTACTCACGCGAATAGCCTAATGAGGCCGAGGCCCTTAGCCAAGGAGGTTGGCAGCCGCCTCTAGTTCAGGAGCCAAGAACCGGTCTGGACCCATTCCCGGAACAGCCTTGCGTAGCATCGCCACCATCGCGCCGGTAATAGGTGCCGGCTTTAGCGGTGCGCGGCTTTCGATTGCGCGCGCCGAAGTGACATACTCCACAGCCAAGATGCGCTGCAGGTTTTCAACAACTTTGCGAAGTTTGCGGCCGGCATGCCATCCCATGGACACATGGTCTTCCTGCATTGCCGATGAAGGAATGCTGTCCACGCTCGCAGGGGCGGCAAGGCGCTTGTTCTCTGAAACCAATCCGGCCTGAGTGTATTGCGCAATCATCAAACCCGAATCAACTCCAGGGTCTTCGGCCAAGAATGGGTTAAGGCCGTGGCTGCGGAACTTGTCCAGCATGCGGTCGGTCCTGCGCTCAGACATAGAGCCAAGATCGGCAGCTGCAATGGCAAGGAAATCGAGCACATAGGCAACCGGTGCGCCATGGAAGTTTCCGTTCGAGGTAACCTCGCCCGATTCGAGAACAACCGGGTTGTCGATGGCCGCGGCAAGTTCACGAGCGGCTACAAGACGAGCGTGATCCATGGTGTCTCGAACGGCACCTGTCACCTGAGGGGCACAGCGGAGCGAGTATGCATCCTGAACGCGATCATCGCCAACTCGGTGGCTGGCCACAATCGGCGAATCGGCAAGCGCGTTCAACATGTTCGCCGCACTTGTGGTCTGTCCAGGGTGTGGGCGAAGTGGGTGGTGAAGTTCGGCGCGGAACACCTGATCTGTTCCAAGCAGACCTTCAACGCTCATCGCTGCGATGGTGTCGGCGTGGTTTACGAGTCGGTCGAGGTCGTGAAGAGCAAGGATGAGCATGCCGAGCATTCCATCGGTGCCATTGATAAGCGCCAAACCTTCCTTTTCTTGTAGTTCTACCGGCGAGATTCCGGCCTGAGCCAACAGCTCAGGAACCGGACGCTCAACTCCATCCGGGTCGAAGGCCCTACCTTCGCCCATCAACACGAGCGCGCAGTGCGCAAGTGGCGCTAAGTCTCCAGAGCAGCCAAGCGACCCATACTCGTGAACATACGGGGTGATGCCGGCATTTAGAAGGCTGGCCATGGTCTGAGCAACAACCGGACGAACACCGGTGCGGCCCGAAACCAAGGTCTTCAGACGAAGCAGCATCAGTGCGCGAACCACTTCGCGCTCAACCGCCGGACCCATGCCTGCGGCGTGAGAACGAATCAGGCTCTTTTGCAACTGAACTCGGTCTTTGAGTTCGATATGACGGTTAGCCAAGGCGCCGAAGCCGGTGCTAACGCCATAGACCGGCACATCGCTTGCCGCCAGCGCTTCGATGTGCGCGCGCGTTGCAGCCATTGCAGAGACCGCACTTTCGGAAATCTCGATGCGGGCGTTATTGCGGGCAACCGCAACCACTTCCGCCGCTGTTAGTCCCGAGGTGTTAAGAACTACGGTGTTGGTCATTTGCTGCTCCTGGCTAGTTTGCCTGCACGCCAAACTTCGTGGATCAAATCCACTCCGGGACGGTAGGCGAGGTGAAGGTGGCTTGGTGCATCAAGCACCGAAAAATCTGCCGAGGCACCGATTCCAAGGTGACCGACATCGCTTCGACGAAGGGCCTTCGCTCCGCCCATCGTTGCGGCCCAAACGGCCTGGTCTGGAGTTAGGTGCATATCGCGAACCGCAACCGCAATGCAAAAGGCCATCGATGTGGTGTAGCTCGAACCCGGGTTGCAGTCGGTGGCCAAGGCTACGGTTGCACCTGCGGCAATCAGACGACGGGCATCCGGGTATTGAGCTCTGGTGGAAAACTCTGCGCCGGGTAGCAACGTCGCCACAGTGTTTGATCCGGCGAGAAGCTCGATGTCGCTGTCTGTGAGATGAGTGCAGTGATCGGCAGATGCCGCATCAACTGCAACAGCAACCTCAACACCGAGTCCGGCCTCTAGCTGGTTGGCGTGCACTCTCGGCAGGAGTCCGGCTTCCTTGCCTGCGTTCAGAATATGGAATGCCTGGTCGCCATCGAAAGCACCCTTATCGCAAAAGACGTCAATCCACTTAGCGTGAGTTTTTGCCTGTTCCAACATCTCTCCGACAACGAGGTTCACGTAGTGGTCGCTACGACCGGCATATTCTTCTGGCACAACGTGCGCTCCAAGGAAGGTGACTTCCTCCGTTGCCTCACGAGCTAACCGCAAACTACGAACTTCGTTCTCAGTGTCCAGTCCGTAGCCCGACTTAGTTTCAAAAGTTGTGATTCCACCCGACAGCATTTCTGCCTCGAGACGGCGCAGATTGGCACGCAATACGTGATCTGAAGCCGAGCGAGTTGCAGATACGGTGGAACGTATTCCACCAGCGGAATACTTTTGTCCCGCCATGCGAGCAGCAAACTCATCGGCGCGGTCTCCGGCGAACAACAGGTGGGCGTGCGAGTCTACAAAGCCAGGAATAACGGTCTTTCCGCCAAGAGAGCGGGCCTCGTCCGCGGCTGGCATTAGCGCTGCGGAACCAACCCACACAACCTTGCCGTCCTCAACAATCATGGACGCGTTGCGGATTATGCCGAGAGAATCATTTTGTGAACCGGCATCACCAAGCTCAGGGTTGTTGGTAACCAACAACCCGATATCGGTAAATGCCAAATTCGACATATATGTTTACTCCAGGTAGTTTCCGGCTGCGTCCAGCATTGGAACATGGACGTGCTTCGCGTGAGCCACGTCAATTGCCTCTTGGTATCCGGCATCCACGTGACGAATCACGCCCATACCCGGATCGTTGGTAAGAACTCGGTTCAACTTCTCTGCTGCCAGGGCGGTGCCGTCAGCAACCGATACCTGGCCGGAGTGCATCGAACGGCCCATGCCTACGCCGCCACCGTGGTGGAGCGAAACCCATGACGCACCCGATGCAATGTTTACCATCGCGTTCAAAAGCGGCCAGTCGGCGATTGCGTCTGAGCCATCCAGCATGGCTTCGGTCTCTCGGTAAGGCGAAGCAACGGAACCACAGTCGAGGTGGTCGCGTCCAATGACAATCGGTGCGCTCACTTCACCTGAGGCGACTAGGTCGTTGAATGCAGCGCCAGCCTTGTCGCGTTCGCCGTAACCTAGCCAGCAGATGCGAGCAGGGAGGCCTTGGAATTCCACGCGCTCCTGTGCCATGCGCATCCAACGCTGAAGGTGGTCGTTCTCAGGGAACAGATCCATCACTGCCTTGTCGGTGCGATAGATGTCCTTAGGGTCGCCCGAGAGCGCCACCCATCGGAATGGCCCCTTACCCTCGCAGAACAGTGGGCGGATGTATGCAGGCACGAAACCTGGGAATGCGAAGGCGCGTTCGTATCCACCCTTGCGTGCTTCATCACGGATGCTGTTGCCGTAATCGAAGACCTCGGCTCCCTTGTCCATGAATCCCACCATGGCTTCAACCTGCTTGGCCATCGATGCCTGTGAGCGCTTGGTGAAGTCTGCTGGGTCATCTAGTGCCGCCTGGCGAGCGTCTTCGAACGCGATGCCCTCTGGGATGTAATAAAGCGGATCGTGTGCGGAGGTTTGGTCGGTCACGATGTCGATTGGCACTTCGCGCTTCAACAGCTCGGCGAATACGGTTGCTGCATTGCCAACGAGGCCAATTGAAATCGCGAGGCGCTTGCTCTTTGCCTCGAGTGCGCGGTCAACAGCGCGATCAAGGTTGTCATAAACCTCATCTAGATAACGAGTTTCTAGACGGCGACGCAAACGCGATTCATCAATGTCAACGATTAGGCAAGTACCTTCGTTCATGGTTACGGCAAGCGGCTGCGCGCCACCCATTCCACCGCAACCACCGGTGAGGGTGAGGGTGCCGGCAAGGCTTCCACCAAAACGCTTTGCCGCAACCGCCGCAAAGGTCTCGTAGGTTCCCTGCAGAATGCCCTGGGTACCAATGTAGATCCACGACCCTGCGGTCATCTGACCGTACATGGTCAGTCCCAGGTTTTCTAGGCGGCGGAACTCAGGCCAGGTTGCCCAGTCGCCAACTAGGTTCGAGTTTGCCAATAGAACACGCGGTGCCCATTCGTGGGTGCGGAACACTCCAACTGGCTTACCGCTCTGGACCAGCATGGTCTCGTCGTCGCGCAGATCGGTCAGGGTGCGAACCATGGCATCGAAGCTCGCCCAGTTGCGAGCCGCCTTACCGCTACCTCCGTAGACGATTAGTTCTTCAGGATGCTCGGCCACCGCTGGGTCGAGGTTGTTGTGCAGCATGCGCAGCGCGGCCTCTTGCCCCCAGCCCTTGGCGGTTAGGGTGTTACCGGTAGCTGCATGAAGTGGTCCACGAGTGTTGGTAGTCATGGCTTTATTCCACCGGATGGCGGCCCATGCCACCAGCGATTTCGCACACGCTCTGTCTGGTATTTCAGACAATCCGACCAAAATGAGGCACTATTGAAGCATGGCAAATGCAACGGCTGCAACCAGGGCTCTCAACGTATTGAGGCTCATGGCTAAAAGCGGTGCTCCGGTTACCGCCAGCTCGCTCGCTACCAAGTTAGACCTGCCGCGGTCATCCATGTACCACCTGCTCGCAGCACTTGAAGCCGACGGCTATGTCATTCACTATCCGGAAGACTCGCGTTGGGGTCTTGGCATCGCAACCTTCGAACTCGGTCAGGCCTATTTGCGCCACGATCCGCTCGAACGTTTGGCACGCCCCATCCTTGCAAAGCTGGTTCACGAGGTAGAACGAAAGCTTCCAGCCATCGGACACCTTGCTATCCTGCACGGCGATGAAACGCTCTACCTTTTGCGCGAACTGCCTCGCCGACCAATCGGTACAGTTACCGAGGTTGGGGTTCGCCTTCCCGCTCACCTAACGGCGAGTGGTCGCGCAATGCTGGCTCAGCTTCCCGCGAAGCAGGTCCGGGCGCTTTACGGCGGTAAGTCTGCAGACCAAGACAGCCAAACTCCGCTGCTGAACCGAACCGGTTTGGGGCCAGCCACCATCGGTGCACTTATGACCCAGTTGGCACAGGATAAGGCCGCTGGCTACGCGAGCGAGGATGGGCACATCACCGCCGGGCTCAGCGGAATTTCGGTTGCGGTTCTAGACCACTTAGACTTCCCAGTAGCGGCATTAAACCTGACTTTTCAGACCGATGCGGCGAGCGCCGAACTTCGCGACCGCCTAACCCAGGCCCTGCAACTTGGTGCCGCATCGCTCTCGAAGAATCTGGGACGGCACAGTAGGAGTTAATAATGACCAACGAAACGGCTACTTCCGGAACTGCAGCGCAGGCACTTCCCAACGATCCGCGCTGGCCGCGCGCGCAGACTTTGCTGAAACCAATCGCAGATGCCCTGGCCGAAACCGATGGTCCGCTAGATGCCGTGATTCTTGGCATTCCGGCTCACCTGACATCCATTTCGCCGACCAACGCACACACAACTCCGGCGGCTATCCGCGAGGCGTTATTGCGTTACAGCACGTGGAGTTGGCAGCACAGACTCGATCTTGCCGCGTTAAACGTTGGGGATGCCGGCGACATTATTGACCCCGATGGCGAAGCCGGCGAGGCAAGAACCATCGAGGCCGTTGCTGGTCTTCGTGAACAGGCCGGCCTGGTTATCGGTCTGGGCGGCGACAACTCGGTTACCTATGCAATGGGTGTCGGATCGTTAGACCTTGCCACCTCCGGTTTGATCACCTTCGACGCGCACCACGACATTCGTGATGGAATCAACAATGGTTCGCCCGTCAAGCGCTTGATCGCCGCCGGGCTAGACCCTCGTCGCATCGTGCAGATTGGCATCGCCGACTATTCAAACTCACCTGAATACGCGATGGAAGCACTCGATCTGGGAATCACGGTCATCCCAAGAAGTGAACTTCGACACCGCGAGGCGTCCGACGTTATTCGGCAGGCGCTGGCCATCGCTGGCTCCGGTGGAGGTTCGATCCATGTGGATATTGACGTGGATGTCTGTGACCGCAGCGTAGTTCCAGCTTGCCCTGCAGCCGCACCGGGCGGAATCAGCGCAGATCAACTGCGCGAGTTCGCCTACCTGGTGGCAAACGATAAGCGCGTTGTGTCGATAGACCTAACCGAGATTGATGCATCCATCGATGCGCCAGACGGTCGAACTGTTCGCCTTGCCGCGCTATTGATTCTAGAAATCTTGGCCGGCCGTTTCTAATGAGTGAAACCCCAAAAAAGCGCTGGCTCAACCGAAACGTTTGGTCGCTATCGGCCGTTTCTTTCATGCAGGATGCGGCCAGCGAGATGCTTTACCCGCTCATGCCAATTCTTCTCACCGGCATCTTTGGTGCCCCGGCTGCAGTGGTGGGAATCATCGAAGGACTTGCCGAAGCCGTTGCAGCCGGAATGAAGTTGGCCAGCGCTTGGCTAAACCGTTTCATCCCACGCAAAATGATGATTGGCCTAGGCTACGGTGGCGCAGCGCTTGGTAAGTTGATCATCGCAATGGCCGGCAGCTGGCCGATTGTGCTCGTGGGTCGTCTCACTGACCGCCTAGGTAAGGGAATGCGCGGGGCACCGAGAGACGCCCTGCTCGTGCAAGGTTCTCACAAGGATCACCGCGGGCGCATCATCGGTTTCCACAGAACCGCCGACACCTTGGGTGCGGTTCTCGGCCCCGTCTTAGCACTCGCGCTCCTGGCCGCATTCAACAACAATGTTCGTCAGATTTTGTGGTTCGCTCTCGTTCCGGCAGTTCTGTCAACAGCGATGATTCTGCTTGTGCGCGACGATGAACCGAGCGGACGAAAAGCCAAGCGCCTAGCCGATGAAGCCGCCCGCATCGCCATTGCCGAGGGCAAGGTTCTTACGCTTGAGGAAACCCAACCACACCAGCCGCTTTCGAGAAAACTACGAATCGTGTTGACCACCATCATCGGCTTTGGGGTCATCAACTTCCCAGATGCACTAGTTCTGCTGCACGTGAGTCAGGTTGGCTTCAGCGTCACCGAAGTGGTTTCCGCTTACCTGCTCTACAACATCTCTTACGCTGCTCTCAATTTCCCCGCGGGATGGCTCGCCGACAAGGTTCGCCCCAACGTTGTCTATGCGGTTGGCCTACTCTGCTTTGCAGTTACCTACGGCGGTATGGCCATCAGCTCAGATCACAACGTGACGCTACTTCTTCTGGCAATCTATGGCGGCTACGCTGCATGCAACGACACCGTCGGAAAGAGCTGGGTATCCAAACTCGCACCAGACAATCGCCAACTCTGGGCGCAATCTTTGCTTCAAGGTTTCAGCGGTTTTTCGGTTTTGGTAGCAGGACTTTGGGCGGGCTTAGCCTGGACCCTTGGTGCCGGCGCAGGTGTCGTGCCGCTAGCTCTCAGCGGACTAATTGCCCTGGCCGCTGCCGTTGTCGTGGCAGTCGCCAAACTCTAGAATCAGGCGCGAGCTTTCCTAAAAGTAGCCCTGGCGGTCTAGCTCTTCATCCTCGTTGTAGCGCTCGCGCTTTCGAGGTGGCCAACAAGCAACCAGAAACGCTAGTGCACCCATGATGGTTGGCCAGATGCCCGACTGATCAAGCTGGAAGTACATAAAAAGCCCGAGTGCAGTGGTCGAAATAGACATGATGAAGGCGAAGGCTCGGTTTCCTCGGCCAGCCACGGTGATAACGCTAATGACGATTGTTCCTGCACCCAGAGCCAAGAAACTCAAGAGCGTGAAGAACACCATCTGCTGGTGTGGCGTCACCAACATTTAGCTACCCTCCGCCAGAACAGTCTCGAACGCGTGCACAAAACTCTCCGGCTGCTGAGCCCCTTCAATGCCGTACTTGTTTTGAATCACAAAAAACGGAACACCTTGGATTCCATAGGCACGGGCCTGAGCCACATCAGCCTCGAAAGCAGCCACGTAAGTTCCATCCTGCAAGACTCGCATTACTTCGCCGCGGTCTAAGCCAATCTCAACAGCCAATTGGGCCAGGACATCGATGCGGCCAACGTGTAGTGCCTCGACGAAGTGCGCACTCATAATGCGTTCCTTCATGGCTGCCTGCTTGCCTTGTGTCTTGGCATAGTGAAGCAGTTGATGGGCGAGTCCGGTGTTAGTCATCTGCTGATTTGCAAGGTCGTAATTGAGCCCAACCGATGACGCTATGGCCAAGAGGCGTTCGTTCATCTGTGCAATCTGCTCAGGGGCAAAACCCTTCAGAGTGCCGAGGTAATCGGCCTGAGTTCCCTCATAGTCAAAAGGCATTTCTGGGTTCAACTGGTAGCTGTGGAACACTACGTCCACGCGCACATCAGGGTGCGCGGCAGCAAACTGCGCGATTCCGAGCTCCATTTTGCGCTTACCGATGTAACACCAAGGGCAAGCCACATCGCTCCACACATCCACGGCGATATTTTTTGTCATTCGATGCCCCTAATCCTCAAACTCAGCAACGTCTAGATCGTTGACTGCCTTGCGGGTGGAGATGATGATTCCTGCAGCCAGGACCGAGAGCGCGATGAACAGGTAAACCGGTTTCACACCAAACGCGTCCACAGCCATACCCGCCAGGGTCATCGAGAGCATCGGGCCGCCCGTCCAAATTGTCATTTCAAGCGAGAACACTCGGCCACGCTTGCTTGGCGCAACCTTGCGCAGAATGACCGTGTTTACCAAGGCTGGCAACGGACCCCAAGCCACGCCAAGCAAGGCGCCACAAACCAACATGGCCCACTGCGGCGGCAGCATCGCCATCGGAATCATCGTCAGAGGAACACCGATAATGGCGAACCGCAGCAGGCTAGCCAGCTTGAAACGCTTTGCCAATCGTTCGAAACCGAGAGATCCGATGGTAACGAACGCAGCCATGATGCCGATGACCTGACCGTATCCGGCCGCATAGTGAATGCTGTTGTAGTACTTAGGCAGCAGCACAACCTCGGTAGGCAAGTAAATGGTGGACAACACGGTGAACGAAATCATGAGCACGGCAACGGCCGGTGTCTGGAACATGATCTTGAAGCCCTGGACCGCATAGACCAGCCAGTTGCGACCCTCATCATCGGCGTGCTCTTCTCTGTGTTCGTGAACGCGGATGAACCAGACAATCAAGGCGCCCAGCAGACCCGCTGCGGAAACCACATAGAAAGTGTTGATCGCGCCGATCCATCCGATGAAGAGCGAACCCAAGAATGGGCCAATGGCAAAACCTGCCGCGGCAATCGATTCATGAATCGAGTTGGCCTTTTCTAGAGTTATTCCGGCCGGGCCAGCAACATCTGGAATGAGCGATTTGCGGGCCGAAGGGGCCGAACCGCCAACTACAGCACGCACGATTGCGATTGTTAGCAGCACCGGAACCGTGATTGGCATGATGAGTGCCAGCAGGGGAATGGAAAGGTTTACCAGTGCCGGCATTAACTCCATGATGACGGCACTGCGACGGCGACCAAAGCGGTCGATGAAGGAGCCCATCAGAGGCGAAAGCAACAAACCGGGAATGTTTGCAATGGCTACAACCAAACCGGCAGACGTGGCAGAGCCAGTCAGGTCTACTGCGAGCCAAGGAAGCAGCAAGAACACCATGGAGCCACCCATGAAACTGATGAGGGACGACACCTCGAGCAGCACAAACGGCGCGAGGCGGCGAGGCCCAACATGGGCAGGGGTGGCATTAGACATACACTCAGCCTAAACGCCAGCACAGACCTTTTATTCCAGCGCTCCGCTTGGCCTGCCGGCTTTATTCAGCCGAGGTTTTAGACTCGAACCTATGACCACACCAATGGGGGAAAAGACCAGCGCACAGTTAACCGCTTGGCACCGCGTTATTGTTCTGTTTTTCACTCTTTTCGGTGTGCTCGGTACGTCGGTAACCGTTCGTCTACCGCTCATTAAAGACCTCATCCAGGTCACGCCATCGCTTCTTGGAATCATCCTGTTTGTTGGCTCGATTGGCGCCATCGGTTCGCTAAATCTTGCCGGCCGCCTCATCGAGAAGATCGGCACCAAGCCAGCAATCGTCACAGGCCTGTTCCTGATGGCCGGCGCGCTCATTTGCCAGGTGGCCTTTGCGGTTGCTGGCCTCTGGGTTGGCTACATGATTTTCGGTTTCCTAGTTGGTTGTTCCTACGGTTTCGCGGATGTGGCCCTCAACATCGACGGCACCGCGCTTGAACGCCAGCTGAACCGAAGCCTCATGCCTCGCATGCACGCAGCCTGGTCGATTGGCGCACTTGCCGGAGCAGGCATCGGAACCTTTGCTACCTCCATCAACTTCCCAATCATGATTCAGACGATCGTGCTTGCCGGAATCCAAATTCTTGTAGTTCTATTCACCGTCAAGGTTTTGCCATCCGGCACCGGAATTGAAGTGACTCACGAGGATGCGCCGAAGTTGGAACGCAAGACGTGGATGACTCCTACGGTTATCTTCCTTGGCGTTGCGCTTTTGGGCATCACCATCGCCGAAGGTTCATCGAACGACTGGCTGGCGATTGGTTTGGTTAGCGACTACCACACCAGCCCAACCAACGCCGGAATCGCATACAGCTGCTTCATGGGTGCGATGACGATAGTCCGCTTCTTTGGCGGCAATCTGGCCGATCGCTTTGGCAAGGCACGCACCATTCAGGCGATGGCAATCGTAGGCGTCTTGGGTATCCTGCTAATCATCTTTGGTGCACCAAACATCTTCCTAGCTTGGCTTGGCGCCGCTTTCTGGGGCATCGGAGTTGCGCTTGGCTTCCCGCTTCTGCTCTCGGCAGCAGGCGAGGCCGATCACGCTGCAAAGCGTGTGGCTTTCGTGGCGTTCTGGGGTTATGGCTCGTTCATGATTGGCCCGCCACTGTTGGGCTTCCTCGGCCAAGCCTGGGGAATGCTCAACATGTTCTATGTGATTGCCGCCTTCTTGGCCACCGCAATCTTCTTCTCGGCAGCAGCAGGTAATAAGCGCGCCAATGGCTAACTTCAACATTCCCGCACCCCGCATTTCGGGATTCGATGCCGCTCGTTCGCTTGTTATGTTGCTGGCGATGGCAGTATTCAGCGTGGTTGCCGCAATAATCTTGGTCCCCGACGCGGCCACAAAACTAGCTAGTTTCACGTGGATCATTGCTCCGATGATTCTCACGGTAGTTCCTGCTTTCTTCATCATCGCCGGATACCTGGCGTCTAGTTTGCTGATGCGTGCGAAGGCTAAATCATTTGTGATTAGTCGCACTAAGCGCCTGTTGCCGATCATCGTTATCGCGGGTGCAGCCGGATACCTTATGCATATTTGGGTGCATTTGCTGCCACTCTGGTACCTGATTATTTGTAGTTTGATTGCTCTTACGTTCAGTTCCATCAGTCGCAAGGTCAGCTTCGCGGTTCGAAGTCGCCTTTCGGTGTACACGAATCTTTTATCATTCGGCCCGGTAGCGGTGGGCGTTTACGGCATCCTCGTCGCAGCTGCCGTTGGGGCATTTACCGAAATCACGCTTGGTACTTTTAGTGAGCAGAACTTGACCCACGCTTACGACTGGAGAATCGGCCTCTACTGCTATTTGGCATTTTCCATCGGATGGCTTCTGCAGCGAAGCGGTTCGACGGCACTAAAGAAGTTGGCCAACTGCACGTTCATTTACCTGTGTTTGGGTGGCGTTTTGATGTCTGCTGCAGGCAGCCTGCCGGCATTTCTTGTACTTCCGGCAGCCATCACAGCGGGCATCTATTACGCTTTTGGCATTATCGGCGGCTGCTTGGCTCTTTGCTCGCGCCAAATCCGTCTTTTCCGCTACCTCGCCGATGCGGGTCTATGGGTTTATAGCGTTCAGCCAATTCTGGCCGCCCTTTTGTTGGCAGTTGTGGCCCCGACCCCAGCGTTCCTTGGTTCAGTGCTAGTGGCCTTCGCCACCTACCAATTTGTGATTCGCAAGACTGTGCTGGGGCGCATCTTGGCTGGGCGCCGCCGCGTTTAGGGTGGCCCTAACTCCACCACAGGTCGGTGACGTTATCTACGCCCTCAGCTTTTAGCCGCTCTGAAAGCACAAGGTATTCGGCATTTAGCCTCTGCCCAACCTCGGGGCTAGCGAATCCGGTTTCGTAATCGAAAAATTTGTCCATTTTCTTCGCCCAGGCCTTGAGATCATGGGCCAGTTCGTCAGAAATTGATTCCGCAATTGGCGGCAAGTCACCCAACTCAACAAAAGGCCAGGAACCGTAGTTGTAAGAGAATCGGATTGGCATTTGTTTTCCTAACTGCAAGAGTGTCGATTCGAGGGGTACGCAGTAACGATGCGCTTGTTGTTTATGGAAACGATTACCGTTGGGTGGATAGTTTTTAGTAAAACAGACCTCACTCCTGCTTGGTTATAAAAATTAATTGGCGCCGAGTAGCACCGTTTCATGTTTTCCTGCAATTGCATCACGTCCGGTGCGCGCAATATGCCGGCAACGGTCCAGATCATGAAGTCATCCCAAAGGCGAAATGCAGGTGTCCTAGCCTGCCAATCCGCCTGATGGCCTGAACGAATGTGTACGTAACCACCGTATGCGTTTCCACACGTAAGCCGAACTTTTCCATCACTCTTGCTTCGCAAAACCGCCAAGACAGTTTCCTTGGAGCCTAGATTGCACAAACCGACATTTATTGGATCCAAGTTTGATGTGGCTGTTGGATCGGGCGAAGGTCGACTTTTTGGAAACTCCGTGAAGATTCGTTTGCCATCAAAACCCTCGTGCGCAAGCGGCGCCCAGGCAAACCAGGTTGCCTCGTCATTTGACTGACTTGCAAAACTCTGCGTTGCGCTTCCGCCCGACGCAAAAAGTACGGCAAAGATACCCGCGCCCAACCAGAGCTCTTTTGTTATTCCAAACTTTCTCTTCACGCGGCGCCCTTTTCATTGAACCAATCGATTCAACGAGGGTAAAGAACTGCCAATCAGAAGCAAAGTGGAATGCACGAACACTGCATGCAGAGTTTTAATAACCGCTACTTCCGCGAAGCCGGATGATCCATCCGCATGTAGACCCCGCCCTTTTCCAGCTCATCCAGCATCTGGTTTAGGCGCTTTAGGCGAATGTCGGCGCGAACCGCGCGGGTAATCCAGCCAAGGTAGTCGTTGCGCTGATAGGCCGGGCGGTGATCGAAGTCGGCGCGAAGAGCGCGCTGTTCGAGGGCAAGCTTCACATCGGCGGGCATCTCATAAAGTTTGCGACGGACGTTGCCCTTTTTATCGCGATATTCTTTAGAGCCCATCGGGCAAGTCTAAATGCCACAGCTTCCCGGATAAAAGAAAACACCCGCCATTTCTGGCGGGTCTTTCTATTTGTGGAGACTAGGGGGGTCGAACCCCTGACCCCCTGCTTGCAAAGCAGGTGCTCTACCAACTGAGCTAAGTCCCCGGTTTTGGATCTTGGTACCTAACGGTTCAAGGTCCTAGTGGGCCTAGGAGGACTTGAACCTCCGACCTCTTCATTATCAGTGAAGCGCTCTAACCACCTGAGCTATAGGCCCGTTAGAGCCTTACTTACTTTACAGGAAGTTCGGCCAGAGATGCAAACCGGCTTTGGTGGTACCGGCTGCGAGTCTCCAGTTTATAGG
>JBEEJV010000027.1:0-33851 GCA_041169005.1 Actinomycetota bacterium
TGCAACTCCTGGCGCAAAGTCATAATTCAGTGCGAAATCAGCTATTCATACCTGAACTAGCGTTGTGGCGGGTTTCCGCGTAAACTATTGAGGTTGCCGTGTAACGGCCGCGGATAAAAAGAGTTCAAAGCATTCCGTTTTGTACGCCGCGCAGCAATCTGAAAGGAACCACATTATGGCTCTAGATGCAGCAGTAAAGACTTCGATCATCGAAGAATACGCAACCCACCCAGGTGACACCGGTTCGCCAGAAGTTCAGATTGCTGTCCTCAGCAAGCGAATCAAGGACCTAACCGAGCACCTAAAGACCCACAAGCACGACCACCACAGCCGTCGTGGTCTACTACTTATGGTCGGTCAGCGTCGTCGTCTCCTTGGTTACCTACAGGGCGTAGACATCAACCGCTACCGTGCTCTAATCGAGCGTCTAGGTCTGCGTCGATAACGCAAGTCTTCAGAGAAGCCGCTTCCTTCGGGAGGCGGCTTCTTCCTTTAACCGGCCCCCGCTGGTAGGCTAAGGAGCGAGTAATCAAGGCCAATTGCTGGTCTTCGGTGGTAGAACTTGGGCGGTTTTCCCAAGCTTTTTCACTGACGACCAGAGCTTGCCGCTAGGTCCCAATCGGGGGCGGTGGCTTGATTCCTATGGGCAATCGCCCTTGTTTACTCATTCGCAGCACTAGACGCCTGGCACATGCGTGCCCGGGATAGCAGCGCGCGTCTTAGAAGACAAAGAGGAATAAAGAGGAATACATGTCGATCGACATTAACAACCCACTGATGGACGGCACCAAGTTTGCCGTAGCAACCATCGACAACGGCAAGTTCGGTAAGCGTTACGTTCGCTTCGAGACCGGCCGTCTAGCACAGCAGGCACAGGGTGCCGCAGCTGTCTACATGGATGACGAGACCATGCTGTTCTCGGCTACCACTGCGAGCAAGCAGCCTAAGGACCAGTTCGACTTCTTCCCACTAACCATCGACGTGGAAGAGAAGATGTACGCGGCTGGCCGCATCCCAGGATCGTTCTTCCGTCGCGAAGGCCGTCCAACCACCGAGGCGATTCTGGCTTGCCGCCTAATCGACCGCCCACTCCGCCCATCGTTCGTTGACGGTCTCCGCAACGAAGTTCAGGTTGTAGTAACCGTTATGGCTATCGAGCCAGACGAGATGTACGACGTCATCGCAATCAACGCAGCATCGATGTCGACCCAGCTTGCTGGTCTGCCATTCTCGGGTCCAATCGGTGGTGTCCGCGTGGCACTTATCGACGGCCAGTGGGTTGCATTCCCAAAGCACTCGCAGCTAGAGCGCGCAACCTTCGACATGGTTGTTGCTGGTCGCGTTGTTGAAGAGAACGGCGTCAAGGACGTCGCAATCATGATGGTTGAAGCTGAGAGCACCGAGAACGCTTGGGACCTCATCAAGGCTGGCGGCACCGCTGCTTCGGAAGCAGTTGTTTCGCAGGGTCTTGCAGCTGCAAAGCCATTCATCGCTGAGCTAGTTCGTGCACAGGCAGAGCTTGCAGCAGTTGCAGCTCGCCCAACCACCGAGTACCCAGTATTCAACCCATACACCGAGAACGTCTACAAGCACGTTGCAGACCTAGCAGAAGCAGAACTTGGCAAGATCTACCAGATCGCTGACAAGACTGCTCGCCAGGATGCAGACGACGCCCTGAAGGCATCGGTCAAGGAGAAGCTAGCTTCGGTTCTAACCGAAGAAGAGCAGAACCAGATCTCGGCCGCCTACAAGAGCGTCACCAAGAAGGTAGTTCGTACCCGCGTTCTAAAGGAAAAGATCCGCATCGATGGCCGTGGCCTTCGCGACATCCGTCCGCTAGACGCAGAGGTTGCAGTTATCCCTCGCGTTCACGGTTCGGCAATCTTCCAGCGCGGTGAGACCCAGATCCTTGGCATCACCACCTTGAACATGCTCAAGATGGAACAGCAGATCGACTCGCTGAGCCCAGAGACCACCAAGCGCTACATGCACAACTACAACTTCCCTCCTTACAGCACTGGTGAAGTTGGTCGCGTTGGTACTCCAAAGCGTCGCGAAATTGGTCACGGTGCTCTTGCAGAGCGCGCGCTCGTTCCAGTTCTACCAACCCGCACCGAGTTCCCTTACGCAATCCGTCAGGTTTCGGAAGCTCTAGGTTCGAACGGTTCGACCTCGATGGGTTCGGTCTGTGCATCGACTCTTGCACTTCTAAACGCAGGTGTTCCACTTCGCGCTCCAGTTGCCGGTATCGCAATGGGTCTAATCTCGGACGTCATCGATGGCAAGACTGAGTACGTTGCTCTAACCGACATCCTCGGTGCAGAAGACGCACTTGGCGACATGGACTTCAAGGTCGCCGGTACCAGCGAGTTCATCACCGCTATCCAGCTAGACACCAAGCTCGACGGTATTCCTTCGACCGTTCTAGATGGCGCACTGCACCAGGCTAAGGAAGCGCGTCTGCACATCCTTTCGGTCATGGCACAGGCAATCAGCGAGCCAGACGAGATGGCACCAACCGCTCCACGCGTTATCGCAGTGAAGATTCCGGTTGACAAGATCGGTGAGGTCATTGGTCCAAAGGGCAAGATGATCAACCAGATCCAGGAAGACACTGGCGCAGACATCAGCATCGAAGACGACGGTACCGTTTACATCGGTGCAACCGATGGTCCTTCGGCTGAGGCTGCACGCGCGGCTGTCAACGCGATTGCAAACCCTCACGTACCTGAGGTTGGCGAGCGCTTCCTTGGAACCGTTGTGAAGCTAGCCACCTTCGGTGCGTTCGTTTCGCTAGTTCCAGGCAAGGACGGCCTGCTGCACATCAGCGAGCTAAAGAAGATGGCTGGCAAGCGCGTTGAGAACGTTGAAGACGTTCTTGAGGTAGGCCAGAAGCTTCAGGTTGAGATCACCAAGATCGACGACCGCGGAAAGCTATCGCTAAGCCCAGTTGTTGAGGGTGGCGAAGCTGCAGCTGCAGACGACGCAGAATAACAACTAAAAAGGTTCTGGCTCAGATGACTGAAGTAAATTTCCCACTTGACCAGAGCGAACTCTCGTTCACCGCTTCGGGAGGCAGTACGATTCGTCGCACTGTTCTCCCGAGCGGTGTTCGCGTTTTAACCGAGACCGTTCCAGGCGCAGCGAGCGCCTCGGTTTCGTTCAGCGTGGCCGTTGGTTCGCGCGACGAAAAGAACGGCCACTTCGGTAGCACCCACTTCCTTGAGCACCTGCTGTTCAAGGGAACCAAGAAGCGCACCGCGCTCGAGATCGCGGTTGCCTTCGACTCCGTAGGTGGTTCAAGCAACGCTGCCACTGGCAAGGAGCACACCAGCTACTATGCGCGCGTGCAAGACAAGGCGCTTCCGCTAGCCGTCGACGTAATCGGCGACATGCTTACCTCGAGCCTCATCGACCCAGTCGAGTTCGAAAACGAGCGAACCGTCATCCTTGAAGAACTTGCGATGAACGATGACGATCCTGAGGATGTTGCACACGAAGCATTCTTCGAGGCTGTGCTGGGCGAGACCGCACTCGGTCGCCCTATCGGTGGCACTAACCAGACCATCACCGATGTCACGCGCGATGCTGTTTGGGAACACTACAAGGCGAACTATCGCCCACAAGATTTAGTAATCGCGGCGGCTGGCGGCGTCGATCACGGACACCTAATTGAACTCGTTGAGAAATCGCTGACCGAAGCCGGTTGGGACCTCTCAATCAAGGCCACCCCGGTCGCGCGCCGGTCAAACGTGGCGACGGAAATCAGCGTTCAGGTTCCGCTCAAAGTTCTAAACCGCCCTACCGCTCAAGCGAACATTCTTATCGGCTCGCAGGGAATCATCGCCGATGACTCGCGACGATATGCGATGGGGATCCTAAACACCGTTCTCGGTGGCGGCATGTCATCCCGTTTGTTCCAGGAGATTCGCGAAAAGCGTGGCTTGGCCTATTCGGTTTACTCCTTCAACCAGGGTTACGCCGATGACTCAGTCTTCGGACTCTACGCCGGTTGCTCGCCGAAGAAGGCTCGCGAAGTAGCCCAGTTGATGGTAGCCGAGCTTGAAAAAGTGGCCGCCGACGGAATCACAGAGGCAGAGCTGGCGCTCGCAAAGGGCAACATCGCCGGAGGAATGGCGCTCAAGTACGAGAGCACTCAGGCTCGCATGTCGCGTCTATTTAGCGCCGAGATAATGAATGGGCAGTTCATAGACCTAGAGACTACGCTTGCAGAATTCGAAGCGGTGACGTTGGCAGATATTCGAAGTCTCGCGTCAGATATCGCGGGCAAGCCGCGCAGTATCGTTGCCGTTGGCGACTGCAAGGAAAGCGACTTCAAAGGCCTGTAGGCCAATCTGTAAGGCAATATAGGCTTACCGGTTTAAACATTTTGGCCCGGGCAAGTTTTGGAAAGCGAATCAAATGAGTATCAAAGTTGCAGTAGTTGGCGCATCAGGTCGCATGGGCAAGCTGGCCCTTGAAGTCATCGATGGCGCACAGGATCTCACTTTGCACGCGGCTCTCAACTCGAAGAGCAGCCTCGATGAGATTCTCGGCGCAGACGTCGTTTTCGACCTGACTCTCCCAGAAGTTAGCCCAAACGTAGTGAACTTTGCAATCGCAAATGGCATGAAGGTCTTGGTTGGAACTAGCGGATGGTCGGCCAGCAAGCTTGCCACCCTTGAGGCGAACCTAAAGACCGCTCCGGCTGGTGCCGCAGTTGTCATCATTCCAAACTTCTCGATCGGCTCGATGCTCGCTACCAAGTTTGCTGCCGAGGCTGCCAAGTACTTCGACTCGATGGAAATCGTCGAAGCTCACCACGCTGGCAAAATTGACTCGCCATCGGGCACCGCGGTTCGTACCGCAGAGCTGATGAGCGAAGCACGCGCAGGCATGACCCAGCCACTCATTCCGGGTGTTGGGCAGGAGGCTCGCGGCCAGGTTGTCGCCGGCATCCCAATCCACAGCCTCCGTCTCGTCGGCGTAAGCGCTAAGCAGGACATCCACTTTGGCGGTGATTCTGAGGTTCTAACCGTCAGCCACGACGTGTCTTCCATCCGCGCATATATCAAGGGAATCTTGATGAGCATTCGCTTTACCAGCAAGGCAAGCGGGCTAACCGTTGGTCTTCAGGCTGTTTCGGAGAGCAACTAACTCATGCAGGCCAAACTCGGCGCGGTGGTAATGACCGCACTGACACTGATGTACCTGTGGCTAATGGGCGGTAGGGGTGTGCTGCTGCTTGAGCAGCCAAACGCAGTCGGCAAAATCATGGGGTTCTTCATGCTGGTTCTCCCGGTCATGGCGTTGTTCGGTATTGCTGCCGAACTGCGTTTCGGGATGCGCGTTGAACGCATGAGCGAAGAGGTTGAGCGCGAGGGCCTCTGGCCGATAAAAGACATTCCGATGCGCCCCAGTGGTCGACCTGAAAAGGCGGCTGCGGAGCAAGAATTTGAGCGAATCCGCAGTGAAGCCGAACAGGCACCAGAAGACTGGCACTCTTGGTTCAATGTTGGCCTTGCATACGATGCCTGCGGCGATCGACGCCGAGCTCGGGCCAGCATGCGAAAGGCGCTAAAACTTCGCGCCGGAAAATAGCAAGCCAACCCAAAGCAAAGAAAAACCCCGACGGCGATTGAGCCATCGGGGTTTTGTAGTTCTTGGGCGCAGTGCCTATGCGCTGCGAATCACTCCGATGCGCTTGAGGCCCAGGTACATCTGGCAACCGAGGCAGTAGGCGAAGTATGCCTGCAGGGTAGAAGCGCCGATCAGTGCACCAGCAGCAATGGCCACGCCGTAGGTCACTCCGGCAAGGTGAAGAACCACACCAATGAGTGATACGAAGAGTCCGACGCCCTGAGCAAACTGTGGAGGTCGCGAGTCTTCGAGTTCCTTCGGTGCGCTCAGGCGCGGTTTCACGAACTTGCGGAAAAGCCAGCCAAATGGGTGCTTGGTGTTTCCGAAGAAAGTGCCAATCGCAAATGACGCAACCGCGATAACTAGAAGGTTGAACGCAAGACCCTCGGTGGCAGGGTCGAGTGCAATCACAAAGATGATGATGCTGAGGACGTTGATTATTGCAGCGCCAAAACGAGGGCCGCGAGGATCAATCTGAGTAGCCATTAGATGTCGAAGTTTCCTATCTCGGTAACCAAGGTGTGTGCTTTTGGAGTTCCACCGATGCGGCTCTGGATCCGACCTTTACGGTCGAGCACCAAGGTGGTTGGGGTCTGCATGATGTTGTACTTGTTCACCAGGTCGAGGCGGTCGGTGACGTTCACCTCAAGATGGGTAACGTTTGGGTCGGCAACCTCAAGGGCCTGAAGCATCTTTGCGGTTGGGCCACAAAATGTGCAGAAGTCAGTCGAAAACTGCAGGAAGGTCACCTTGGTTGTTAGGTCAGTGACTGGCTGCCCATTCTTAACCGCTCCGAGCTCCTTAAGATCGACGTATTCGCCATCCTGGATTTTCTTTGCGGTTCCAGTTTTCGCCTTCCAAATTGCGCCAACGGCAACCACGAGAGCTAGCAAGCCCACGAGGAGGATTATGCGCAATTCGATTGACATGTATAAAGGCTAAATCATCTATGTGGGCGCGTTACCCCAGTGACGAAATGTTGCAGGGCAAAGCGCTAGGCTAAAAGGGTGTCAGATGTAGTTTTCAGAAGTGATGTAACCGTTGAACTGGTTCGCGCCAGCGCCGCAGACAGCGACGTTCTTTTTGCCGCGCGCGTATCCACCCAGGGCGAACAGACCCTTGAAACCGCTCGTGCTGAGCAGAGCGCCGAAGAGACCGCCAAGCGCGACCGCGGCCTAATCAACTACCTGATGCGCGACCGCCACGGTTCGCCTTTCGAGCACACCTCGATGACTTTCTACGTTCAGGCTCCAATCTTCGTCTTCCGTGAGTTCATGCGTCACCGCATCGCTTCGTACAACGAAGAATCCGGACGTTACCGCGAGCTAAACCCTGTTTTCTACGTACCTGGCCCAGAGCGTAACCTAGTCCAGATCGGTAAGACCGGTCACTACGAGTTCATCCCTGGTACTGCAGAGCAGACCGCACTTGTTGAGCAGGAAACTCACCGCAACAGCATCCAGGCATACGAGTCGTACCAGCGCATGCTGGAGGCCGGTGTTGCCCGTGAAGTTGCGCGTATCGTGCTTCCGCTCAACATTTACAGCAGCATGTACGTGACCATGAACTCGCGTGCTCTCATGAACTTCTTGAGTCTTCGCACCAGCCGTGAAGGCACCCACTTCCCATCGTTCCCACAGCGCGAAATTGAAATGTGCGCAGAGAAGATGGAAGAGGAATGGGCAAAGCTCATGCCGTTTACTTACGAATCGTTCAACAACAACGGTCGCGTTGCCCCGTAATTAGGCTGTTTTGCTTGGCGGCCACCGGTTGCTAGGCGATAGTCTTGAGATTATGTCGCTCAAAGGTAAAGAACTATTCGGCCAGGTGTTGGTCGCGCTCGTAACTCCAATGACTCCGGATGGCGAAGTCGATTGGCGTTCCACCGAGGCTTTGATCGACTACGTAATCTCTAACGGAGCCGATGGCGTTGTTGTAACCGGCACCACTGGCGAAACCTCAACCCTCACCGATGCTGAGAAGATCAAGCTAGTCGAGGTTGGTAAGAGCGTTTCGGCAGGTCGCGCAAAGATCATTACCGGCGGCGGTTCAAACGAGACGGCTCACGCGATTCAGCTTTACAAGGCGAGCGAGAAGGCAGGCGCCGATGGCGTCATGGTGGTAACCCCTTACTACAACAAGCCTTCGCAGGCCGGTGTGCTCACTCACTTCCGTCTCATCGCGGATGCAACCGACCTTCCTGTCATTCTTTACGACATTCCTGGTCGTGCCGGCATCCCAATCGCCTACGACACCTTCCACCGTGCTGCGAAACACCCGAACATCGTTGCGGTCAAGGATGCCAAGGGCGATCTTGCTCAGGCTTCGCGCATCATGAACGAAACCGATCTCATCTACTTCTCTGGCGATGACAGCAACGTCCTACCTCACGTAGCCATCGGCGCAACCGGAATGATTAGCGTGACCGCGAACGTTGCACCTGCCGCCTACCGCGAGCTGATCGATGCGACCAACCGCAACGACTTCAACCACGCGCTTACCGTTCACAACACTCTTGAGCCGCTGCAGCGCGCCCTAATGACCCATGTTCCTGGAACTGTGGCTGCAAAGTACGCCCTGCACGGACTAGGAATCATCGATAGCCCGCGCGTTCGTCTGCCACTCGTTGGACCAGAAGACGCCGAGGCTGCTCGCATCGAAAACGACATCGACAAGGTGAAGACCATCGTCGGACTGTCGTTCGACAACTTCCGCCCAGACCGCAACGCGGCTGCCGGTGGTGCACTGCCAAAGGTGGCAGGCACAACCCGCTAGTTTCAGCATTCGGCCACTTTGAGCGGCCGTTGCCTGGGCGAACTAGACGCCGACCGAAAATGTATTCGGTCACCTAAAAACAGAAAAGGAACCTCAATGGTTCAAACTCTTCCAGCTCCAGCGCCACTAAAGCCTGGGGTTCTACGTGTAATTCCGCTCGGAGGCATCGGAGAGATCGGTCGAAACATGACCGTCTTCGAAATCAACGGCAAGCTTCTCATTGTGGACATCGGTGTTTTGTTCCCAGAAGAACACCACCCTGGAGTAGACGTCATCCTTCCGGATTTCGGCTACCTACGTGACCGTCTAGACGACATCGTGGGAATCGTGCTTACTCACGGCCACGAAGACCACATCGGCGGTGTTCCTTACCTATTGCGTTTGAAGCCTGACATCCCACTACTTGGCAGCAGCCTTACGCTCGCTTTCGTTGAGGCAAAGCTCAAGGAACACAGAATTGCGCCTTACTCGATGCGAGTTTCAGAGGGGCAGAAGGAAAAGCTGGCAGACTTCAACCTCGAGTTTGTGGCTGTAAACCACTCGATCCCAGATGCGCTCGCGGTGATTATCCGCACTGAAGCAGGCTCTGTACTCCACACCGGCGACTTCAAGATGGACCAGATCCCACTTGATGGCCGCCTCACCGACCTTCGCGCTTTTGCTCGCATCGGCGAAGAGGGGCTAGACCTCTTCCTCTGCGACAGCACCAACGCCGATGTGCCGGGCTTCACCCCGCTCGAAAAGGACATCGGTCCGGTCCTCGACAACATCATCGGCCGCACCAAGGGCAAGGTAGTTGTCGCCAGCTTCTCGTCGCACGTTCACCGCGTACAGCAGGTAGTAGACGCTGCTGCTGCGCACGGTCGTCGCGTGGCCCTCATCGGTCGTTCGATGGTTCGCAACATGCAGATCGCTCAGGATCTCGGCCACCTAACCGTGCCGGACAACCTGCTCATCGATTCCAAAAAGGCGAAGGACATTCCAGACGAGGAAATCGTCTACATGTGTACCGGTAGTCAGGGCGAGCCGATGGCGGTTCTCGCACGCATCGCAAATGTCGACCACGAGATTCAGGTGGGGGAGCGCGACACCATCATCCTCGCCTCGAGCCTCATCCCGGGCAACGAAAACTCGGTTTACCGAGTCATCGACAAGCTCACCAAGTTGGGTGCCAACGTCGTCCACAAGGGCAATGCCAAGGTGCACGTCTCGGGTCACGCTGCTGCCGGCGAACTCCTTTACTGCTACAACATCCTGAAGCCGAAGAACGTAATGCCGGTGCACGGCGAATACCGTCACCTGATCGCCAACGGAAATCTCGCGGTTCAAACTGGCGTGCCTGAAGAAAATGTACTTATCACCGAGGATGGCTGGGTCGTCGACCTGGTCGCTGGCAAGGCTGAGATCGTTGGCGCGGTTGAGTGCGGCATGCTCTACGTCGATGGCAAGAACGTCGGAACCATCACCGAGGATGACCTGCAGGATCGCCGCATTCTCTCGGAGGAGGGCTTCATCAGCATCTTCGCCGTGATCGATGCCGACAGTGGTCGACTAGTGGTTGGCCCGGAGATTCGTGCTCGTGCGTTTGCCGAGGAAGACCACGTCTTCGACAACGTGAAGCCTGCTATTGAGAAGGCGCTCGCCGAGGCTGCCGCTTCGGGCGTTCGCGACCCTTACGCAATGCAACAGGTTATTCGACGCACCATTGGTACTTGGGTGGCCAAGGCTCACCGTCGCCGGCCGATGATCATCCCGGTAGTAATCACCAACTAGCAATAGGGGGCAAGCAGCTTCCGCAGTGTGCCTACTCGGCAGTGTCGGTGGGGGCTGTTACTTTTGACGCATGGCAACACGCAAACCAGCACCTAAGCGCCGTCCGGCGGCTCAGCCAGCTCGCGCTCGTTCGGCTTCGTCGCGTCCGGCCGCTGCGCGTTCTGGAGCCCCGCGCACCCCATCGCAGCCTGGTAGCATCACCGGTGCAATCGCCAGCGTTTGGTTGGCTCTCGCACACGTATTCGGCGGTGCTGCGCGTGCGCTCAGCAAAGAGAAAATCGCCAAGGAAGATCGCCGCGATGGCGTGCCATTCCTGCTCTTCGTGCTTGGCATCTTCGGCGTAGTCGACGTTTGGTTCTTGGCCAACAACTCGATCGCGCAAATCCTCAATCAATACACCTTTGGTTTGCTCTTTGGCGGTTTCGCTAACGTACTTCCCGTGTTCCTTGTGGGCTTTGCGGTCTTCCTCGCGCGCCATCCTTCCAGCGTTCGAGACAATACTCGCGTTGGTTCGGGTCTGCTTCTTCTTATCGTCGCGATTTCCGGTTTCATGCACATCTTTAGTGCGGCTAGCAATGGGTTTGCCGCATGGCCTAACCCATCAGACACCGATGGAGTTGCCAAGCTTGCCGCTGCCGGTGGCCTCTTTGGCTGGCTCATTGCAGTGCCAACTCTTAGCACGATCACAATCTGGGGTGCGGTGCCCGTTACGGCGCTAATCGCTATCGGTTCAGTGCTTATTCTCACCAAGACTCCTCCTACTCGAGTCGTCGAACGCCTTCAAGAACTCTGGATCAATCTCTTTGGCGAAGGGAAGACTCTTCGTGAGGCTGAAGAGGAAATGGCCGAGGAAGATGACGAGATTAACGATGCCTTCGATGGCACTCGAGTGCCATGGTGGCGCAAGGACAAGGGTCTCGCGGCTCCATTCGATTCGGCAGTCCACACCGACTCCGAGCCAACCGCTCTATTCGAGGGTGAAGGCGACGAGTTTGACAACCTATTTGGTGAAACTCCTGTCGCTTCTACCTCGGTAGACTCCAGCCCAGCTACCGTTCCAATCTTCGTGCAGCCTGAGCCTGCTGCCGCTCCGGCTGCGGTGGTCCCTGCTGGTGGCGCACCTGCGGCTCCGGCTGCACCTGCCGGTGCAACTTCGGAGGTCGCTCCGGCAAAGCCGGCACCAAAGCGCCCATACGTTTTGCCGCAGCTAAATGTGCTCTCGCCTGGCACCCCGCCTAAAACCAAGAGCGCTGCCAACGATCAGATGATTGCCGCAATTACCAGCGTCTTCAAGGAGTTCAACGTTGACGCGGTCGTGACCGGCTTCAGTCGCGGTCCTACCGTGACGCGCTACGAGGTTGAGCTTGCACCGGGAGTGAAGGTTGAGGCCGTTACTCGCCTGGCAAGCAACATTTCCTACGCCGTAGCCAGCAATGAGGTTCGAATCCTCGCGCCTATTCCTGGCAAGAGCGCAATCGGTATCGAGATCCCAAACACCGACCGCGAGATTGTGACCCTGGGCGACGTGCTTCGCTCCCAGGTAGCCGCACAGGCAACCCACCCGCTTACCATCGGCATCGGTAAAGACGTTGAGGGCGGTTTCGTAGTAGCCAACCTCGCCAAGATGCCTCACCTATTGGTCGCTGGTGCAACCGGTGCTGGTAAGTCTTCGTTCGTCAACTCGATGATCGTCAGTCTGCTGATGCGCGCAAAGCCTGCCGAAGTTCGCATGGTGCTCATCGATCCTAAGCGCGTTGAGTTGGCCGCCTACCAGGGCGTTCCTCACCTCATTACTCCGGTTGTTACCAACCCGAAGAAGGCTGCCGAGATTCTGCAGTGGGTAGTTAAGGAAATGGACGCCCGCTACGACGACCTCGAGTCGTTTGGTTTCAAGCACATCGACGACTTCAACCGCGCGATTGTTGCGGGTGAGGTAAAGGTTCCGGAGAACTCGAAGCGTGTTCTTCAGCCGTACCCATACCTACTGGTCGTGGTCGACGAGCTCGCCGACCTCATGATGGTTGCTCCGCGCGACGTTGAAGACTCGATCGTTCGAATCACCCAGCTGGCTCGTGCCTCGGGTATTCACCTCGTTCTCGCGACCCAGCGACCTTCCGTCGACGTTGTTACAGGTCTCATCAAAGCCAACGTTCCGAGCCGCCTAGCCTTCAGCGTTTCATCGGTTACCGACTCGCGCGTTATCCTCGACGCTCCTGGAGCTGAAAAGCTAATCGGTCAGGGTGATGCCCTGTTCAGCCCTATGGGCACGAGCAAGCCTATGCGCGTTCAGGGAGCCTGGATCGCAGAGGACGAACTTCACCGAGTTGTGGCACATGTCAAGGCGCAGATGCAGCCTGAGTACCGCGATGACGTCATCGAGACCGCGCCTAAGGCTGTTGTGGATGCTGACATCGGCGACGACCTTGAAGTTCTGCTTCAGGCTGCCGAACTGATCATCAACTCGCAGTTCGGAAGCACCTCGATGCTTCAGCGAAAGCTACGTGTTGGATTCGCAAAGGCTGGCCGCCTCATGGATCTTCTCGAAAGCCGCAACATCGTCGGCCCTTCGGAAGGTGCCAAGGCTCGCGAGGTTTTGGTTCAGCCAGACGACCTAGCTGTTACTCTTGCTCAGCTCCGCGGCGAGCCAGGTGCTAAGGCGGCACCAGCGGTCGAACGCGCCGCCGACATTATCGACGAGTCGCAGGCCGGTCAGATGGCTGCCGGTAGCTTTGAAGACTTCATCGCGCGCGATAATGGCGAGGACGACGACCCAGAAGATGCCTGGTTCCTAACTGGACGTGGCGAGTGAGCAAAGCCCCAAACGCAGGTCTGAACCCGGCGGATCACCCATCGCCGTGGAATTTACCTAACGCAATCACCGCCGCACGAATTCTGCTGGTGCCAATGTTCGTTTGGCTCGAGCTCAAGTACCCGGTCGCTTCAATAGCCGGATGGTGGGGCGTGCTCGTATTTGTGCTGGCTAGTGCCACCGATGGCATCGATGGAGCGATTGCTCGGCGTCGCGGACTCATCACCAACCTAGGCAAGATTCTCGACCCAATCGCGGACAAGGCACTCACCGGCGCTGGCTTCATTCTGCTGTCCTGGTTTGGCCTTGTGCCGTGGTGGGCAACAATCTTGGTTCTTGCGCGCGAGTGGGGAATTACCGTTTTCCGCCTCGTCGTGGTTAACCGCGTGGTCATTGCTGCTTCGACCGGCGGTAAATTGAAGACCATTCTGCAGAGCGTAATCATTCCCCTTATGCTCGCGCCGGTAAGTTTCAGTTGGACCTGGCTTGCAGTTCCAGAGGCAATCTTGCTCTGGCTAACCGTTGCGCTGACCGTTTACACAGGATTCCAGTACGTCTACCAGGCGCTGAAAGCGAGCCATGTCTAGCCGCCTCGAGCAGTTAGCTGCCGAAGTGGTCAGGGGTGCCACGGCGGCAGGGTTGAAGATCAATGTCGCGGAAAGCCTAACCGGTGGTCTCGTTGCTGCGTCACTCGCAGCGATCCCGGGGGCATCTGCCGTTCTCGTGTCAGGTGTCGTGGCGTATCACAATGCCGCAAAACACCAGTTGCTCGCGGTTCCAACCGTTACTTTGGTCAGCTTTGGTGCGGTGAGTGCGCAGACCGCTCAGGCAATGGCGGTCGGTGCGCGTGGGTTGGTAGAGAACGTTCCAGACATCGAAGACGAAAAGGTAATCGGCCTAGCAACTACAGGAGTAGCGGGTCCAGATTCCGTCGAAGGCAAGCCGGTTGGTCAGGTCTTTGTGGCCCTTGCCACGAAGGCCAAGGTTGAGGCGCTAAACCTGCAACTGAGCGGATCCCGCGAGGAGATTAGGGTGGCTGCGGCCGAGGCAGTTCTCCAGCTGCTGCTGGAAGAAATCAACACCTAAATCTGTTTATAACTCTTGTGAACGTTTGATTACAATCTCTGACAACTATCAGAAAACGTTCAGACAGCACTGTTAACATGGGTAATGTTTCAGCAAGAAGCAAATGCTCATATCGCAATGAAGGGAGGCCATCGTGGTTCTAGTTCGTCAAGAAATCGGCGATGTTCTTCGCGACTTCCGTCAGCGTCAGGGTCACACCCTTCGCCAGGTTGCAAGCCGTGCGAGTGTTGCGCTCGGATACCTCTCGGAGGTTGAGCGCGGCCAGAAGGAAGCTTCTTCAGAAATTCTCGCTTCGCTAGCAGATGCTCTCGATGTCCCGCTTTCGGTAATCATGCGCGAGGTTTCGGATCGCCTAGCTCTATCGGAAGGTGTCACAATCCCAGACACCGTTCCAGCCGAGCTATTGGCGAACTACTCGAACGCTGCACCTCTTACATTGGGCAACACAACCGCTTCGGTTCACAGCGTTGGCCCTGCTCGTCCACGAGCCGGCTTCGTACGCAACTAGCATCTCACTTAGTGCAGCACGTCTAACAAGGCTCCGCTGTAAGAGTCGTCCGCCAAAGCCAAACTTCGAAACCAGGAAAACGTGCGCCTCAGTAAATTTCGCGAACTCATGCGTGAAGAGTTTGGGCTCGCTTACGCGAACGTTTTGCTGAACGATCTAACCCTTTCAAAGTTCGGCGATAAGACTGCGGCGACGCTAATCGCCGAGGGTGAGGACCTTCGTTTGATTTGGCTTGAGATCTGCGAAATATCTGACGTTCCCAAGGAACGCTGGCACGGCCGCAACACGCCCAAAAAGACTTCATAATATATTTTCGAAAATCTGTTCGAAAACTTGCTAGAGTTATCGCAAGCGCTCCGGCCCTTGGTTTGAACAGAATAATCAGTTCTTTCCAAAGTGTCCGAGGGTGCACATAGTTTCTAAGCAACACAAAACTTAGGGCAAGAGAAGGAACCAAGATGCCATCACCATCAGAGCGCGAAAAGTCACTCGAGACTGCACTCGCACAGATCGACCGTCAGTTCGGTAAGGGCTCAGTCATGCGTTTGGGCTCAGACGACCGCGCGCCAGTAGAGGTAATCCCAACCGGTTCAATCGCACTCGATGTAGCTCTTGGTATCGGCGGTCTTCCTCGTGGCCGAATCGTTGAGGTTTACGGCCCAGAATCGAGCGGTAAGACCACCGTTGCACTCCACGCTATTGCTAACGCTCAGCGCAACGGCGGAATCGCAGCCTTCATCGACGCCGAGCACGCACTCGACCCTGAGTATGCAAAGGCTCTTGGCGTAGACACTGATGCGCTTTTGGTAAGCCAGCCAGACACTGGTGAGCAGGCTCTAGAGATCGCAGATATGCTCATTCGCTCAGGTTCGATTGACATCATCGTCATCGACTCCGTTGCCGCTCTGGTTCCTAAGGCTGAAATTGAAGGCGAAATGGGAGACAGCCACGTAGGTCTCCAGGCCCGTCTTATGTCGCAGGCACTTCGTAAGCTAACTGGCGCACTAGCCAGCACCAAGACCACCGCAATCTTCATCAACCAGCTACGCGAGAAAATCGGTGTCTTCTTCGGCAGCCCAGAAACCACCGCCGGTGGTAAGGCGCTTAAGTTCTACGCGTCAGTTCGTCTAGACATTCGTCGCATCGAAACCCTAAAGGACGGAACCGAGGCAGTCGGTAACCGCACTCGCGTAAAGGTTGTCAAGAACAAGATGGCTGCACCGTTCAAGCAGGCTGAGTTCGACATCATCTATGGCGTGGGCATCAGCCGCGAGGGCAGCCTCATCGACTTCGGTGTAGAGCACGGAATCGTCAAGAAGAGCGGCGCCTGGTACACCTACGAGGGCGACCAGCTCGGCCAGGGTAAGGAAAACTCGCGCAACTTCTTGCTCGAGAACGCTGCGGTTGCAGACGAAATCGAACGCAAGATCAAAGCAAAGCTAGGTATTGGCGTTCCTCGTGCAGTTGCAGATCTGCCTGAAGATGCTCCAGTTGCTGCCAAGGCAGACAAAGCGTCTGCAACTTCACTTGCGGTAAACGAGTAAACAAGCTCCAATTTTCAAATGTCTTACAACGATGAATGGCCTGAGTCCGACGACTCGGGCCATTCGTCTAGGCGTCGGTCTTCGAAGCCCAAATTTCGAAAGCCAAAGGTTCTCGAGCCGGAAGACCTTACCCCCGAAGAATGGGACGAAAAGGCTCGCACTGCGCTGCTGAACCAGTTGACGCGTGGCCCACGTACTAAAAAGCAACTCGCTCAGATGCTGGCTAGGAAGTTCGTACCTGAAGATATTGCTACTGCACTCTTAGATCGCTTCGAAGAAGTTCAGCTTATTGACGATGCTGCGTACGCAAAGGCTTTTGCGCACGACCGGCGATTGTCCCGTGGCCTCTCCAAGAGCGCTCTCAAACGCGAGCTAGGGCAAGCTGGCGTTGCCGTGGAACTTATCGACGACGCGCTCGAGGCAATCGACTCCGAGGCGGACACCGAATTGGCGATTCAACTGGTACGTAAGCGCTGGTCCTCGGTTCGCAACCTCGAGCGTGATGCCCGCTACCGCAGACTCTCAGGTTTCCTAGGTCGTCGAGGATTCTCCGGAACGGCCATCTCAACTGCAATCAATCTCGTTGAGCGTGAACTACAAGACGTTTAGCGTGACCAAGCGCGTAAACTTGGCAAGTTATGAATTCGCCGATAGCTGTCAAGCCTGAGCGCACCTATCTGGTCAAGACCTATGGGTGCCAGATGAACGTGCACGACTCTGAACGTCTTGCCGGCCTGCTTGAAGGCGCAGGTTATGTCACCGCTTCAGACGGTCAGCCAGACCTAGTTGTCTTCAATACCTGTGCGGTTCGTGAGAATGCGGATAACAAACTCTACGGTTCGCTAGCTCAGTTGCGCGACTACAAGGCTGCAAATCCAAACTTCCAGATTGCCGTTGGCGGTTGTCTCGCTCAGAAAGACCGCGATGTCATCCTAAAAAAGGCTCCTTGGGTAGATGTGGTTTTCGGCACTCATAACATTGGCTCGTTGCCAACCTTGCTTGAGCGCAGCCATCATAATCAGCAGGCTCAGATCGAGATTGAAGAAAGCCTCCAGCACTTCCCAAGCAACCTCCCGACAAAGCGTGAGAGCACATACGCGGCATGGGTGAGCATAAGTGTGGGCTGCAACAACACATGCACCTTCTGCATTGTGCCTTCGTTGCGTGGCAAAGAGAAGGATCGCCGTCCGGGCGAAATCCTCGCCGAGATCGAAGCCCTTGTTGCCGAGGGTGTGGTTGAAATCACTCTGCTCGGCCAGAACGTAAACTCTTACGGCGTTGAGTTTGGCGACCGCGTTGCCTTCGCGAAACTACTTCGCGCAGCCGGTCAGATTCCTGGCCTAGAACGAATCCGCTTCACCAGTCCACACCCGGCCGCATTTACTGATGACGTCATCGACGCCATGGCCGAGACCCCAAAAGTGATGCCAACTCTGCACATGCCATTGCAGAGTGGATCAGACCGCATCCTTTCCAAGATGAAGCGTTCGTACCGCAGTGACAAGTTCCTCGACATTCTCGAAAAGGTTCGCGAGCGCATTCCGAACGCAGCAATCACCACCGATATCATCGTCGGGTTCCCAGGGGAAACCGAAGAGGACTTCCTCGAGACAATGCGAGTTGCAGAGGCCAGCCGATTCGCCGCCGCCTTCACCTTCAAGTATTCGAAGCGTCCAGGGACCCCTGCCGCGGAATACGACGAGCAGGTTGATGAAGCGGCCGCGCAAGACCGCTACATGCGCCTGCTGAACCTATGCAACGACATTGTTTGGCAGGAGAACCAGAAGCTAGTCGGCCAGACCGTCGAGGTTCTAGTTGCCAACAACGAAGGCAAAAAGGACGCCGACACCGACCGCATGTCCGGTCGTGCCCGCGATGGTCGATTGGTTCACTTCCAGATTCCGGAGGGCCAGCCGGCACCTCGTCCCGGCGATTTCGTCACCGTTGTGGTCACCGAGGCAAAGCCATACTTCCTCCTTGCCGATGCAACACTGGGATCAACCTACGAGCTGCGCCGCAGCGCTGCCGGCGATGCTTGGGATCGGGCCCAGACTGAGAGCTGCGATGTGCCTGCGGCTCCGGTCAACAAGGACGGCCGCGTCCTCCTCACCCTCGGCAAGCCGAAGACCAAGTAGCCCGTGACTGACGCGCTCGTGGCCATCGTTGGCCCAACCGGTACCGGGAAATCAGACCTCGGTATCGCGCTTGCCGAACACCTAATCTCAACCGGCCGCCCAGCCGAGATTATCAATACCGATGCCATGCAGTTCTACCGCGGAATGGACATCGGAACCGCAAAGCTTCCGCTCGAGGAACGCCACGGCATCAAACATCACCTCATTGATCACCTAGAAATCACTACCGAATCGACAGCAGCCGAGTACCAAAAGGTGGCCCGCCCGCTGATCGAAGACTTACAGGAACGCGGTATCACCCCGATCCTGGTCGGCGGCAGCATGCTCTACATAGCATCGGTGCTGAACGACTTCGAATTCCCAGGCACCGACGTTGAATTGCGCGCCCGACTCGAAGCCGAGCTCGAAGAAGTCGGCCCAATCGCGATGCACAAGCGCCTCGCAGAGCTGGACCCGGTTGCGGCAAGCCGCATCATCCCGCAGAACGGCCGGAGAACTGTCCGTGCCATCGAGATCGTGACCATGACCGGCCAGCCTTTCGCCGCCGCGCTCCCTGAGGTTCCGGTCGAGTGGCAGAGTTCACTGCAGATAGGCATCAACGGGCCTCGCGAGGAGCTCGTGGGGCGTCTGGAACAGCGCGTGCACAAGATGTGGAAGCTGGGGTTGGTCGCCGAAGTTGAGGGGCTCCTTGAGCACGGCCTTCGCGACGCCAAAACAGCCAAGCGAGCCATCGGATACGCTCAAGCGCTTGCCCAGCTCGACGGTGAAATGACCGAGGTCGAGGCCATCGCCGACACCGTGAGACTGACCCAAAAGTATGCTCGCCGTCAGATGTCCTGGTTCCGTCGCGACCAACGCATTCAGTGGCTCGACTACCGCGACCCGGCACTGGTTCAGCAGGCCATCGACCTGTTCGAGCAGCGATTTCAAAAGTAGGCTTGTCTCATGACTGAAAACATCATCAACTTCACCAAGGGCCAGGGCACAGGCAACGACTTCGTGCTCTACTTCGACCCTGAGGGTGAGCGCGAGCTGACCCCGGAGGCCATCGCGCGCATTTGCGACCGCCACTTCGGTATCGGCGCGGATGGTGTGATTCGTGTCATCAAGTCTGAAAAGTTGGCCGCCGGCCGCGAGGTGCTCAAGACCGCACCTGAAGCAACGTGGTTCATGGACTATTCAAACGCCGACGGCTCGATCGCTGAGATGTGTGGCAACGGTGTACGCGTGTTCTCGCGTTACCTGACCCAGAAGGGCATCGTAAGCCTTTCGCCGGGGGAGACCCTGAGCGTTGCCACGCGCGGTGGCGTCAAGGATGTGCAGCAGAACATGGCCGGCTTTGCGGTGGACATGGGTCGCTGGCGCCTTGAGAGCGATGAGACTCTCGTTCACGCACGCAATCTTCCGGTTGCTCGCCCAGGCCTCGGCATCAATGTGGGCAACCCGCACGTCGTAGTTGCGCTCGCAAGCCGCGCAGAACTGGATGAACTAGACCTAACCGCCGCGCCAAATCTTGAACCCGCGCCTGAGGCAGGAGCCAACGTTGAGTTCGTGCTACCGCATGAGCCAATGGTTTCGTCCGGCGTCGGCTACATCGACATGCGCGTTTTCGAGCGCGGTTCGGGCGAGACCCTGTCTTGCGGAACCGGCATCGTTGCGGCTGCGCTGGCAACTCGTCACTGGGCCGGCCAAGGTGCCCCAAATCAGTGGCAGGTCACCGTGCCTGGCGGAACCCTTGGGGTGCGTATGTTCCCGACCGAAGAGGGCGAGCACGTTGGGCTGTCTGGCGCTGCTGAGTTGGTTTATGACGGTCAGCTTCAGCTGACTAATGCAGACTTCAAGGCCTAGGCTGCGGCCAGCGAAATAATCTAGCTACGGTTCTTAACGCGCAGGACGCGGTAGGACTTCGCGGTATCGACGCGGATGGTGCTGAAACCCGAAGGTAATTCGGCCTCAAGCCAGCGGTGCAGCGAGTCGGCTCCCAAGTTCTTCTGGACAACCAGGTAACTCTCCGCACCGTCGTTCAGGCGTGGTAGCCAGGTGAGCAAGATCTCGTGTAACACGTCTTTGCCAACGCGGATGGGAGGGTTGCTCCAAATGCCATCAAACTTCAGGTCCGCGGGAACTTCTTCAGGTCGGCAAACCTTGACGTTGGTCAGGCCGAGACGTTCTGCGTTCAAGCGGGTAAGTTCCATCGAACGCTCGTTGACATCGATGGCCCACACGGTAGCGTGTGGTGCGCGCGATGCGAGCGACAGGGCGATGGGACCCCAACCGCAGCCAACATCCAGAAGGTTTCCGCCGTTTGGAGCCTCATCTAAATGTGCCAAAAGCACCGAGGTTCCAGGATCAAGTCGATCGGGGCTAAAAATGCCGCCGGCGGTAAGTACCTCAACCTTGTTGCCATCGAGTTCGACGACGATAGGTTTTGGCTTGAATTCTGTGCCTGGGGTCTCCGAAAAGTAGTGTTCGGAAGACATAAGGCAAACCTAATACAAGCGACGGGTCTAGTGTTAGTTCGATGACTGAATTTATTCAAGATTATGACGGCGATGATGCGCCTAACGGAGAGCCGAATCCGGACCGTTCCGCGGCAGCCATCGACCGCATTTTGCGCCGCGGTGAGCGTGCAGCCGCACTTGGCGCCGATGAGACGCACACTCATTCCGTCGACGATGGAGACCAGCAGGAGCTTGCCGACCGACAGGCGCTCCGCCGAGTAAAGGGTCTCTCGACCGAACTTGAAGACGTTACCGAAGTTGAATACCGCCAGCTTCGTCTGGAAAAAGTAGTCCTAATCGGTATCTGGACCGGCGATGTTAAAGACGCCGAGTACTCGATGCGAGAGCTAGCCGCTCTAGCCGAGACGGCTGGTTCCGAAGTCTTAGATGGTCTGCTGCAGCGCCGTGGTAACCCAGATCCAGCGACTTTCCTAGGTAAGGGCAAGGCAGAAGAACTGCGACAGATTGTTGCTGCCTGTGGCGCCGATACGGTCATTGCCGACACCGAGCTTGCCCCGTCTCAACGTCGTGCGCTTGAAGACGTGGTGAAGGTGAAGGTAATCGACCGAACCGCCGTCATCCTCGATATCTTCGCCCAGCACGCCAAGAGCCGCGAGGGTAAGGCGCAGGTTGAGCTCGCGCAGCTCGAGTACCTACTACCGCGTCTCCGCGGCTGGGGTGAATCCATGTCGCGCCAGGCCGGTGGTCAGGCTGCCGGTGGTGTCGGTATGGGATCGCGCGGTCCTGGTGAAACCAAGATCGAGCTCGATCGCCGTCGCATCAATACTCGTATGTCCAAGCTGCGCAAGCAGATCAAAGAGATGAAGCCGGCTCGCGAGGCAAAGCGCGCCAACCGCAAGCGCACTCAGGTGCCAGCAGTCGCCATCGCAGGGTACACAAACGCCGGAAAGTCTTCGCTGCTAAACCGCATCACCAAGGCCGGTGTGCTCGTGGAGAACGCGCTCTTCGCAACTCTCGATCCAACCGTGCGTCAGAGCCAGACCGCCGATGGTCGGCAGTTCACCATTGCGGACACGGTAGGTTTCGTGCGCAACCTTCCGCACCAGTTGGTCGAAGCCTTCCGGAGCACGCTTGAGGAGATTGCAGAGTCAGACCTCATCATCCACGTCGTCGACGCTTCGCATCCGGACCCAGCCGGGCAGATGGCGACCGTTCGAAATGTGATTGGAGATGTCGGTGCTCGCGACATCCCGGAGTTGGTCGTATTCAACAAGATTGACCTCGCTGATGAAACGATGCGTATGGCGCTCCGCGGACTTGAACCGAACTCGATTGAAGTTTCGGCCCGCACAGGGGAGGGTATCGACGACCTCATCGCGGTAATCGCAAAGCGACTGCCAGAGCCGGACGTCCTTACCAGCAGTGTGATTCCATATGACCGTGGCGACCTTGTGAGCAAGATTCATCTAAGCGGCCGAATCTTGAAACTCGAATACCGAGAGCATGGAACTTATCTTGAGGCTTATGTAAAGCCAGAGATTGCGAACGAGCTAGAGCGCTTCCACGCCCACGGCTAGAAGTTTTATTTACAGCGAGCGGAAGACGGCAGTGACCTTGCCCATTACCTTCGCGTGATCACCCAGAATCGGTTCATAAGCCGAGTTCTGCGGCAATAGCCAGGTGTGGCCGTCGCGTTGCTTGAAAACCTTCACGGTTGCTTCGCCATCGAGTTCAGCGGCCACGATGTCGCCGTTGTCGGCGGTCTGCTGCTGGCGCACAGCGATGTAGTCGCCTTCGCAAATGGCCGCGTCGATCATCGAGTCTCCCTTTACCTTCAGCAAGAAGACATCGCCTTTGCCCACGAGGCTCTCTGGCAGGGTGAGCCATTCATCGATGTTCTGCTCAGCGGTAATGGGGATACCTGCGGCAATCTGACCCACAAGCGGAATCTTGCGGAAGGCGCCCGTGACTACATTGCTCTCGGCTTCCGCCTCGGCAATTGCCTGCTGGCGTTCCGATTGGTCTGCCAGGCTGATGCCGCGTGAGACGTTGTCTATCTGAGCCAGGTAGCCCATGTTTTTCAACTGATCGATTTGGTATTTCGCGCTCGCAACGCTCTTAAGGCCAACGGCCTCGGCGATTTCGCGCAGGGTTGGCGGCATGTCTGTTGAATTGCGCAGGTCGCGGATTGCATCCAGTACCTGCTGCTGGCGTGCACTCAGCTGGTTCTCGTTCATGTCGCCCCTAAATCTCGGTTGGCTTGGGTTTGTTCAAAAATAAATGTCCGAGGGTCGGTCTTTACTTCTAATACAACCTTTTATCGAAACTTTATTCGGAAAAACTTCATAAATCAAACATATTTTCAAAAATGTGAATGATTTTTCTTGACAAAGTGTCGGTGGGTGGTCGTAACCTATAAATAAGCGAACAGATGTTCGAAACAGATGTTCGAACAGAAGCTCCAACGAAGTAATAGAAAGGCAAGAAAATGGCTACTGCTGCTATCAACCGCCCACAGATCCGCCTAAGCCGCAAGGCTCGCCTAGTGCGCACCGCGGTCCTACTGGCTCTTGTCATCACCGGTGCAAACCAGTTCGGCCAGTTCTCTGGCGCACAGGCAACTAACCAGTCCGTCACCAACATTGGTTCTGTTCACTATGTTTCAGTTCGCTCGGGCGACACCCTTTGGTCAATGGCAGAGCGCCTGGCTCCAAACACTGACCCACGCGACTGGATCGACCGCGTGACCGTGATGAACAACCTCGGCACTTCGGGTGTCTGGGCTGGTCAGCGCATCGCAGTTCCAAACAACTAAGCATCAATCGGTGGCGAGAGGCGTCTTGCCCCGACGTTTGCTGGGCGAGCGGCTGCGCGGGTTTAGTAACCTAGAACCGTGACCGATCTATCTCAGCTCCCACTCCGCGATGACCTAGTAGGTCGCAAGCCTTATGGTGCCCCGCAGCTAAATGTTTCTGTGGCGCTGAACGTAAATGAAAACACTCACCGCATTCCTGAGGAAGTAGCGGTAGACATCATCCAGCGCATCGCTGCCGCGGTACTCGAAGTAAACCGTTACCCAGACCGTGAATTCACCGGTCTACGCACCGCGCTCGCAAAGTACATCGAGCGCGAAGTTACTCCAGAGCAGGTTTGGGCTGCGAACGGTTCGAACGAAGTTCTCCAGCACATCTTCCAGGCCTTCGGCGGCCCTGGCCGCACCGCACTTAGCTTTACTCCTAGCTACAGCATGTACCCGCTGTTGGCAGAAGCCACCGGAACAAAGTTCGTTGGCATTCCCCGAGCAGAGCGTTTCGCACTCACTCCGAAACTCGTAACCGAGGCAATCGAAGAGCACAAACCAAACATCATTCTCATCTGCTCACCGAACAACCCGACCGGAACTCCGGTTGACCTAGAAGTCATCGATGCGGCCTATGAGGCAGCCGATACCTATGGCGGAATCTTGGTGGTCGATGAGGCTTACGCCGAATTTGCGCACGATACCCGCGACACCGCAATCAACCTGCTGTACGGTCGTCCGCGTCTGCTAATCAGCCGCACCATGAGCAAAGCTTTCGCATTTGCTGGCGCACGCGTCGGGTACCTAATCGCAGACCCTGCGGTCATCGATGCCCTGCGTCTGGTGCGCTTGCCGTACCACCTGAGCGCTTTCACTCAGGCAGCCGCCGAGGCAGCCCTCGCGCACTCTGCCGCACTGCTCGCCAACGTTGACGACATCCGCAAGCAGCGTGACCGCATCGTCGAAGAGCTCGCGGCGATGGGACTCGACGTCTACGAATCGGACTCAAACTTCGTTCTGTTCGGTGGTCTTGAAGATCCAGAAGCCGTTTGGCAGGCTCTGCTCGATCAGGATGTTTTGGTTCGAAACGTCGGTATTCCGGGCACCTTGCGCGTCACCGCGGGAACCGCGTCGGAGACTACCGCTTTCTTGAACGCCCTGCGCGCCGCACTGGGCAAGTAAACTTGTTCTAAGCCTTATGGCTTCAATGTTCCCCTGCGAAAGGTAATGACGATGAGTCGCACCGCCGCGCTTAGCCGCAAGACTAGCGAGTCTGCGATCGAACTGAGCATCGACCTCGACGGCACTGGCCAGTCTGAGATCAGCACAACCGTGCCTTTCTTCGACCACCTGCTAACTGCATTCGCGAAGCACTCATTGGTCGATCTAAAGGTCAAGGCAACCGGCGACACTCACATCGACGTTCACCACACTGTTGAAGACACCGCAATCGTTTTGGGTCAGGCAATCAAGCAGGCTCTAGGCGACAAGTCGGGCATCGGCCGCTACGGCGACGCAACCGTGCCGCTTGACGACGCCCTCGTGCGCGCAGTCGTAGACGTCTCGGGTCGCCCATACCTTGTGCACAAGGGCGAGCCTGCAGGTTTCGAGCTTCACCTCATCGGTGGTCACTTCACCGGTTCAATGGTTCGCCACGTATTCGAAGCAATTGCCTACAACGCCGGTCTAACCGTTCACGTCACTGTCCTTGACGGTCGCGACCCGCACCACATCGCGGAGACCGAGTTCAAGGCATTCGCACGCGCGTTCCGCAAGGCTGTTGAAGCCGACGCACGCGTTGTTGGAATCCCAAGCACCAAGGGAGCCCTGTGAGCAAACCCTCTGTAGTCGTCCTCGACTACGGTTCGGGCAATGTCCACTCGGTCGCGCAGGCACTTGAAGTAGCTGGCGCGCACGTTACCCTTACCGCGAATAAAGACGAAGTACTCAACGCCGATGGCCTTATCGTGCCTGGCGTTGGGGCCTTCGACGCCGTCATGAAGCAACTTGCCACTGTCAAGGGCGAGTACCTCATCGAACAGCGTCTCATTGCGAGCAAGCCGGTGATGGGTATCTGCGTTGGTTTGCAGGTCATGTTTGAGCACGGTGTTGAGCACGGAATCGAGACCGAGGGTCTTGGCCAGTGGCCGGGCACCGTCGAGCAGCTAGACGCCCCGCTCCTTCCTCACATGGGATGGAATACTGTCGATGTAGCCGGGGGTTCGAAGCTCTTCGCTGGCGTCGAAAACGAACGCTTCTACTTCGTGCACTCCTATGGAGTTCAGAACTTCCCACCACTAGGTGGCGGTTCGTTCAAAGCTCCCGCAATCACTTGGGCCGAGTACGGCTGCCGTTTTGTGGCGGCTGTCGAAAACGGTCCGCTAACAGCAACTCAGTTCCACCCAGAAAAGTCCGGACAGGCAGGCATTCAGCTGCTTCGTAACTGGATCAACACTTTCTAGCAACAAAGGATCCAAATGCCTAACAACTATCTAGAGCTTCTTCCGGCAGTAGACGTCGCCGATGGAAAAGCCGTTCGCCTAACCCAGGGCGAGGCCGGAAGTGAGACCGACTACGGAGACCCTGTTGAGGCAGCTCAGCAGTGGATCAGCGCGGGTGCAGAATGGATTCACCTCGTAGACCTAGACGCAGCATTTGGTCGCGGCGACAACCGTGACGTAATCCGTCGTGTGGTTGAGGCCTCATCGTCGGTGAAAATTGAGCTTTCGGGCGGTATCCGCGATGACGCATCGCTCGAGTCGGCCCTAGAGGCAGGCGCAACCCGCGTAAACCTTGGAACTGCTGCGCTCGAAGACCCAGAGTGGACCGCTCGCGTTATCGAAAAGCACGGCGACAAGATCGCTGTCGGCCTAGACGTTCGTGGCACCACCCTTGCAGCTCGCGGTTGGACCAAGGAGGGTGGAGACCTCTGGGAGGTTTTGGCTCGCCTTGAAGACGCGGGTTGCCCTCGTTACGTCGTCACCGACGTGACCAAGGATGGAACTCTCCGCGGCCCAAACATCGACCTACTAAAGCAGGTAATGGAACGCACCAGCAAGCCAGTTGTGGCTTCGGGCGGCATCAGCTCGCTCCAGGACATCTCAGACCTTTACGCCCTTGTGCAGCTTGGCCTTGAAGGCGCCATCCTCGGCAAGAGCCTCTACGCGGGTCGCTTCACTCTTGAGCAGGCGCTCGCCGTAGCAAACGGCCAGTAACCTCCGCGCAGATGACCCACAAGCACATCAACCAGAATCCGCTCGCGGACTCTGCCGGTGTGCCTTGGGAGGGTCGTTCATTCGAACCAAACCCTCATGCCGGCGATGACGGCTCGGCCGATCCGGCGCTGATCGCAGCTCTCGAGCAGTTCCGCGACCAACAGGCGCTACCCGAAGCGGTCGTCGCCGCATTCGCAAAAGCACGCTTGCTGGTTCCGCTGGTCGCTCACGTTGGTGAAACTGGCATCGGCGCTCACGGCCAGGTTGTTGATAAGAGCGCAGACCTCAGCATTGTGTCGGTCGCAAGTCCGGATGGTCAGGTTGCGCTTCCAGTTTTCTCGAGCGTCGCAACCATGGCCGCTTGGAACAAGACAGCGCGCCCAGTTCCTATCGAGGCCACTCGCATCGCACTAGCCGCAGCCAGTGAAAAGAACGCTCGCATCATCCTCGATCCTGGGTCGGTCACGGAATTTGTGATTCGTCAAGGCGCATACCGACCGATTGCGGAGGGCAAGGACTGGGTTCACCCGGCACGCAATCCGCAGGTCAAGGCTGCTTTCGCCGCCTGCATTGATGCCGAACCGCTAGTTGAAAACTTCGCAATCCAGGATGGTGACCCAACTGCACGGCTGCAGGGCGCGGAAGTCGTGGTGTTTTTGAAACTGCCCGCGGGCCTCACCGAAACGGACATCAGTGGTTTGGCACAACGCCTAGGTCAGGCATGGGGAGCTAGCGAACTCATCGCGGCCGCAGTCGATTCAATCGCGCTTCGACTGGTTTAACGCAGAGCCTGCGCGGCTTTGCGGCCCGGCTGCGAAAGTGCCGAGCCCAGGTAGCAACTAGTTAACTGCGCCGGTGTACTTTTCGCCCGGACCCTGTCCAGGGGCATCCTTCACAACCGAAGCCTCGCGGAAAGCAAGCTGAACCTCGCGCAAACCTGCGCGCCAGATGCGCGCGTGCTGGTCGCCCATGTAACCCGCAACTGCGGTGAGCATGCCGGCGGCAGCGTCGATGTACTTGCGTGCCTCATCTAGGTCGGCTGGTCGGCCATCCTCGGATAGGCCGCAGTGAACGGCGGCAAGATTTAGAAGTTCGATGAAGTAGCGGCCAACGACCTCGACTGCCGGAACATCGGCGATGTCGCTGATGATTTCGTGGTTTTCAGACATTTCTAGGAATTCGATTCTGTCGCGGGCTTTACTCTTGCAAACTAACCCTGATAGACTAACCCACGGCTCCGAGGTTCGCCTCGGTCAGAAGTGGATTCATTTCCCACCCGCGATCATCGCTCTAAAAGATGGCCGGGTAAAGCTTTGTGAACTTTCAGTTCTGTACGTTTTTGGCTCCTGCCAGCAACGTGGCCAATTCGTCACGTCATAGGAGCAACAATCAGCGATCCACGTATCAACGAGCGCATCCGTGTGCCTGAGGTCCGCCTCGTAGGCCCTAACGGAGAGCAGGTTGGTGTAGTCCGTATTGAAGAGGCACTGCGCATGGCGCAAGAGGCCGACCTTGACCTAGTCGAGGTAGCACCAATGTCCAAGCCTCCAGTTGCGAAGCTAATGGACTTTGGCAAGTTCAAGTACGAAGCCGCACAGAAGGTGCGCGAGGCACGCAAGAACCAGGTGAACACCGTCCTAAAGACTGTTCGCTTCGGTCTAAAGATTGACGCACACGACTACGGCACCAAGCGCGGCCAGATTGAGAAGTTCCTCAAGGCTGGCGACAAGGTGAAGGTAATCGTCGTATTCCGTGGCCGCGAGCAGTCACGTCCAGAGATGGGTGTGAAGCTCCTCCAGAAGCTTGCCGAAGAAGTCAACACTCTTGGCGCAATCGAATCGATGCCTTCCATCGACGGTCGCAACATGGTGATGGTCATCGGTCCACTAAAGAACAAGGCAGAGGCCAAGGCCGAAGCCAAGCGCGCAGCTGAGCGTCCTGCTCAGGCAGAAGCACCAGCTGCCGCAGAACCAACCGAGGCGGCTGTTGCAGCCGAATCGGCAGAATAACTAGCCAAATAAATAGGTCGCTTGCGGCCCATTAACAACAGGAGAAAGCAATGCCAAAGCAGAAGACCCACTCGGGTGCCAAGAAGCGTTTCCGCTTCACCGGTAGCGGCAAGCTCAAGAAGCAGCAGATCAACATGCGCCACAACATGGAGCACAAGTCGAGCCGTCGTACCCGTCGCCTCAACCAGGACCAGCTAGTTTCGGCAGCAGACTTCAAGACCATCAAGAAGCAGCTCGGCCACTAGTCGCCAGCGAATCTTTTTTATTTAGGAGCTTAGAAAAAATGGCAAGAGTAAAGAACGCGGTTAACGGTGCTAAGAAGCGTCGTACCGTACTAGAGCGCGCACACGGCTACCGTGGACAGCGTTCGCGTCTATACCGCATGGCGAAGCAGCAGCTGCTTCACTCGTATGTTTACGCTTACAACGACCGCAAGGACCGTAAGAGCAACTTCCGTCGTCTATGGATCCAGCGCATCAACGCAGCTGCACGTCTAAACGGCATCACCTACAACCGCTTCATCCAGGGTCTTGCACTTGCAGGCATCGAGGTCGACCGTCGCATCCTTGCAGACCTAGCGATCAACGACGCAGCAACCTTCGCAAAGCTCGTTGCAAGCGCAAAGGCTGCACTTCCAGCAGACACTTCGGCTCCAAAGGTCAAGTAGTTTCAATGCTGATCGATCCCAAGTCCGCACTGGTCAAAGGGGTCGCGAAGCTCTCAAAGAAAGACGCCCGGTCATTGACCGGGCTCTTTCTGCTTGAGGGGCCGCAGGGTCTAAAAGAAGCCCTAAACGTCCCGAAGCAAATCGTTGAGCTGTACGCCACCCCAGAATGTGTTCAGAGATACCCTGAGCTATTCGAGCGCGCCCAGAAGGCCCGCGTCGAGCTAGTTTTGGTCTCTGAGCGTGTGCTGGAGCAGATGTGCGACACCTCAACCCCGCAGGGCGTGCTGGCGGTTTGCCAGCAGCTCCACGTCTCGCTCGAGACCATCATCGCCGCCAAGCCAAAGCTGGTTGCGGTGCTGTCACAGGTCCGCGACCCGGGTAACGCCGGTACCGTTTTGCGTGCCGCCGATGCCTCAGGTGCCGACGCGGTCATCTTCTCGACCAACAGCGTCGATGTTTACAACCCGAAGGTGGTTCGTTCGACCACGGGTTCGCTGTTCCACCTGCCGTTTGCAATCGAAGTTCCAATCGAAATCGCTATCGAAAAGCTCCAGGCGGCTGGCATTCAGGTATTCGCAGCCGATGGTGGCGGTCAGCTCATCACCGACCTAGAGCCTGAGGTTCTTGCCGCTCCTACCGCCTGGGTATTCGGTAACGAGGCCTGGGGATTTGAGCCGGCAGTCCTAGCCGCAACCGATCGAGTGGTTGGCCTTCCGCTATACGGCGATGCCGAGAGCCTAAACCTTGCCACCGCAGCGAGCGTTTGCCTGTATCAGACCGCCTTCGCGCAAAACAAGTAAATCCCCGTCGGCGGCTCGATAAACCGCACGAAACCAGCCCGAAAGGTAGACTGGAAGCCTTATGTCGAACCAAAATCCAATCTCCGCCAGCCAGGTGCAGGCCGCTGTAGATCAGGCCCTTTCGGCCATCGCAGCCGCTGCAGACCTCGCGGCCCTCAAGCTCGTAAAGCCTGCCGTGATGGGCGACCAGTCAGAGCTCGGTGCCTTCAACGCACAGCTTGGAAAGTTGGCCCCAGAGTTTAAGGCTGAGGCTGGCAAGCTCATTGGCCAGGCCCGCGGTTCGGTAAACCAGGCTTACTCAGCTCGTGAGGCAGAACTCTTCGTCGCCGAAGAACGCGCAAAGCTTGCAGCGGAGACCGTCGATGTCACGGCTAGCCCGCTAACCGCTCGCATCGGTGCCCGCCACCCGCTTGCCCTGCTTCAGGAGCAGATTTCTGACATCTTCGTTGGCATGGGTTGGGAAATTGCCGAGGGTCCAGAACTAGAAAATGAGTGGTTCAACTTCGACGCCCTCAACTTCGACGAGGATCACCCTGCGCGTGCGATGCAGGACACCTTCTTCGTTGAGCCTGTCGAGAGCCACCTGGTTCTCCGCACTCACACTTCGCCCGTCCAGGTCCGCTCGATGCTCGACCGCGAAGTCCCAATCTACGTTTTGTGCCCTGGCCGCGTTTTCCGCACCGATGAGCTAGACGCAACTCACACCCCGGTATTCCACCAGGTTGAGGGTCTAGCCATCGACAAGAACCTGACCATGGCAGACCTCCGCGGCACCCTCGAGCACTTCGCTCGCAGCATGTTTGGCCCAGAGGCCAAGATCCGCCTGCGTCCATCGTTCTTCCCGTTCACCGAGCCATCGGCTGAGCTCGACGTCTGGCACCCGGGTGCCAAGGGCGGTGCGCGCTGGGTCGAATGGGGTGGCTGCGGCATGGTGAACCCTAATGTTTTGAAGTCGGCCGGCATCGACCCTGAGGTTTACTCGGGCTTCGCATTCGGCATGGGTATCGAACGCACCCTTATGTTCCGCAACGATGTCAAGGATATGCACGACATGGTTGAAGCGGATGTGCGTTTCAGTGAGCAGTTTGGATTGGTTCTCTAATGCGCGTTCCGTTGAGTTGGCTTGGTGAGTATGTCGACCTTCCAGGCGATGCCACTCCAGATTCGGTCATGGCCGAGCTGGTCAAGGTTGGTCTTGAAGAAGAAGGCGCGCGCGGCTTCGATGTGACCGGCCCGGTTGTGGTCGGTAAGGTCCTCGAGTTCGTTGAAGAACCTCAGGCAAATGGCAAGACCATTCGCTGGTGTCAGGTACAGGTTGCCCCAACTGGTGAGAAGGCCGCCGATGGTGGTGCCGATATCCGCGGCATCGTCTGTGGTGCTTCAAACTTCTTCGTCGACGACAAGGTTGTTGTCTGTCTTCCAGGCGCAGTGCTGCCGGGTGATTTTGCAATCGCTGCGCGCAAGACCTACGGTCACGTCTCGGATGGCATGCTTGCCAGCGGTCGTGAACTTGGCCTAAACGAAGACCATGGCGGTATCCTCCGCCTACAGGCACTCGGCCTAGACCCTAAGGTCGGCTCGGACGCACTTGAGCTTCTTCACCTTGACGACTCCGCTGCCGAGATTAACGTCACCCCAGACCGCGGCTACTGCCTGAGCATCCGTGGTGTAGCTCGAGAGTACTCGCACGCTACCGGTGCAAACTTCCGCGACCCGGTGGGCAACGCAGAGCCGGCATCGACCAGCGGTTTCGAGCTGAGCATCGACGACCAGGCTCCAATCCGTGGCCGCAAGGGAGTAACCCGTTTCGTTCTGCGCCAGGTAACCGGCGTAGACGCAACCCGCCCTACTCCGCCTTGGATGGTAGCCCGCCTACAGCTTGCGGGAATGCGTTCGATCTCGTTGCTCGTTGACATCACCAACTACGTGATGCTCGAGCTCGGTCAGCCACTGCACGCCTACGACTATGACAAGATTCAGGGCGGAATCACCGTCCGTCGCGCCAAGAAGAACGAGACTCTCAAGACTCTGGACGGCGTTGTTCGCAAGTTAGACCCAGAAGACCTTGTTATTGCCGATGAATCGGGTGCTATTGGTCTTGCCGGTGTAATGGGTGGCGAGTCGACCGAGGTAACCCTCGAGACCAAGAACGTCCTCATCGAAGGCGCAAACTTCGACCCGATTTCCATTGCACGCAGTGCTCGCCGCCACAAGCTTCCATCAGAGGCTTCGAAGCGTTTCGAGCGCGGTGTCGATCACTCGGTAGCCAAGTTTGCTGTTGCCCGTGTGGTTCAGCTGCTCGAAGTTCACTCGCGTGGTGAAGCTCAGTGGTTTGGCTCAGACTTCCGCGACTACGAGCCTCAGCCAACCATCTGGTTGCCACAGGAGTTCGCTACCGAGCTCGTTGGCGTCGAATACGACTCGCTCGAGATTCTTCAGGTTCTTCAGGCCATCGGTTGTTCCGTAGACCACGTCGAAGGCGGTTTCAATGTGGTTCCGCCAACTTGGCGCACCGACCTAAAGCACAAGACCGACCTAGTCGAGGAAATCGCGCGTATCACCGGATACGACCGAATCCCAACTCGTCTTCCTATCGCGCCTCCGGGCCGCGGTTTAACCCGCGCTCAGGCCCAGCGTCGTCGCATTGCTAACGCGCTGGCTGCGGCAGGTTCGGTTGAAGTTCTGAACTACCCATTCGTCACCGATGAGCAGCTCGGTTGGCTCGCGGTTAGCGACCTGCCATCGACCCACGACGCCGACGGCACCGTGGTCGCAGTCAAGCTGGCTAACCCGCTGCAGGGTCAGGCGTCGAACATGCGTGTTTCGTTGCTGCCTGCGCTCATCGAGGCAGCTGCCCGCAACGTTTCGCGCGGACTAACCAACCTCTCGATCTTCGAAATCGGTGCAGTGTTCCAGCCGGCCAAGCCTGTCGTCAAGACCGGCAAGCTTCCGGTTGGTGGAGAACGTCCAGAGGCAAAGACCGTCGCTGGTCTCGAAGCAACCATCCCGGCACAGCCAAAGCACCTTGCCGCACTGTTCGCGGGCGACCGCCTACAGCAGCAGGTTGGCACCAAGGCTGTTGCCAGCGGATACGAGGATGCAATTCAGGCTGCTCGCATGGCGGCGCTCGCCGTGGGAGCAGATCTTAAGGTTCGTCAGGCTTCGCCAAAGGGCTTCCACCCTGGACGCACCGCAGAACTCTTCATCACCAACGCTTCGGGCGACCAGGTGGTTGGTTATGCCGGCGAGCTCGACCCGAGCCTCGCCGCTGAAAACCACCTGCCTCGCAAGGTCGGTGTGCTCGAGCTAAACCTCGACCTCCTCGGCTCGCTAGCGCCTGAGGTTGTTCAGGCGGGTGCGGTTCACACCTACCCGGCAGCAACCCAGGACGTCTCACTTATCGTCGACCACTCGGTTCCGGCCGCTGCTGTTGAGGCCGCCCTCATCGAGGGTGCGGGTGTGCTTCTCGAAGCCATCTCACTAACCGACGACTACCGCGGAACCGGAATCGACGAGGGCAAGAAGTCTCTCACCTTTGCGTTGCGCTTCCGCGCCGAAGACCGCACCCTTACCCAGGCTGAGGCATCGGTTGCCAAGGAGAGCGGCGTTGCAGTTGCCTTCCAGCGCT
>JBEEJV010000028.1:0-7394 GCA_041169005.1 Actinomycetota bacterium
CGGCGGAAGTTGCGACAAGTCGAGACGGGCTGTAGCGCCTAGACCAGCCTTCAGATCTGCGCGGACTCGTCGAACTATCTCTAGCAAATCGCCAGCATTTGCTGGACGATTCTCCGGCGCCATAGCGGTTGCCCAGAGAACAAGTTCGTCCACGATTGGCGGAATGGTGGGGTCGATACTGCTTGGGGCTGGTACGCCGGCTGAAGTGTGCTGATGGGCAATGTGAGCAGCCTCAGTGCCCTTGAACGGCTGTTCACCGGTGATGAGCTCGAACAGCAGAATTCCTGCCGCATAGACGTCGCTGCGCGCATCTGCGTATCCGCGTGTGATTAGTTCAGGGGAGAGGTAAGCGATGGTTCCGATGAGCGACCCGGTGTTTGTGTTCGAATCCAGCTCGCGGGCTAGGCCGAAGTCGCCTAGTTTTATGCGGCCGTCATCCGCTAGTAGAACGTTTTCGGGCTTGAGGTCACGGTGCAAAATGCCGCCACGATGGGCAGCCGCCAAACCCTCTAGCACCTCTGAGAACAAAGCCAGTGCTCGGGTTGAAGCAAGCTTTCCGTTGTGCGAAAGAGCATCGCGAAGGGTAATGCCCGGCACGTATTCCATGACCAGGAATGTGATGTTGCCATCGGTGCCCTGATCGAAGACATTGACCAAGTTTGGGTGGCTCAACTTGGCCGCAACTTTAGCTTCCTTGATGAAGCGTTCCCGGAACGAAGGGTTTTCGGCAAGGTGCGGATAAATGACTTTGACGGCAACCTGGCGATCTAGGCGCTCATCGGTAGCCAAATAGACGTCGGCCATTCCGCCACGAGCGAGCAAACGCTCGACGCGATAGCGGCCTGCTACGAGAGTATTTGCCAGCGACAAGGCGGGTCCTTTGGTGCTCAAACGGTTCTCAGAATAAAGAATCTATGCCAAGCCTAGTTTTGGTCTGGGGCAAACTGTGGCAATCTATAAGCGTGCCAGAAGTATTCGCCAACGTTAGTTGGCTCACCATCCCAGATGTAGCTGAGATTCTCGACCTGCCTTTGGGCAAGGTCCACCGCCTCATTGAAGACCACTACCTAGTAGAAACCCGCATAGACGGCGTTCGCAAGGTTCCGGCCGACGCCATCCAAGATGGCGAACCAATGCCAAATCTTCGCGGAACCCTGCAGGTGCTTTTCGACGTTGGCATGACCTCTGACGAAGCCCTTGAATGGCTCTACACAGAGGAAGAAGAGCTGGGCAGCACCCCGATGGCGGCTCTAGTCGCTGGTAAAAAGTCGCCGGTTCGCCGAGTGGCTATGGCGCTGCTCTAAGCCGCTTACTTATCGCGGTTTATAACCTTCAATGCAAGCCCACGTAGCTGGGCCTTGCCAGTTTCGCTAATCTCGAGTTCGCTAAGTGCCTCAAGGCTCTGGTTTGCGAGATCCTCGATCATGCGCTCGGTCTTGGCAACGGCGCCACAGCCAATCATGGTTTGTTGCAAGAACTGAATCTGTTCCGCATTGAGGCTGCGGCTTGTGAGCATCTCATCAAACACGCGCGCCACCGATGGGTTGAGGGACTCGCGGGTGAGGCCAACCAAAACTGTTCGCTTGCCTTCGCGTAGGTCGTCTCCCGCGGGCTTTCCGGTAACGGCAGGGTCGCCAAATACTCCAAGAATGTCGTCGCGAAGCTGGAAGGCCATGCCCAATGGGATGCCGAAGGCACTGAAACCACGAAGCAGGCCAGATTCGGCACCCGCAAATGCGGCACCGATCAGCATCGGGGCTTCGATTGAATACTTTGCAGTCTTGTAAAGCATGACGCGGTTGGCGCGACCCACGGCTTCGTGAACCGGGCGAGTGAGTGCCGCGTTTTCTTCAAGCACATCTAGGTACTGTCCTGCCATGACTTCGATGCGCATTTTGGCGAATTCGTCGCGGCAGGCATCCTGAACGGCCTGGGTTGGCGCGTTGGCTACGGCTCGACCGAACATTTCGCTGCTCCAAGAGAGCAGTAGGTCTCCCACCAGGATGCCACCAGCGATGCCGAAGCGCTCGCTTGAGCCAGAGTAGTAGCTGTCCCCGTGCAGTTTTTCAAACTTCTTGTGCACTGCGGGGTTGCCGCGGCGGGTATCGCTTTGGTCGAGGATGTCATCGTGCACAAGCGCGGCAGCGTGGAACATCTCGAGAGCGCTTGTGATGCCGATCATTGCCTCGCTCGACTGAGCGAGCTGGTCTTGTGTTTGTTTTAGCGAGGCTACCGGCAGAGTGCTTGCCCAAGCCCAGTAAGCGAACAACGCGCGGAAACGCTTTCCCCCAGTCATAAGTTCTTGGCTGAAGTCGACAATCGGCGACAGGTCTTCGGAAATCCCTGCGAAGTCAGCTTTTTGCGAAGCGCAGAAGTCATCGAGGTGTTCTTGGATCAACTCGAGTAGGTTTGCCGATTCGCTCATGGAATAAGAGTAAACCGAGAACTGCTTGTTTGAGATGGCATGCGGCGCTTAAACTCAAACTGAGAAGAGGAAATCATGGGGCTTTCTGAACGCGAACGCAAAGTTCTTGAGGAACTAGAGCGCGGTCTGTACGCGGATGACGCCGATTTGGCGAACCGCTTTAAAAAAGCCGCCGATGAGACCCCGGTGCGCAAGACTCAGCGCAGTGCAGCACGAATGGTGGCTGGTTCAATGGTTGCCTTGGGTGGCATATCAGTGGTTTTGGTAGGCGCTATCACTCATTACATGCTGATTGGAGTGGCTGGATTTGCCTTGATGCTGGGCGGATTGCTTATCGCTAGCACCGCTAAACCGGCCGGAGCAGTGGGATCCAGCGGTGCTCAGGCTTCATCCACTGCTGGAGCAAAGAAGGCAAAACGTTTTGATCTCGGTGGCTTTTTTGAAGAACGCTGGGATAGGCGAATGAACGGCCAATAACCACCACTTCCAACCACAGATTCAAGAACCTGACCTCGGATTTCAATCCGGGGTCTTTTTCTTTACCGTTTGACGAGCCGTATTGGCGAATTTTGGCAAATTATCGTGAAATCTGCTCCATTTTCCTCCACCGTCGATATCGCTGTAATGACGGGAAAGTTATCAAAAATATATAGAGAAATTGCCGGCGTTTCGTGCATCTGTGGTGCATAGAGGAGTAAAGTGGAGCGTATAGGTCGACGAGGCATAGAAAGGGGTAAAAGCGATGCTGCTAGGCACTCACACCCCACGCCTCGACGAAAAAGGCCGCATCATTCTTCCAGCCAAGTTCCGTGATGAATTCGCGGGCGGATTGGTAATCACTCGCGGACAAGACCGCTGCCTATACGTTTTCAGTGCTCGTGAGTTCGAAGAACTTAACGAACGCATCCGCCTCGCTCCTATCTCAAGCAAGGTTGCCCGCGACTTCCTGCGTAGCCTGCTCTCTGGCGCAACCGATGAAGTTCCTGACAAGCAGGGTCGCGTAACAATCCCAGCGATGCTCCGTGACTACGCAGGCCTAGGCCGTGACCTCGCCGTCATCGGTATGGGTAATCGCGCAGAGATTTGGGACTCCAGCGCTTGGAACGAATCGCAGGCTGAACGCGATGCCTCATTCTCGGAGATTGCTGAGGAGGTGATTCCGGGTCTTTTCTAGACACCGGTAATCATGGCTAAAGCAATTGATGAACTACACGCACCGGTAATGCTCGAGCGTTGCCTAGAGATTTTGGGCGAGGCCATCGAAGGTAAGCCAGCAGTGATGATTGACGGCACCCTGGGTCTTGGCGGTCACAGTGAGGCATTCCTCGAACGCTTCCCACAGTTGACTCTGATTGGCATCGACCGCGACACCAACGCACTTGCCCTTGCCGGCCAGCGCCTAGCTCGCTTCGCAGACCGCACTCACCTGGTGCACGCCGTTTACGAAGAAATCGAAGAAGTTCTCGAAGACCTAGACATCGACGGCGTTGACGCAATCCTTCTAGACCTTGGGGTCTCTTCCATGCAGCTAGACGAAGCTGACCGCGGTTTCGCTTACTCGTATGACGCACCACTGGACATGCGCATGGACACCACCAAGGGCATCACCGCAGCCGAGGTTGTAAACACCTACAGCGAGCAGGATCTGGCCAAGATATTCAAGGAATACGGTGAAGAGCGCTTTGCCAAGCAGGTTGCCAAGGCAATCGTGGCCACTCGCGCAACCGCACAGTTCTCAAGTTCGGCAGCATTGACGGCTCTGATTGCGAAGGTTATTCCTTTCATCCCAGGCAAGAGCAACGGTCACCCTGCCAAGCGAGTATTTCAGGCGTTGCGTATTGAGGTAAACGGTGAGCTCGAAGTGCTAACCCGCACCATGCCAGCCGCCATCAACTCTCTAAACCTCGGTGGCCGTCTTTTGGTCTTGGCCTATCACTCGCTTGAAGACCGAATCGTCAAGCAGGCTTTCGTGGCCGGTAGCACCTCATCTGCACCGATCGACTTGCCTATTGAACTTCCCGAACACGCTCCAATCTTGAAGCTTGTCGTCAAGGGTGCCGAGCAGGCATCGGAAGCGGAAATTCTCGAAAACCCACGTGCGGCATCGGTTCGTTTGCGCGCGGTCGAAAAAATTAGGAACGCAGCATGAGCGCAATGCCAGCACTGAAGCAGAGTGCACCGTCGTTCTCAATCGTCGAGGGATACAAGTCGATTCCGCTCCGCCGCAACAACCCAAGACTCTTCATCACGCTCATCGCTATCGTCGGCTTCCTTGGCATTGGAGTTGGAAACCTCCTTCTAAATATCGCCACGAGCGCGGGCGTATACCAGCTCGCTCATCTGAAAGCAGAGAAGAAGGAACTAGCGCTCAACAGTCAGATCCTTGGCGCTCAGGTTCAGTCGCTGTCGAGCAACCAGAACTTGGCAAATGCTGCTCGTGCTCTTGGCATGCAGAGCAACGCAAACCCAGTGTTCCTCGACGTAACTTCGCAGCAGGTCTACGGCAAGGCGCTAGCAGCGGTCAATTCAAACGCAGATCGCATCACGAGCAACCTGGTTCCAAACTCGCTGCTCACTACGAAAACAACTGCAAGCGCACTCAAGTCCGCTGAAGTTGCAGCAACTCAGTCTTCGGCTACCGCAAATGTAGCCGCAACAAATGTCGCCACCGGTGCTACCAAAACAGCTCCGTCAACCAAGCCAGCGGGAAGCGAAAGCTCAAGCTGGACGGCAGCCAACAGTGGGTATGTCGGTGGCGCAAAATCTTCGCCTACCAAGGTAGTTTCATCGAGTGGCGGCATTCCTGCTGCTGCCTCACACTAATCAACTAAAAAGTTTGTTCCGAAGCGGGCACTTCTGCCCGACTCAAGCATCAGACACATAGCCTCGGCATTCAAAGGAGGGGCAGATGAAGAACCGACCAACTTCGGTTGACGATATTCGCCTGCGCCGCCTGATGGCCGTAGTAGCGGTGCTTGCCGTTATTTTTGGTTTGCGACTGGTCCAGTTCCAAATCGTCGAGGCGCCAAAGATCAACGCCGAGTCATTTGCTAAACGCGCGGTCACGACCACAATCCCTGCCATGCGCGGCGACATCGTGGATGTAAACGGCAAAGTTCTAGCAACCACTGTTCTCGCATATGACGTAAACGTGGACCCAACGATGGTAATGCCATTCGACCGAACTGTGAATGGCGCTTCGACCACCATCTCAGTCGAGCAAGCTACGGTTGAGATTTCAGATATTCTCAAGGTTCAGCCTGCGGAACTGGCCCCGAAGCTACTGGGCACATCGCACTATTCGAACCTATTCAAGCAAGCAAACGGAAGTCAGTACCGAAAGCTGTTGGCGCTTGACATTCCATGGTTGTTCTTCGAAGCAGTGCCTCACCGCATCTACCCAAACGGTGCGCTAGCCGGAAACCTACTTGGCTTTATGTCAAAGGACGGCCGCCCACTTGAAGGTCTCGAACTGGCCCAAGACAAGTGCCTTGCCGGTATTGACGGGAAAGAAACTTACGAGCGCGGCGTCGACGGAATCAAGATTCCTACCAGCCGACAGATCACCACTGCGCCTAAAAACGGCGGCACTCTGAAGCTCAGCATCGACAGCGACCTGCAGTATTACGCACAGCAGGTAATGGCGCATTACGTTTTGAAAGAACGCGCCGACTGGGGCAGTGCTGTTGTCGTTGAGGCCAAGACCGGGCGAATTCTTACTGCGGCTGAATATCCAAGCGTGGACCCTAATAATTTCACCGTGTTCAACGATGCGGATCGCCGTTCGCGCATCTTCCAGGCTACCTTTGAGCCTGGTTCGACTCTGAAAACCGTTACAGCTGCGACTGCGATCGACCAAGGTGTTGCAACTCCAACAACGCAGGTTATCGCTCCTCAAAGCACTACCGTGGCCGGTGGCTACAGAATCAGCGACAGCCACGTCCACCCGACTGAACACCTGACCCTTCAAGGTGTGCTAATCGAATCGTCGAACACGGGTATCATCCAGGTCGGTAAGCGAGTGCCGTATGCAACGCGTTTCGACTATTGGAAGAAGTTTGGTCTTGGCGAGCGCACCGCTGTGAACTTTGCTGGTGAAGGTAGCGGCATCATCCATGAGAACACCGATGGCGTTTCGATCTACACCACGATGTTTGGTCAGGCGATGACGGTTACTCCGATCCAGACCGCATTCCTGTATCAAACCATCGCCAACATGGGTGTTCGCCTATCACCAGAGCTATTGCTCGACTGCAAGAGTGCAACCGGCAAGGTAACTCCTGCAGAAAACAAGATCAAGCCAGTTCGAGTCTTGAAGCCTTCGACTGCTCGTCAAGTCATCTCAATGCTCGAGAACAACGTCACTCAGAAGGGTGGTGTTGGTAGCACTGCAGCTATCCCTGGTTACCGAATCGGTGGAAAGTCTGGTACCGCACAGATTGCGAAAGACAATGGAGTTGGTTACATCTCGCTTCACGCCATTTCCTTCATCGGTATGGCACCTGCAGAAGACCCACAATACGTTTTGGCCGTAACTATCTACAAGCCTCGAACCGTAAGCAACTCGATTGGTGCAACGCCACCATTCAAGGACATTCTGCAGCAGGTGTTGCGCACCTACCGCGTCCCACCAAGCACCACAAAATCGCCTAATATTCCAGCCAAGTGGTAAACACTATGACTGAAGAGAAGAAGATGAAAGAGTCGATTCCGCCAATCCTTAGGCCCGACTCCGTCGCCCCGGTTTTGTTGGCAGATTTCACCAAGCGATTCGGTCTTGACCTTGCTTCCCAGGCAAATGTCTCTCTCCCCGGCATCAGCATGAACACCAACGACCTGCGTCCAGGAGACCTCTTTGTGGCGATGCCAGGTTTGAAGACTCACGGTGCTGCATTTATTGCTAAGGCAGTTGCGGCAGGCGCTGTCGCGGTGGTGACCGACGCGGCCGGAAAAGCCCAGATACTAGAGG
>JBEEJV010000029.1:0-11627 GCA_041169005.1 Actinomycetota bacterium
AAGAAGTAATCAGACCTAAACGAAAACTCCCCGCAAGGCTTTGGCCATGCGGGGAGTTTTCGTTAAATCAGCTTAATTAGTCGAGTTCGTGCCATTCGCCAGTAGAGAGGTAGGCAACCTTGGTTGAGATGTCTACCACGTGGTCTGCGAAGCGCTCGTGATAGCGGCTGGCGAGGGTAACGTCGACGGTGTACATCGCGTTTTCCTTCCAGTCATCGCCGAGTACCACGTTGAAGACACTGCGGTGCAGTTCGTCCACGCGGGCATCCTCGGCCTGGATCTTACGAGCAAGATCTACGTCGGTGTTGCGAAGCAGATCCACGCAACTGCGCCCAAGTGCTACGTCAAGCTTGCCCATTTCGGCGAAAGTTGCCGCCAGCGAAGCCGGAACAGCTGAACCTGGGAAACGGTAGCGCGCAATCGCAGCGATGTGTCCCGCGAGTGAACCCATTCGTTCGAGTGAGGCGCTGATTCGAAGCGCCGAAACCAAGATGCGCAGGTCGCGAGAAACTGGTGATTGCTTTGCGAGCACTCGGATGACGATTTCGTCTAGAGCCAAGGCGCGAGACTCGTTTGCCTCGGCTAATGCGATTGCTTCATCGGCTAGGGCTACATCGCTGTTCAAGAAAGCCTGTGAGGCCTTCTCCATGATGGTTGTTGCCGACTCGGCCATCTCAACTAGGCGTGCCTGCACGTCGGCGAGCTGGTTCTGGAAAACTTCGCGCATGAAGTCCCTTTCATTACTTACCAAAGTAATCTCCCAGTCGATAGTTAACGCACATAAAACAAATCCCAAACTTCATTGGAATTGATTGCGAGTTAGCGCTTCTGGCGGAGTTTCCCGAATCAATATGACCTAGTCTGAAAATCAGACAAAGAAGTTGTTAACCAATTAAACAACTATTGGACGAAAGACCGCACATTGAACCGATTGATTCAGAGCTTCACGGCAGTTGAGCTGGGAGGCGCGAGCGATATTCCGCCGCAACTGACCGATCTGATCGACGTTCTCGCAGCAGCCACAATCGTGCTAGACAACGAGGGTAACGTAGTGCGCGCATCTGCGAACGCGGTTTCCATGGGACTTGTTCAATCCCATATGTTGGCTCACAAGCCGTTATTCGAGCTTTTTGATCAGGGCAGCCGCAGCAAGTCTCCGCTCGATGGAGAGTACGAGTTGGTTACCGGCCTTCGCGGAGAGCGTTCTGTGGTTTACGCACGCGCCGGGCGCATCGATTCGCGCTACACGCTTTTGATTGTTGAAGATCGAACCGAAGCGCAGCGCTTGGACGATACCCGTCGCGACTTCATCGCCAACATCTCGCATGAACTCAAAACTCCTATCGGTGCCATTTCGCTGCTTGCAGAGGCCTTGAAAGACAACACCGATGATGCAGAAATGGTGAAGCGTTTTTCGTCAAACCTTCAACGCGAAGCTAACCGGCTTGCCAGCCTGGTCCAAGACATCATTCAGCTATCGCGAGTGCAGTCTGCAGGTGCCCAAACAACTTTCGAGCCGGTAGATCTGAGCGGTGTAATAGCCGATGCGTGTGAGCGAAACTCGGTGCAGGCTGAGGCGAAAAACATTTCACTCAAGGTGCATGCGCCAAGTGGTCACATAGTCCTGGGAGACCGTGAATCGCTAACCATGGCGGTAAAAAACCTTGTAGAAAACGCGATTGTTTTCTCGGAGGACGGCGCTCAGGTGGGTGTTGGACTTCGAACCATCGATGGGGTTGCCGAACTGACCGTGACAGATTCGGGAGTAGGCATCTCAGTCGAAGACCAAGACCGCATTTTTGAGCGTTTCTACCGTGTAGACCAATCGCGTTCTCGACAGACCGGTGGCACCGGCCTTGGGCTAGCGATTGTTAAGCACGTTGCAATGAATCACCGAGGAGAAATAAAGCTCTTCAGCCAACTAGGCACCGGTTCCACATTCACACTCCGCATTCCAGAACTGTCCAACGATCTAACCGAAAACGCGAAGGCCTAAACATGACCAAAGTTTTGGTAGTAGAAGACGAACAGTCTTTACGCGAGCCGCTTGTCTATCTTCTTGAAAAAGAGGGATACCAGGTGGTTGAAGCCGAAGATGGAATCAAGGCGCTAGCTCAATTCGAGAAAGAAGCGCCAGACATCATCCTTTTGGATTTGATGCTTCCAGGCAAGAGCGGCAGCGAGGTTTGCCGCGCTATTCGAGCCGAATCTAACGTTCCAATCATCATGCTCACTGCCAAGGACAGCGAGATTGACAAGGTGGTTGGCCTTGAAATCGGCGCTGATGACTACGTCACCAAGCCGTATTCAACACGCGAACTATTGGCACGCATGAAGGCCATCCTTCGTCGCCAGACTGAGCCCGCAGTAGTGGCGGGTAGCGTCATTGAAGCAGGCCCAGTCTCGATGGATGTGGATCGCCACCAGGTGTTCGTAAATGGCACCAAGATTCCAATGCCTCTGAAAGAATTTGAACTTCTGGAGCTCCTTCTTGAGAACGTCAATCGTGTGCTCACTCGCGGCCAGATCATCGACCGTGTTTGGGGAAGCAACTACTACGGTGACACCAAGACTCTGGATGTTCACATTAAGCGTCTTCGCTCAAAGATTGAGGACGATCCCGCACGGCCGGTATACCTGCAAACTGTGCGCGGCCTCGGTTACAAGTTCGAGGCGTAGATCAAAGAAAAATCCCCGACGTGGTCACGTCGGGGATTTTTTACTGCCGATAGTTCCGGCTAAAAAAGTTTTACTTAGCGGCTTCTGTTGGCTCCGGGGTGGCGGTTGCCGAAGAACTCAGGCCGTCTACAAGGTCCTTGTAGTAGTCGATCGTGCCATCGAGTACTGGGACGTTGAGGCTAGTCCAGTTCTTGCCGCCGTCTGCAGTGATGTTCAACTTGAAAAGCGAACCAGGCTTGCCTGCAAGAGTGAGTGTGCTTTCAGCACCATTTTCGTAGCCAAGGCCAATGGTCTGTTCAACGGCAACATCGAACGACTCGGTGCTTGTGGTGTCATCAGCCGACTGAAGAGTTACCTTCTGTGCCGAACTGCCGGTGTTGACGATTGAACCGTAAAGCTTGTAGGTGGTGCCGTCGGTGAGGATGAAGATGTTGCGAAGGGCAACTCCTTCGTTACGCGAAATGTGGATTTCGGTGCCCTGGCCGTCGCTTGGAGCGTACGACTGAAGTGTCTCTGGGCGTGAATTGAAGCTGCAGCCGGTTGCTGAAACAAGAACTCCAGCAGCAAGGGCGATTGCGGCAAGCTTACGAACTACCAATTATTTGTCCTCTCGAGGGCGCTAATAGCCCTTCTATTTTACCCCAATAAAAATGGGCCATCTGTGGTAAAATTGACCTTTCTGAAGGGAAATTCATATGCTTTTTGAGGTTGGCGAGACCGTCGTTTACCCACACCATGGCGCAGCAGAGATTGTCGAAAAGGCACAGCGCACCATTCGTGGCGAGACCAAGGCTTACTTGCAGCTCAAGGTTGCTCAGTCTGAACTGACCATCTGGGTCCCAGAAGAAAACGTTGAGATGGTTGGCGTCCGCGACGTAATCAACGCCGAGGGTGTTGAAGAAGTATTCGGCGTTCTACGCGCAGACTTCATCGAAGAACCAACCAACTGGAGCCGCCGCTACAAGGCGAACCTCGAGAAGCTTGCATCCGGTGATGTCGTCAAGGTTTCTGAAGTCGTTCGCGACCTATGGCGACGCGACCAGGACCGCGGTCTGTCGGCTGGTGAAAAGCGTATGCTCGCAAAGGCTCGTCAGATTCTCGTCTCAGAACTCGCACTTGCTCGTCGCGTAGACGAAGTTGCAGCATCTGCAGAGCTAGACACTGTTCTAGCTTCTTAGTCAAAGGCCCCAGAAACCATGCGTGATTTAGCGGTGGTCCTGGTGGCTGCCGGTTCGGGCACGCGCCTGGGCTTCAACACTCCAAAAGCATTCGTGAACCTAGCGGGTATCACGCTGCTTGAGCATGCGCTCAAGCACACTTTGGCGGTCGAACACCTGCGGCAGGTTATTGTTGTGGCTCCTAAATCGCACCTAGTTGAGGCACGGGCCATCGCAGCGGCAAACCTCAAATCGGGTGTCACTGTTGACGTGGTTGAGGGCAGCACGGAAACCCGCCAAGGCAGTATCGAAAACGGCCTAAAGGTTCTTCTATCCGACATAAAACTAGTCCTGGTGCACGATGCAGCTCGATCGCTGACCCCATCCGTTGTTTTTGAACGCGTTGCGGACGCGGTCCGAGAGTCCGGCAGCGGAGTTGTTCCGGTTCTACCGGTAGCCGACACCATCAAGCGAGCGAGCGCCGAGATAATCCTCGAAACCGTGGACCGCGATCACCTCCGCATCGCACAGACTCCGCAGGGATTCCCAGCTTCATCGCTGGTCGAGGCCTATTCCAAGGCTGCTGATGACCACACCGACGACGCCGCGCTCTACCAGGCACACGGCGGCGCTGTAATCAGTGTTATCGGACACCCAAACTCTTTCAAGATCACAACCGCCGCCGACTTCGCGGCTGCTGAGCGAGTTCTCGCTGCAGAGCAGCGCACGGGCATCGGTACCGATGTTCACCGCTTCGCCGCGGACGGGCACAAGCCACTCATCCTCGCTGGTATTGAATGGCCAAACGAGGTTGCGCTTGAAGGTCACAGTGACGGCGACGCGGTTGCACATGCAGTGGTAGACGCAATGCTGGCCGCCGCCGGACTCGGAGACATCGGTGGAAACTTCGGCGTGGACCGTCCCGAATACGCGGGAGCGAGCGGTGAGGTTTTCATCAGGGGCACTCTTGAATTGCTCGCGCAGAACGGTTGGCGTGTGCAGAACGTAAGCGTTCAGCTAATCGGCAACCGCCCAAAGGTGAGCCCAATGCGAGCGGCAGCCGAGGCTCGCATGACCGAATTGGTCGGCGCGCCCGTCACTCTCGGTGCAACCACCACTGATGGCCTGGGTTTCCTCGGAAACAGTGAGGGCGTGGCGGCAGTTGCAACTGCCCTAATCGTCGGCACCCCGAAGGTAGGCTAGCCCTGTGAGCCTTAGTCTTTACGATTCACGCACCCAGAGTGCCCGCGATTTCAGTCCAATCGTGCCTGGAAAGGTTGGCATCTACCTGTGCGGCCCAACCGTACAAAGCGAGCCACACGTTGGTCACCTCCGCTCGGCTTTGGTTTACGACCAGCTTCGCCGTTGGCTCACGGCCAAGGGGCTTGAAGTCACTCTTGTCCGCAATGTCACAGACATAGACGACAAGGTGCTTGCCAACGCTGTTGAGCGCAAGCAGGAGTGGTGGGCACTTGCCTACGAAATGGAACGCGAGTTCAACGACGCCTACCGCGCACTCCACATCGCTTCACCAACCTATGAACCTCGTGCCACCGCAAGCATCCCGGAGATGCTCGCACTGATTGAGCGCCTCATCGAAGCCGGCTATGCCTACCAGGCCACCGATGGCTCTGCTGACGTCTACTTCGCCTCAACCAAGTGGGCGGCCTATGGCGAGCTCACCAATCAGAAGATCGACGACATGGTCGAATCGGATGATGCGGAAGTGCGCGGGAAATTAGACCCACGTGATTTTGCCCTCTGGAAGGCAAGCAAGCCGGGGGAGCCGGAGACCGCTGCCTGGGACTCGCGCTTTGGCCGTGGCCGCCCAGGATGGCACATCGAATGCAGTGCTATGAGCACCAAGTACCTTGGAAGTCAGTTTGATATCCACGGTGGTGGCTTAGACCTGCGATTCCCGCACCATGAGAACGAGTTAGCTCAGAGTCGTGCAGCTGGAGATGAATTCGCAAACTTCTGGCTACACAACGGTTTGGTTGCAATTGCTGGCCAGAAGATGAGCAAATCACTCGGAAACAGTGTTTATGCCGCAGACCTACTGGCAGCTGGTTCGCCGCTGGCGGTCCGTTACTGGCTCGGTTCGGTGCACTACCGATCCATCCTCGACTACAGTGCCAATTCGATTTCTGAGGCCCAGGTAGCAATCGATCGCATCGAAACATTCTTGGGTCGCGCCTACCGAGTTCTGCCGGCTGAGACTCTCGAATTTGACGGACGCAACCTCGCTGGGATTGCCAAAAACCTAACTCCAGAATTCGTCGCAGCCATGGATGACGACCTAAACATTGCAATGGCACTCGCCGCAGTTTTTGAGTCGGTTCGCGCCGGAAACAGCGCCATCGATGCGGGCGAGAACCAAACTGCTGCTAGCCATACCATCGCGGTTCGCAGTATGCTTGCTGTTTTGGGTATAGACCCGATGGCAGCAGAATGGGCAACCGCGTCTGCTGATTCCAACAAGGAACACAAGGCACTCGATTCACTCATTCAGTCGCTTCTAGAGGAGCGTCGATTGGCGCGTGCCAACAAAGATTTTGCTCGTGCGGACATCATCCGCGATCAACTTTCGGATGCCGGAATCACACTAAGTGACGGCGCCGATTCAACTCATTGGAGTGTAAATGGCTAGCATACGTCGTCCTGGCGCAATCAAGCGCGTAAAGGGAAATGGTGCCGCAGGCGGTACCGGTGGCAAGAACAAGCGCGGACTAGAAGGCAAGGGTCCAACCCCTAAGGCCGAGGACCGCAAGCACCACCCGGCAGACAAGGCTAAGGCTCGTCGCGAAAAGCTTGAGGCTCGTGGCATCAAGAAGGGCGAGTACCTAGCTCCGGTTGCCCGCACTGCTGGTGCTGCCGGCGGTGCTGCGCGCAAGAATGCCACCGTTGCGAAGGCTGCAGACGCGAGCGAAACACTTTCGGGTCGTAACTCGGTGCTAGAAGCGCTTCGCGCCAAGATTCCTGCCACCGCCATGTACTTGGCGTTGCGCATCGAGATGGACGACCGCGTAAAGGAAGCCATTCAGCTGGCTAACCATCGCAAGATTCCAATCCACGAAATCACTCGTCCAGAGATCGACCGCATGACCGGTATGGACTCGGTTCACCAGGGCATTGCGCTCCAGGTTCCGCCATACAACTACGCGCACCCGATGGAGATGCTCGACAAGGTTCTCGACCGCGATCAGGTTCCGCTTTTCGTCGCGCTTGATGGCATCACCGACCCACGTAACCTCGGTGCGATTATCCGTTCGGTTGCGGCATTCGGTGGCCAGGGTGTAGTCCTGCCTCAGCGTCGTTCAACCGGTGTTACCGCTTCGGCTTGGAAGACCTCTGCGGGTGCTGCTGCTCGTGTCCCTGTGGCACTTGCATCCAACCTCACCACCACCTTGAAGGAGTTCAAGAAGCGCGGCCTGTTTGTTGTAGGCCTCGACGGCGATGGCGACATGCAGCTGACCGATTTCAAACTTGCTACCGAGCCACTAGTTATCGTTGTGGGATCTGAAGGCAAGGGCCTTTCGCGTCTGGTTCAGGAAAACTGCGATGCTATCGTCAGCATTCCGATCTCGACTACCACCGAGAGCCTCAACGCCGGTATCGCCGCATCGGTTAGCCTCTACGAGGTATCGCGCCGCCGCGCCAAGTAGTCACAAACTTTAGCTAAGCGAAAAGGGCACCCGTTTGGGTGCCCTTCTTGCTTAACCTAAAGCAGCTCAACGCTAAACCAGGTCGCGCCAGTCTATGTCGTCGTCATCAATCACTGTGATTGTTCCGGTTGGAACCGGCGTCGGCAGCGTGTAAGAGTCTGTGGTGTCAGGCATTATCAGTGCCTCTTCATCCGGACGCTTGCTGAGGACGTTCATGACATAGTCCTGAACTGCTTCTTGAACTGGCACGTCATGGTTTGCCTTTTCGCTCATGTACCAGCGGTGTTCCAGAACCTGATGGTAAATCTCAGCAGGCTCGAGCTTGCCGGTCATTTCCTTAGGAATCGCGAGGATTACCGGCTCGAAGGCGTGGCTCAACCATTCATGTGCCAGCACTTCCTCATCGGCTCCAAGGCGTTCGTGTTCGACACGATACTGGTCCAGATCGTTCAGCAGGCGACGCGCTTGATTCTCTTCAACGTCAAGGCCGGTGAGTAAAAGCAGGCGTCGGCTGTGGTGACCAGCGTCTACCACCTTCGGGCGAATCTTTACGCTCTTTCCGTTGCCACCAGCTGTGATTGCAAGTTCTTCAATGTCGAAGCCCAGCTCGTTTAGCTTCTTCACACGCTGGCTGATCTTCCAGCGCTCGTCGGCATTGATGGTCTGGGTGCCAGTCAGCTCACTCCACAGATCGCGGTACGCGGTGACAATGCGGTTCGATACCGCAACGGCATCCACGCCGGGAGCTGCATTACCGCTGGCAATCAGGTCCATGAGCTCACCGGCAATGTTAACGCGAGCGATTTCTAGGTCGTTTTCGCGTTGACCGTTGCTCAAACCGCTGTCGTATAGGTGACCGGTTTCGGCGTCCACTAGGTAAGCTGCGAACTTTCCAGCATCGCGCCTAAATAGAGTGTTGGAAAGGCTCACATCACCCCAGAAGAAGCCCGCGATGTGCAGGCGAACTAGCAGGAGTGCAAGTGCGTCTACAAGGCGTGTGGCGGTTTCAGGACGAAGTCCCTGGCTCCACATGGCTCGGTAGGGGAGAGAGAACTTAAGGTGTCGGGTGATTAGCACTGCCAATAATGGCTCACCCATCTCGTCAGTGCGTCCTGTGATAATCGCGAACGGCTCGACGCAAGGTACGTCGAGTTTGCCAAGGTTCTTGAGCATCTCGTACTCGCGCGAGGCTAGTTCAGGAAGTGTTTCCTTGATAGCGATTACGTAGTCGCCAAGGTGAGCGAAACGCACTGTGTGGCGGCTCAGACCCTTAGGAAGAGCAGCGATGTTTTCAGAAGGCCAGGCCTCTAACGGCAAATGCCACGGTAGATCCAGCAGTGCTGGTTCTACCGTGGCAGCCGTGATTTCCATGTTGGAAGTCACTAAATAGTGTCCTTAGTTAAGGCGGGCGCCCGACTCAACGTCGAATAGGTGGATGATGCCTTCGCCAAGCGCAAGAGTGATCTTGTCGCCAGCGTGTGGGTGGTCGGTGCCGTGTACACGTGCAACGATCTCGGTGTCAACGCCACCGATGTTTGCAGTACCGTAAGCGAAGCCGTCTGCACCTAGTTCTTCAACTACGTCTAGCGAAACAGCAAGGCCAGCACCGCTGGTTACTTCTAGACCTTCTGGACGGATACCGACGGTAACCTTCTTAGCCTTGGTCTTTGCAAGTACGTCTGCAGCAACTGGGATGACAGCCGAACCAAACTGAACGCCTCCGTCAACGACGTCGAGCTGTAGAAGGTTCATAGCTGGCGAGCCGATGAAGCCTGCAACGAATACGTTTGCTGGACGCTCGTATAGGTTACGTGGGGTGTCAACCTGCTGAAGGATGCCGTCCTTTAGAACTGCAACGCGGTCACCCATGGTCATAGCTTCTACCTGGTCGTGGGTAACGTAAACGGTGGTTACGCCCAGACGGCGCTGTAGCGAAGCAATCTGAGTACGGGTCTGTACACGAAGCTTTGCATCGAGGTTCGATAGTGGCTCGTCCATGAGGAATACCTGTGGGTTACGAACAATCGCACGACCCATAGCTACACGCTGACGCTGACCACCCGAAAGTGCCTTTGGCTTGCGGCTTAGGTATGGCTCGAGGTCGAGGATCTTTGCAGCCTCTAGAACGCGGCTTGCGCGCTCCTCCTTAGCAACACCGGCAATCTTTAGAGCGAAGCCCATGTTTTCTGCAACGGTCATGTGTGGGTACAGAGCGTAGTTCTGGAACACCATTGCGATGTCGCGGTCCTTTGGTGGAACGTCGGTTACATCGCGGTCGCCAATAAGAATGCGACCCTCGTTGACTTCTTCAAGTCCGGCGAGCATGCGAAGGGTGGTTGACTTACCGCAACCCGATGGGCCAACAAGAACAAGGAATTCGCCATCTGCGATTTCAATGTTGATCTTGTCAACTGCCGGACGGGTGCCGCCTGGGTACAGGCGAGTGGCGTTATCAAAAGTTACTGATGCCATTTTTTGTTTTCTCTTTTCATCGGTAGGTACGTACCGAACGATCCTTAGTGAATGAGCCTGTGCGTTTGCACAGACTTTTATTATTCCACCGCGTCTCGAGGTTATTATTGGTTTTCAGGGGCGATTTATAACCATTGGGTTACGAATCGAAATTGCCAAACGATAAAGGATTTTCATGGCTTTGAACGAACCGCGTCAGACGCGCAGTGAACAGCGTGAAGCTACTCGCGAGAAGGCTCGTCAACTACGCGAAGCTAACGCTCGTAAAGAGCGCAGCAAGAGCCTAGTTCTCAAGCTTTCGGTAGTTGTAGGCGTTCTTGCCGCCGTAGCCATCATCGTTGTAACCATCTTGAGTGGCGTGAACCAGAACAATGCGGTTGCTGGTGGTCCTGCCAACATGATTTACAACAGTGGTATCAAGATCGGTACAAACCTTGAGGCTTACACCAAGACTCAGACCCCAGAGCCAAACCCATCGGCGGCTGCGTCAACCAACGGTCAGGTTCCAAATATTCAGATTTACATTGACTACCAGTGCCCAATCTGTGGCATGTTCGAAAGCGGCAACACCGAGCAGCTGCGCAGCTGGGTGAAAACCGGCGCTGCAACCGTAGAAATCCACCCAATCTCGTTCCTCGACGGGCGCGGTTCGCCAAACACTTACTCGAGCCGTTCGGCCAACGCAGCAGTTTGTGTTGCAAACTACAGCCCAAACCAGTTCTTCGACTACAGTGCGGCACTATTCGCTAACCAACCAGCTGAAGGCACCCCGGGTCCTGAGAACGATGCCCTAGTTGCGCGCGCAAACACCATCGGTGTTCAAAACGCCAGCAAGGTTGCAGACTGCATCAACAACAACACCTACAAGAAGTGGATTTCGGACACCACCGACAAGGTGCTAGACCCTAGCTACAGCGTTCAGGGTTCAAGCATCAAGGTCACCGGAACTCCGACCATCGTTGTGAATGGCAAGCAGTACACCTGGAGCACCGAGGCAGACCTAACCAGCCCTGCGCGCTTCGCTCAGTGGGTACAGCAGGCAATGAAGTAACTTCAAAAAGAAAAGGGCTGGTCTTCGGACCAGCCCTTTTTTATTGCCGAGATTTAGGCTCCAGACGGTTTGCGGCTCATCAGGCCCAGCTGATTGCCCTCGGAATCTTCCACGAAAGCAAGCCATTCATCGCCAGGAGTGTCGAAGATGCCACCCTCGTCTGGGAAAACCACGTGTGGTTCGTTCAACACTTTGATGCCGAGAGCCCTAAGCTCAGCCACTTTGGTTTCGACATCATCTACCTGCAAATAAATGAGGGAAGTTGGTGCGTTTATGTCCAAGAAAAGTCGAACCCCATCCAAGTTATAGAAGGCGAACCCAGGAGGGTTGAATACGGCGATTGGTTCGAGGTTCAGGATCTGGTTGTAGAAGGCGATTGCGCGATCTAGATTCTCGATTCGTTGGGCAACTTGACGAAATTTCATGGCAGAAGCCTAACGTCCGATGATTGAAACCAGGAAGTGCCACCCGAGCCACCACCAAAAGATGCCCAATCCCAAGCGGGTTGCGCGGTTGTGAAGGATGCCTTCCATCATTTGCCCGAGGGAAGCCATGTTGGGATGCTTGTTATCTCTAGTCGCAACCCATAGGGCGACGCCGATG
>JBEEJV010000030.1:0-6109 GCA_041169005.1 Actinomycetota bacterium
ATGACCGCACGGCGCTTTTGAAGTTCGTCGCCGATGTGAAGAGTGGGTTGCCATCGGTGTCCGCACCGGTTTACAGCCATCTCTACTACGACATCATCCCGGGTCAGCGCGCTGTGGTGGAGAGCCCCGATGTGCTGATCGTCGAGGGCCTCAACGTTTTGCAGCAGCCGGGGGCCGATCAGGCGGTTGCTCTAAGCGACTACTTCGACTTTAAGATTTACGTTGACCCTCAGCCAACAGATATCAAGCAGTGGTTCCTGGACCGCTTCGCAAAGCTGCGCGAATCAGCGTTCACTAACCCGGAGTCCTACTTCCACCGCTACTCGCAAGTGGACTATGAGGTCGCGCTTAATCGCGCGAACGAAATCTGGGACACCATCAACCTGCCGAACCTGGTCGACAACATTCAGCCGACCAAGTCGCGAGCCACTTTGGTATTGCAGAAGGGCTCAAATCACCTGGTTGAGCGCGTTCTGCTGCGCAAGATTTAGCACGCGTCTTCACGCCCACCCTTGGGGCTATAGCGCTAGACGCTGCTCCACTAGAACCGCAATGCGGTTAGCCCAACTCTGGGCGGTACCCTCATCGGCGGCCTCAACCATCACGCGAACCAATGGTTCGGTGCCTGATGCCCGCAGCAAGACGCGGCCTGTGCCGGCAAGCTCCGCCTCGGCCTCGCGGACTAGCGCCTGAATCGGCTCGTCGTCATTTACGCGAGTTTTGTCGACTCCCGGAACGTTGACCAATACCTGAGGGAAAATCTTCATCACCTGGGTGAGTTCGCGGAGGCTCTTGCCCGTGCGCTTCATCTCTGCGAGCAGCTGCAGGCCGGTGAGAATGCCGTCGCCGGTGGTCGCATACTTGCTGAAGATGATGTGGCCGCTCTGCTCTCCACCGAGGGTGTAGCCGCCCGCACGCATCTGCTCTAGAACGTACCGGTCGCCCACTCCCGCCTCAATGACATCGATGCCTGCCTCACGCATGGCCACCTTGAGTCCAAGGTTGCTCATCACGGTTGCAACTAGGGTGTTGCGGGCAAGGCTGCCGTGTTCTTTGGCGCTGAGAGCGAGGACGGCCATGATCTGGTCACCATCGACGATTGCGCCGGTGTGGTCAACCGCGAGGCAACGATCTGCATCGCCGTCGTGTGCGATACCGACATCGGCGCCTAATTCAAGAACCTTTGCCTGCAGGCTGCTCAGGTGGGTTGAACCCACGCCAAGGTTGATGTTTACGCCATCTGGCTCGGCACCGATGACAGTCACGGTGGCGCCGGCGTCTGAGAAAACTTCTGGCGAAAGCGCGCTAGCCGCACCATTGGCACAGTCAAGCACTACCTTGATGCCATCGATGCGGTTATTCATCGACTTGAGCAGGTGAACCAGGTAGCGGTCCTCGGCATCCGCAAAGCGATGGATGTGACCAACCTCGCCGCCGAGTGGCGCGAGCATTGGGCCGTTCATGCCAGCTTCGATCTTGTCTTCGACTGCGTCTGGGAGCTTGTGGCCACCGCGCGCGAAGAATTTGATGCCGTTGTCTGGTGCCGGGTTATGGGATGCCGAGATCATCACGCCGAAGTCGGCGTCGAGGTCTGCGGTTAGGAACGCGGTTGCAGGAGTTGGCAGCACACCCGCGTCAAAAACGTCAACCCCCGAACTCGCGAGTCCGGCAGCTACTGCTGCACTGATGAACTCGCCCGAGATTCGGGGGTCGCGGCCAATTACGGCTTTTGGTTTGTTTCCTGCGCTCTTAGCTTGCTGGCCAAGCACAATGGCAGCTGACTGAGCCAGCTGTAGTGCGATTTCTACGGTCAATTCGCGATTCGCGAGACCACGCACTCCATCGGTGCCAAATAGGCGAGCCATGCTTGAAGCGTAGCGAACAGATCAGCGAATTAACGCTTGCTGAACTGCGAAGCCTTACGTGCCTTCTTAAGACCGGCCTTCTTGCGCTCGATTACGCGAGCGTCGCGGCTTAGGAAGCCAGCCTTCTTAAGTGCTGGACGGTTGTTGTCGCGGTCGATCTCGTTTAGTGCGCGCGAGATGCCTAGACGCAATGCGCCAGCCTGGCCTGCAACGCCACCACCGTTGATACGAGCGATAACGTCGTACGAACCCTGTAGGTCAAGAACCTTGAATGGGTCGGTGATTAGCTGCTGGTGAAGCTTGTTTGGGAAGTAGTCTTCCAGGGTGCGGCCGTTGACCTTGATTGCACCGGTACCTGGTACCAGGCGAACACGAGCAACTGCTTCCTTACGACGGCCAGTGCCGGCGCCAGGAACGGTTAGTGGGCCACGTGCAACCTTTGCAGCTGCGGCGGTTGCCTTTGCTGCAGGGGTCTCGGTGGTGTAGCTCTCTACTGCTACTACGTCTTCTGCTACTACTTCGTTCTTAGCCACGAATAATCCTTGAATTCTCTAGTGAGCCAGTTATTACTGGGCTACCTGGTCGATGGTGAAAGGCTTTGGCTGCTGTGCAGCGTGTGGGTGCGAAGGACCTGCGTAGACCTTCAGCTTCGACAGCTGGTTCTTGCCAAGGGTGTTGTGAGGAAGCATGCCCTTGATGGCCTTCTCTACAGCCTTCTCAGGAGTCTTCTCTAGAAGCTCTGCGTAAGTGGTAGCAGTTAGACCGCCTGGGTAACCCGAGTGACGGTAAGCCTTCTTCTGAGCAAGCTTCGAGCCAGTCAGCGCAACCTTGTCGGCGTTGATGATGATGACGAAGTCGCCGTTGTCCATGTGAGGAGCAAAGGTTGGCTTGTGCTTGCCGCGCAGTAGTGCTGCGGCGTGAGTTGCCAAGCGACCCAAAACTACGTCGGTAGCGTCAATGATGAGCCACTCGTTAGAGAGCTCGTGAGCCTTTGGTGAGTAAGTACGCACGCTAAATTGCCTTTTCGTTTCTATGTCGGATTGAAATGAATCCGCGCTTGAAGAAACTTCTTCTGGGGATCCAAGTTTTCACATTGGCTTGCAACAAAGCAAATGCCAATACCAAGGGTCTAGTTTACCTTCAAGATGGCGCGCTGGTCAAACCCTATTTGGCTTTAATGCCCGCCGATGAGGTTTCCAGCCAAAGTTTTGACCCGAAACCAGCCTGAGCCGCTACTCTTCCTCGTCGTTTGGGTCTTCCAGACGGCGAGTATCTTGAGTTCTTGCCACCTGTGCGGCCAGGTCTTCATCGGGCGGATAGCCGATTTCGAGTAGCGTCAAACCGCGTGGATTTACCACCTTGTAGCTACCAACGCGGCTTCCGGACTTGAGTTTCGCCACCACATCTGCGCGGGTTGCGCGCCCCTCGCCCACTGCAATCAGCGCGCCCACAATGGACCGAACCATGTTGTGGCAAAAGGCGTCGGCGGTCAACTCAATCTCGACCACGCGGTTTTCGTCCGGGCGGCGGGTGATTGTCACCTCACGCAGCTCGCGGATGGTAGTTCCGAAATTGCGCGGCTTACAGAAAGCGGCGAAGTCGTGCAGCCCATAGAGCGAAAGAGCGGTCGCCTGCATCTCTATGAGGTCTAGCGGCTTGCGCGACCAAAGAGTGTTGCGCGCCTCCACCGGATCCTTTACCGAGACCCCATCGGCGATGCGGTAACGGTAACGGCGGTAGATGGCCGCGTAGCGCGCGTTGAAGTCCGGGTGGGCGAACACGCAGCTGAAGATGCGAATGTCATCATCGACGATTGTGTTGATGCGGTCGCGGATCGCACCCTCGATGATGTCGCGAGCCGCGTAACGTCCCATGCGCTTCATCTGGCGCGGAGTTAGATCGAAGTGCGCCACCTGATGGCGTGCGTGTACGCCAGCATCGGTGCGTCCGGCAACTGTGAGGTTTAGTTCATACTCCGATTCGCCGAAGATCTTGGTCAGCGCGGCTAGGAGTTCACCTTCAACCGTGCGAAGGCCAGGCTGGCGTGCCCAACCCGTGAAATCGGTGCCGTCATATGCGAAGTCGAGCTTAAAACGAACGAGCCCGCTGACATTGTCAACGGACTCGTTCATTTTGAAAAGCTTTGCTACGAGAGCAGAACTACTATTCTGCTGCTGCTTCGGTTGCCTCAGCTTCGGCTGCTGGAGCCTCTACTGCTGCTTCCTCGACTACTGCAGGAGCCTCAACCGCAACTGCCTTTACAGCGTTTACGGTCTTTGCCTTGGTCGATGCAGGCTTTGGCGAAACTGGCTCAAGAACAAGCTCGATTACTGCCATAGGTGCGTTGTCGCCCTTACGGAAGCCAAGCTTGGTGATGCGAGTGTAGCCACCCTGACGGTCTGCAACCTGAGGAGCGATGTTCGCGAATAGCTCGTGAACTACACCCTTGTCCAGGATCTGCTGCATGACGCGACGGCGTGCGGCTAGGTCGCCACGCTTTGCGAAGGTTACAAGACGCTCAGCCAGCGGACGAAGGCGCTTTGCCTTGGTCTCGGTGGTTACGATGCGCTTGTGCTCGAATAGTGCGGTAGCCAAGTTGTTGAGAAGCAGACGCTCGTGAGCTGGTCCGCCACCTAGACGTGGGCCCTTAGTTGGTGCAGGCATGATTTTCTCCTATAACTTTCTAAAACTTAGGCCTGGTCGTCGCCGTCGTAGGCCGAGAAGTAAGCGGCATCAAAGCCAGGAACTGCGTCCTTGAACTTGAGGCCCATCGAAGCTAGCTTGTCGCGAACTTCGTCGACCGACTTGCTACCAAAGTTGCGAATGTTCATCAGCTGGTCTTCCGACAGAGCGATGAGCTCGCTAACGGTGTTGATACCTTCACGCTTTAGGCAGTTGTAGCTGCGAACGGTAAGGTCGAGGTCCTCGATTGGGGTTGCGAGCTCTGGAGCTAGACCAGCTTCAACTGGTGCAGGGCCGATCTCGATACCTTCTGCGGCCTCGTTCAGTTCCTTTGCAAGACCGAATAGACCAACTAGGGTCGAGCCTGCCGAAGCAACTGCGTCCTTAGGGTTGGTGCTGTCCTTGGTCTCAACATCGACGATTAGCTTGTCGAAGTTGGTGTACTCACCGGCACGAGTTGCCTCAACGCGGTAAGCCACCTTTAGAACTGGTGAGTAGATGCTGTCAACTGGGATTACGCCAGCGTCTGCATCTGGGTTGCGGTTCTGTGAAGCCTGAACGTAGCCACGGCCACGCTCGATGGTTAGCTCCATCTCGAACTTGCCCTTGTCGTTCAAGTTTGCGATGACGAGGTCGGTGTTGTGGATCTCGACGCCTGCTGGAACGGTGATGTCGGCAGCGGTGACAGGGCCAGCGCCGGTCTTCGAAAGACGTGCAACAACTGGCTCGTCGTTCTCCGACGAAACTACAAGACCCTTGATGTTAAGGATGATCTCGGTAACGTCTTCCTTCACACCGGCAATGGTGCTGAATTCGTGTGCAACACCCTGAATGCGGATGTTGGTCACTGCTGCGCCAGGGATCGACGAAAGCAGGGTACGACGGAGTGAGTTACCAAGGGTGTAACCGAAACCTGGCTCTAGTGGCTCCAGGGTGAATCGCGAACGGTTAGGTGCGAGAACTTCTTCTTTTAGCTCGGGACGCTGTGCAATGAGCACGTTTGTTTCCTTTCAGCATAGGCATCCGCTATATGACGCCTATTTTTGGGGTTCTCGGTAGTGGCCACTACCAAGATTTGTGAATTTGAAGTTTTGTTATCGCCCCGGCTCCGCTATGCGGAGGCCGGTGACGACAAAGTAGAAAACGTTAGACGCGGCGACGCTTTGGTGGGCGGCAACCGTTGTGAGCCTGTGGGGTCACGTCCGAGATCGAACCAACCTCTAGGCCTGCTGCCTGAAGCGAACGGATTGCAGTTTCGCGACCCGAACCAGGACCCTTAACGAACACGTCAACCTTCTTTAGGCCGTGCTCCTGAGCCTTGCGAGCTGCCGACTCAGCTGCTAGCTGAGCTGCGAATGGGGTCGACTTACGCGAACCCTTGAAACCTACGTCACCCGACGACGACCACGAGATAACTGCGCCGGTGGCGTCAGTGATCGACACGATGGTGTTGTTGAAGGTGCTCTTGATGTGAGCCTGACCTACGGTGATGTTCTTCTTTTCCTTGCGGCGTGGCTTACGAGCGCCCGCTGCGGTGGCCTGCTTCTTTGGTGCTGCCATTT
>JBEEJV010000031.1:0-3640 GCA_041169005.1 Actinomycetota bacterium
CCCACTTCTTGGTACTCAGGTCCTTTTTGGTGAAGCCATATGCCAAGAAGAAAATCACCGTGATGATGATGCTCTTTGCGGCCAAGACGATGTTGTTGACGTGCTCTGGGTCCATGCCCGAGACGCCGGCTGAGGCGCCAACCATGCCAACAAGTGCAAAACCGGTAACCAAGAGTAGCCAAGCGCCGTGGAGCATTGCCGGAACAACAGCACCACCCGTCTTCAGTGCCTTCATCTGAGTTAGGAAACCGCCGAGAAGGCTCGAAACACCAATAAGGTGAAGAACCACGAGGATTCCAGTGATTAGTTCGTAAGTTGCTGCGTTCATATCTTGATTCTATGACCCAACCGATGAACTATTCGGCGCTTGGGGCCAGACGTGCCATCAGGATGGCTGCCTCGACTGCTTCGGCGCCCTTGTCTTCCTTCGAACCTTCGAGGCCAGCGCGGTCGAGTGCCTGCTTCTCGGTGTCTACGGTGAGCAGACCGAAGCCAACTGGAACGCTGTAGTCCAGCTGGACGCGGTTGAGGCCATCGGTGGCCGCCTTGCACACGTAGTCGAAGTGAGGGGTGTCACCCTGAATCACAACGCCGAGGGCGATGATCGCATCGGCGCCATCCTCTGCCGCCCACTGAGCTGCAAGCGGGAGTTCGAACGCGCCAGGCACACGCACGACCGTGTAGATGTCGTTACCGGCGGCCTGAAGTGCGCGCTCAGCACCGGCCAACAGGCCATCGGTGATCTGGGTGTGCCAGCTGGTCACAATGACGGTTACGGCTAGGCCAGTGGCGTCAATCTTTAGTTTTGGAGCTCCCGCACCACTCATGTTTATACCTCGCTCGGAATCATGTGACCCATACGGTCACGCTTGGTTTCTAGGTAGCCAGCGTTTTGTGCGGCAATGCCCACAATAACTGGAACGTATTCTGTCACCTGAATGCCCGCTGCGATGAGCGAGTCACCCTTGGCTGGGTTGTTGGTCATTAGGCGAACGCTCTCGATGCCGAGATCGCGAAGCATCGCGATTGCAGCGCCGTATTCGCGGTTCTCGCTCGGAAGGCCAAGGGCTAGGTTGGCATCAACGGTGTCGAGACCGGTCTGCTGCAGCGCGTAGGCCTTGAACTTGTTGATGAGGCCGATGCCGCGACCCTCCTGTCCGCGAAGGTAGAGGACAACACCGCCATCAGGCGATGCTGCTATCTCGTCGAGCGCGTAGTCCAACTGAGGTCCGCATTCGCACTTGAGCGAGCCAAATGCCTCGCCGGTGATGCATTCGCTGTGGATTCGCACAAGCACATCGTTGCCAGTCGGGAAGCCTGCGACGATTGCAACGTGGTCGGCGTTGGTGAAGTTGTCGTTGTAACCGCGCATGCGGAAGGTGCCGTGAGTGGTTGGCACGATCGCTTCGGTCTCAAAGGTCACGCGGTCGGAGTTTGGGTCCGAGCGCTGAATGTTCGACTGCTCCAGGTGGGCAACAATCTGTTCAGTGGTGATCAGTTTTAGGTCGTCTCGCTTTGCAACCTCTTCAAGCTGTGGCATTCGCATCATGGTTCCGTCCTCGTTTACCATTTCGCCGATGACGCCTACCGGAGTGAGACCGGCTAGCTTCAAGAGGTCAACTGTTGCTTCTGTGTGACCCGGGCGGAAGCGAGTGCCACCAGCGTTTGAGCGCAGTGGAATCACGTGTCCTGGGCGAACTAGATCGGCCGCGGTGCTGTTTGGGTCGGCCAATACATTGAGTGTGCGAGCGCGGTCTGCTGCACTGATTCCGGTGGTCACACCGGTGGCGGCATCGACGCTCACGGTGTACTGGGTCTTCAGGCGGTCCTGGTTGTTTGGAACCATCAGTGGGAGCCCAAGCAGGTTTGCGCGCGATGATGGCATCGGTGCGCAGAGGTAGCCGGACGTGTTGTTGATCATCCAGGCGATCCACTTTTCGTTGGCAAACTCTGCCGCCATGATGGCGTCGCCTTCATTTTCACGGTTTGCGGCGTCGGCAACCAAAATCGGCTTGCCAGCCTTCAAATCTTCGAGCGCTTGCTCAATGGTTGAAAGAGTCATTAGTTGCTCTCCTTACTTGCGAAGCGTGCTTCCAGCAGGCGTTCGATATGTTTTGCCATTACGTCGGCTTCGAGGTTCACCTTCGCGCCAACCTGCTTAGAACCAAGGGTGGTCAGGCGCAGAGTTTCTGGGATCAGGCTCAGGCCGACGAAGTCCTCGCCAACCTCGTTGATAGTCAGGCTCACGCCATCGATGGTGATGCTGCCCTTTAGCACCATGTACTTCATTAGGTCGACCGGCACCGAGACGCGAACCCATTCCCAGTTTTCACTTGGTTCACGGCTGATGATCTGGCCTACGCCGTCGACATGCCCCTGGACGACGTGACCGCCGAAGCGAGTTGCCGCGGTCATTGCGCGTTCCAGGTTTACCGGGTCGCCTACCTTAATGCCGTCGAGGCTGGTGAGGTTTAGAGTCTCCTGCATCACGTCTGCGGTGAAACCCTTTTCGTCGAACTCAACGGCAGTTAGGCAGGTTCCGCTAACTGCGATGCTGTCTCCGCGGTGCAGGTCGCTCGAAACCAGTGGGCCTTCGATGGTCAGGCGAATGGCATCAGGTAGGTTTTCGATTGCGCTTACGCGTCCGAGTTCTTCAACGATTCCGGTGAACATTAGCTCTCCAAACTTTGGTTTGCGGGGATAGTTGCTTGAGCTGGTGCGGCAACAATCAAAATGTCGTTGCCAAGATTCTGAGTGTGCTTTACCTGCAGGTGCTTTGCCTGCGGCATGCTTCCAACGCCGATGTCGGTAAGTGCGGTTTTCGATCCGCCCAGGAGCATGGGCGCTAGATAGATTACGTATTCATTCACCAGACCCTGAGCGATGAACTGGCTGGCAACAGCCGGACCGCCCTCGACCCAGACGTGCTTCACGCCGCGTGTCTTCAGTGCTGCAAGTGCCTCGCGAAGATCGCGGGTAGGCAGCACCAGAGTCTCGGCCTGGTCGTTCAAAATCTTGGCTTCTGCCGGAATCGCGCGCTCGCCAACCACAACTCGAAGCGGTTGGTTTGGGTAGAGCGAGCCGTCCGGTTTACGTGCGGTGAGCGTTGGGTTATCGGCCAATACGGTGCCGGTGCCAACCAGGATTGCGTCCACCTGGCTGCGGCGCAGGTGTGAGTCGGCACGGCTTTCAGGGCCGGAAATCCACTGGCTGGTGCCATCGTTGGCGGCGGCGCGACCATCGAGGCTGGTTGCCCACTTTACGGTCACAAACGGCAAACCCTGCTTGGTCGACTGCAGCCACACGCGGTTCTGCTCGTCGGCCTCGGCCTGCATGACTCCGCCGATCACTTCGATCCCTGCGTCCCGCAGTGTCTGTGCACCACCGGCACTGGCGTCGCCGGCATCCGAGGATGCGTAGACAACTCGCGAAATGCCCGCGGTGATAAGCGCCCGAGCGCACGGGCCGGTCTTGCCGGTGTGGTTGCAAGGCTCGAGAGTTACAACGGCGGTTGAGCCATCCGGGATCATCGCAAGCTGGCTGAGTGCTACAACTTCGGCGTGCGGGGTTCCGCTGCCCATGTGCCAACCCTCGGCAATGATGTTGAGATTACGGTCCAGGATGACTGCGCCCACCTGCG
>JBEEJV010000032.1:0-3507 GCA_041169005.1 Actinomycetota bacterium
CTATGCCTTGAGCTTTGCAGCAGCAGCCTCGCGTCTAGCGCGAAGATTAGCCAACTGCTCGTCGAGAATTTCCTCAAGCTCTTCAACGGTTCGACGCTCGAGAAGCATCTGCCAGTGCGAACGTGGAATTTTCTCTTCATGAAAAGTAAGTTCCATTGCCGAATCGTCGATGAGTCGAATAGCCTCACGAGAGCAGGTTTTGCATTCCCAGGTTTCCGGAGCCTCGGCGCCGGCGGCGAAGATGATGTCGGAGACGTGTCCCATTGAACACTGGTAGTTGTAGTGGGCTCGCTGCTCGAATCGCACATTGCGATCAGATTCGAGGCTTGAGGCACCGAGGCGCATACCGCGCATGGTCGTCTGCTGTGACATAGGTCTCCCTCGCCTTTTGGGCCTTAGAGGATTGAATACCTATCTAAACAACGGAAAGAGGCAAATGCTTCCGCAAGAACTGGCTGCGAGCAAAGACCTACGAAAGCCCAAGGAATTCGGCAGCTAAATCGGCTCGATCGGAAATAATTCCCCGAGCTCCAAGCGCAACCAGCCGCTTCATATCTTCCGGTTCATTAATCGTCCAGAAATGCGTTTCCACACCGGCCTGAGCAACCATTGACACAAAGCGCTCGTTATCAAGTCGCAGTTTTCCAAAGTTTTTTGGAACTTGAACGGCATGAACTCCGGTAAGCGGAATTCCGGTGAGTATCGACGAACGCATTGCAGTACCTATCGCAGCTCGTAGAACTCTCGAAGCACCGGCGGAAGTTGCCGCTCCAGGAAGCTTGTTCAATGCCGCCAGACGTCGAGCATCGCTGAAGCTTGCCACTAGTACACGCCCCTGGGCACCGATAGACGAAATCGCAGCAGTTCCGGCGAGAATCGAGGAAACCGACTTGAAATCGAGATTGAAGCGCGCTGTAGGAAACTCTCGTAAGGCTTCCACAAGCGTCGGTATCTGACCTCCGTTTACAAGCTCAATCGCCTGCAGTTCCGCTAAATTCAGCTTGTTCACGGGGGAGGGGAGGCCTGCAACTCTGCTCAAGTCGTCGTCGTGAAATAGCACCGGAACGCCATCCGCGGTCACCTGAATGTCAGATTCGATGTACTGCGCGCCAACTTCCAACGCCCGCGCAAATGCCGGCAGCGTGTTTTCATCTATAGGCGTGCCATCTGCAGCGATGGCTAAACCGCGATGCGCAAACACGCGCGGCTGATCGGTGGGGAAGAGGAATGGCACGAGGTTAGGCTAACAAGATGAACACCACAATTGGGTTACGGCTCATCAAATTAATCGCAGGACTCTATGTCTTCGGTTGGGGCGTGGCTCTTATGGTGCACGCAGGCATCGGCGTCGGCCCATGGGATGTTTTCGCACAGGGCCTATCGCGGACTTTCGGAATCAGCTTTGGCTGGGCAACCCTAATTGTGAGCTTCATCGTTCTGGCTTGTTGGATACCGCTGAAGCAAAAGCCTGGATTGGGAACACTACTCAACGCGTTGCTTATCGGCCTTTTTGCGGACACGGTCTTTCCGCTCCTTCCCGAGCTAACCAACTACTGGATCCAGCTCGGTGAATTTATCCTCGGCATGGTCGTGATGGCTTTCGCAACAGGCCTTTACATCTCGGCAAACCTCGGCTCGGGACCTCGCGACGGACTCATGATTGGTACTGCCCGAGCAACGGGTTGGAAACTTTGGATGGTGCGCACCGGATATGAGTTCATCGTAATGGCGATTGGTTTTGCGCTCGGGGGACAGGTGCGCGAGGGAACACTAATCTTTGCCTTATTCATCGGCTATTTGATGCAGACATCTCTTCGCCTCTGGGGCGTGAGCTCCCACAAAAAGTAGGAGGCCGGCGAATTATTATGTCAACTAATCCTGATGCGCACGAGGCGGATACACGAGAGCAGCTTGAAAATGTTATGTCAACCAACTCGAACTTTGGGAACGTTGCACCCGAACATCGCCCAGTAAACCCCGAAAGCAGCCTCCACGTAAAGCATCGCGAGACCGCTCGTGTTTTACTCACAAATAGTCAAAGCCAACTTTTCCTTATAAACACCCATTGGGACCCAGGAACTGGATTGCCACCGAGGTGGCTTACGCCGGGAGGCGGAATCGATCCGGGGGAATCAGTTCTAGCCGCCGCAGTGCGCGAATTATTTGAAGAAACCGGCCTACGCGTGACACCGGAAGCTCTAGGTGAGGTGAAGCACGTGTTGCCGTTCAAAATGATCTGGCAGTCTGGCCACTACGAAACCGGTATTGCTCATTTCTTTGAACTTCAGGTTTCTGAAGACTTCAAGCTAAACGACGCTTCATGGACTCAAGACGAACATCGAGACATCATCGAGTACCGCTGGTGGAACGTGCAGGAACTGTTACAGAGTGGCGAGCGTATTGGACCACCGGGGCTCAGCGAGCTGCTTGCCCACCGCTTCTAACATTGATAACGTTTCGCCGATAATGCACATTATGTCAAGTAATGTTTTACGGCGCCACTACTAGGCCTGTGTGGCAGCAATCCATTCACTGAGCTTGAGGCGCGCAGCTCCACTGTCCAGTGCAGCAGTTACAGTTTCAAGCGCATCGCCGAAACGAACATTGAGATCAACGTCAACGCGTGAAGCGTCCTTAGCCAACTGGTAACTAACCAGACCTGCCGCCGCGTTGAGAAGAACAATGTCTCGAACAGCACCGAGGTTTCCGTCGGTTTTACCATCGAACAGGTCGCGCGTGACTTGGGCGTTGAAGTGTGCGTCGCCACCGAGCAAAACGTCGTGCTGAACCAACTTGATGTCAAAATCGGCGGGATTCAACTCGTGTTCGGCCACCTCTCCCCCGGTAACCTGCCATATTTTGCTCTTACCGGTCGTGGTTAGCTCATCAAGTCCGTCGCTGCCACGGAACACCAGTGCGGTGCGGCCGCGGGCAGCCATTTCTGCGGCGATGAGCGGCGCAACAGAACCATTAGCCACACCCAAACTTGTAGCGATTGGTTGAGCCGGGTTGGCTAGCGGGCCAAGGAAGTTGAATGTCGTTGGTACGCCCAATTGACGACGGATGGGTGCAACGTGGCGCATCGCCGGGTGGAAAACCGGCGCAAAGAAGAAAGTGAGACCGATTTCCCTGAAAACATCAGCAACGCGTTCAGGCGAAAGGTCGAGTCGAATACCCAGAACCTCTAGCATTTCGGAGGATCCGGTCTTGCCTGATGCGGAACGACTGCCGTGCTTCATAACCGGAACACCCGCGCTGGCGGTGAGAATACTCGCCATCGATGAAACGTTTACCGTACCAACCATGTCGCCGCCGGTACCCACGATGTCAACCGCATCGCTGCCAGTATCCAGAATGACCGAACGCTCAAGCATGACGTCAACGAGACCGGCAAGTTCGTCGACGCTCTCACCCTTGGACCTGAGACCGATCATGAAGGCGCCAATCTGCGACTCTTCGGCTTCCCCGGCCATAATTTGGTCCATTGCCCAGGCTGCAGCTGCTCGA
>JBEEJV010000033.1:0-2937 GCA_041169005.1 Actinomycetota bacterium
CGAACAGCGAATTCACCACGCTTGGTGACCATGTCCACCCGGTGATATGCCAACTCAACCAGCTTTACACCGATGAGTGGCAGCATGTAATCCTTGCCGGTCTCGAACACGAGCGGCGGGAAGTCCGCTAAGCCAGCCACAACTGGCTGTAGGACTGCTCGCACCGAAGCCACCACGTATACGTTGTGATCCAGATCTGGCAGGAACTCGCTCTGCGGCTGGGCCGGATGCTCGGCAGTGCCGGAACCGCCGCCAAGTTCGTGCAAACGGTGCAGTACTTTTAGGCGCTTTCCAACGGTTTCAGGGCTGGGGCTCAGACGCTCGTGAGGCAGCGTTTCCCAAGATGCAAACTCGAGGATTTCAGCCGTCGGGTCTAGAGCTCGGAGCGCTGCGGCCGTGTCTTCACCTTCGCGGCCAGTTGCCACAACGATGAGCTGAACGCGTCCTAGTTTGGCCTTCTTGGCTTCGGCCCGAAGTTCACTAACGGTCGCTGCGATTGCTGCATGTGAGCCCTGTGGGGCGATGAGATCGAGGCGCTTTGCTGCGATGTTCGCCTGAACCTTTGCGAACGGGTATGAGTCGGCCAGGCGCGACAACAGGGGCGCCAAAGATTTAAGTGGGGCGTTACTCACGCTTCAAGTGTAAACGCGAGCGCGCTCGATTGGGTGGGAGCCCCGGAGGTTGATGGCCGGGGCTCCCCAATCGACGATTTGGGGGATCGTCCTTTACTTGCGTAAAGCCTTATTTGGTTCCTGTTACGCCGCGCTACTTGCAAACAGGTGGATAGCACTACGTCGACTCGCCTGTACTTCATCGTGGCTTGGTAAATCTTGATAAAGGAGATTCGTCCCAAATGCCAAGAGTTCGCAAATGCGGTAACAACTTCAACAAGCCAACCGCTTATTGCAACGCGTTCATAGTGCTTGCCGTGCAGACAACAGATATGCACTCATGTCTGGACTCTTATGACCAGACAACGGCCATACAAATGGCCTTAACTAGATAGACGAGGCACACAAGTTGATTGAGGGCTCAAACTCCATGTTTACCAAAGCATTAGTTATCGATATCTATCGCTCTGCCATCCAGTCGAAGACCGGCAACGAGTATTGCAAGAATGTGCTTCATACCGTTGTCGGTCCTTTTGGAGCCCGCGGAGTCTCGCTTTGGCGGAGCAATGAGGAAGCCACACTAAAAACTGCCGGAACTGCGGGTTACAACGATCACAGCGACTGCACCCTTGGTGTACCTCTCTGGAAAGATGTGCCTCTCTGCAACTCTGTGCGAAATAACACAATCATCGTCAAGCCGACGGTCGAGGCCAGCCAAGCAGTAGCGGAGGGACGCGCAGACAAAGAGGATCTTTGGACCATAAACGCCCCTGTTCGCCAACACGGCATGGTTATAGGCGGCATCCAGATTTACTTTGACGAGGTTCCAAACCCTGAGCTTGTAGAGAGCGGCCTAATAGACATCCTTACGGTCACTGCTGAGTGCTTTGTTGCTGGGGAGAAGAGTAATCACTGGGCCGATGACACCATACGCGCCGCTCGCGAGGGATATCTAAATGCTTCCAGCAGTAAGGAGCTGACCACTCGCCAACGCCACATACTGAACCACCTGGCGCAGGGACTTACCTATTTCCAGATCGGTCAGACGCTAATAATCAGCGAATCAACAGCCAAACAGGAAGCTACCCGCATATTCCGCAAGCTGGAAGTGGCAAATAGGTTTGAGGCTGTGAGTGTTGGGCGTGCGAGGGGAATTATTTTGCATGAAGACGCTGCTGGGCAGATATAACGCCTAGCTTCGCAATTTCTTCAACGGCATCTGCCGCAATTTCCAAGGTGACCGGAAGCTCTTTCTTCTCTGAAGTTCCAAAGTCTTTGAGCACGAAGTCTGCAGTTTCCATCTGACCCGGGGGCCTTCCGATGCCAACACGTACACGGATGAACTCAGGGCCGCCGCAGGCGGAGATGATGTCTCGGAGTCCGTTGTGGCCAGCATGACCGCCGCCTACCTTTATTCGCACATCGGCTGCTGGAATGTCTAGTTCGTCATGAACAACTATGAGATTGCTGAGCGGAACATCGTAGAACTTCATGAGCCCCGAAACCGGACGACCCGAGGTGTTCATGTAGCTGTTGCTCTTTGCCAGAATGACCTTTGGGCCGCCAAAACCTAGGCGCCCCTCTGCAACTACTGCCCCCGCCTTATGACTTTTCCAAGCCGCACCGATTCGCTTAGCCAACACGTCAGTGACCATTTGTCCAACGTTGTGGCGATTGCCCGCGTAACCGGCCCCAGGGTTACCGAGGCCAACTACAAGATACGTGTCGTTGGTCATGCTGCAAGTTTAAACGCTTTGCCCGGTTAAAGCCGAAGGCCACCCGTAACCGAACCGAAGCTCGGCCGCGAGTGGCCTTTGGAGATAACTAGTTGGCTGCTGCTAGCTCTTCTGCGTGGCCAGCTGCGGTTGCAACAACCGAAGCAACTAGCTCATCTGCAGGAAGGTCTAGCGAAACACCCTTAGGAATAGTTACGTCCTTAGCTAGTACGTGGTGACCAGCTGCTTCCTTGTTGAAGTGGATCTCTACGAACTCTGGAACGTGAGTTGCCTCAGCAACTAGCTTCACGGTCTTGTGCTCTAGGTCGATGGTGGTGCCCGAAAGACTCTCACCGATGATGTGGATTGGAACCTCAACGTGTACCTTCTCGCCAGCAACAACGGTTACTAGGTCGATGTGCTCGATGATCTGGGTAACTGGGTCCTTCGAAACCGACTTCACTAGAACTAGCTCTGGCTTGCCATCGATGGTTACCTCGATAAGAGCGTTCTTGTGGCGAAGGATAAGGCCCGACTCGTGTGCGTCAACGGTGATGTGGCGAGTTTCTGCCTTGTGACCGTAGATAACCGCTGGGGTCTGACCAGCGAAG
>JBEEJV010000034.1:0-3627 GCA_041169005.1 Actinomycetota bacterium
CGCGGCTGGTCGTCCAGTACTTATGCCGAAGTTTGCCATAGGCAACATCCGCCACGACTCCCCTAGGCCAGGAGTGATTGAGTCTGTAGTGCTCATAAAGTCGGCAGTGAGAACCCGTGCCGTCACCATTAGGTTAGAGCCATTCCACCAGCGCTGGCGTGCCACCAGCGTGACCATCCTCTAGCCCGAAAAAGCAAAAACCTCCAACCGATTTACCGGTTGGAGGTTTTTGTCATTTTGAAGTTAGTTCTTGAAGAACGAAGAGCCGGCTCCATTGTTTGGAGTCTCGCCTTCGCCAGCACCAGTAACGTGAGCGCTGCCATCTTCATCCGGTGAAACGTAGGTGAGCTGCGCGCGGTTATCCACGTGCGCCTCAAGACCCTGCGCCTGAATTTCGGTGTGGTCCTCGGTGCCCTGCACCGATACTTCAAGGTTGAACATATAGCCGATGACTTCTTCGCGGATGGCTCCCATCATCTGCTGGAACATGCCGTAGCCTTCACGCTGGTACTCAACCAGCGGGTCGCGCTGAGCCATAGCACGTAGGCCGATGCCTTCCTTCAGGTAGTCCATTTCGTAAAGGTGATCGCGCCACTTTCGGTCAACGACGCTTAGAACCACTCGACGCTCAAGCTCGCGCATGGCCTCCTCACCGATCTGAGCGGTGCGGTTTGCGTATGCGATTCGAGCGTCTGATGTGATCTCACGTGCCAACCATGCGGTGGTCAGGCGGCTGCGGCTTCCCGCCTCGGCCAATACCTCATCGATTGCTAGACCGATCGGGTAAAGCTGGCGAAGTTCATTCCAAAGAGCTTCGAGATCCCAGTCCTTGCCAGCGTTGTCGCTGAGGTTTCCGTTGACGATCTCGAGGATAGCTGCCTCGAGGAACTCATCTACCTGGCCCTGAATGTTATCGCCCTCGAGGATGTGACGACGGTCGGTGTAGATAGCTTCACGCTGACGGTTTAGGACGTCGTCGTACTTGAGCACGTTCTTGCGCATCTCTGCGTTGCGGGCTTCAACCTGCGACTGAGCGCTTGCGATTGAACGGCTAACCATCTTTGATTCGATGGCGAGGTCGTCGGGAATGCCTGGGCGGTTCATGAGCGCGCCAGCTGCGCCACTCGAGAACAGTCGCATCAGGTCGTCTGTTAGCGATAGGTAGAAGCGGCTCTCACCCTTGTCGCCCTGACGACCCGCACGTCCACGGAGCTGGTTATCGATACGACGCGACTCGTGTCGCTCGGTACCAAGAACGTAAAGTCCGCCAACAGCTAGGACCTTTTCCGCTTCTTCTGCGACCTGAGCCTTCACAGCGGTAAAGGTCTTGTCCCAGGCTGCCTGGTATTCCTCTGGGTTAGCCTCGGCATCGATGTTTAGCTTTGCGACCTCTGAAACTGTGAGGAACTCGGCGTTTCCACCAAGCATGATGTCGGTTCCTCGACCAGCCATGTTGGTAGCAACCGTTACGGCACCGAGGCGACCAGCCTGAGCAACAATTGCTGCCTCACGAGCGTGGTTCTTAGCGTTTAGAACTTCGTGACGAACGCCAGCCTTCGCTAGGAGGCGACTTAGGTACTCGCTCTTCTCAACAGATGTGGTACCAACCAAGACTGGCTGCCCGCTCTTGTGACGCTCAGCGATGTCGACGACCACCATATCGAACTTGACCTGCTCATTCTTGTAGATCAAGTCAGGCTGGTCGATGCGAATCATCGGCTTGTTTGTCGGAATAGGAACCACACCAAGCTTGTAGGTGCTCATGAACTCTGCAGCTTCGGTTTCAGCTGTACCAGTCATGCCCGAAAGTTTGTTGTAGAGGCGGAAGTAGTTCTGAAGAGTTACGGTTGCGAGAGTCTGGTTTTCAGCCTTGACCTCTACGCCTTCCTTGGCTTCGATGGCCTGGTGAACACCCTCGTTGTAACGACGACCGGCGAGGATACGGCCGGTGTGCTCATCAACAATCATGACTTCACCGTTCATCACAACGTAGTCCTTGTCGCGCTTGAACAGAGCCTTAGCCTTCAGCGCGTTGTTGAGGAACGAAATGAGCGGAGTGTTCGCGCTCTCGTAAAGGTTGTCGATACCGAGGTAATCCTCGACCTTGTCGATACCCGGTTCGAGCACGCCGACGGTGCGCTTCTTTTCATCGATTTCGTAGTCGATTACCGGATCGAGCATGTCTGCGATCTTGGCAAAGGTGTCGAACCAGCGGTTTGCTTCACCCGAGGCTGGGCCCGAGATGATAAGAGGCGTACGAGCCTCGTCGATGAGGATCGAGTCAACCTCGTCTACGATTGCGAAGAAGTGGCCACGCTGAACGAGATCGCCCTTGTCCCAGGCCATGTTGTCGCGGAGGTAGTCGAAACCGAACTCGTTGTTGGTTCCGTAGGTGATGTCAGCGAGGTATTCCTCGCGGCGCTCAGCGGGTTCCTGGCCGCTTAGGATGCAACCGGTGGTCATGCCGAGTGCGCGGAAGACACGGCCCATTAGATCGCTCTGATAGCCGGCTAGGTAGTCGTTGGTGGTGACCACGTGTACACCGCGGCCAGCGATTGCGTTTAGGTAAGCCGGGAAAGTTGCCACGAGGGTCTTACCTTCACCGGTCTTCATCTCTGAGATGTTGCCTAGGTGGAGGTTTGCTCCACCCATAATCTGAACATCGTAGGCACGCATACCGAGGGTGCGCTTTGCGGCTTCACGCACAGCGGCGAAAGCCTCAGGCATGATGTCGTCGAGCGATTCGCCTGCTGCATAGCGAGCGCGCAGCTGTTCGGTTTCCTGCGCTAGTTCAGCGTCTGAAAGCTTTTCGAACTCTGGTTCAAGGGCGTTCACTGCATCTGCGGTGTTGCGCAGCTTGGCAAGCAAGCGTCCTTCTCCGGCGCGCAAGACTTTATTCAGGATGTTAGCCAAGTTGAAGCTCCAAACGGTTATCGATTCTTCGTCAATCTTACGCGAAAGCCCCGATCCACTAAGGATCGGGGCTAACGCTTAGGGCGAAACTAGGCCAGTGTTATAACACCGTAATTCCAGCCTTTTCTGCTGTAAACGACCGAAGGCTTGCCTGTCTCCGTATCTAGGAATAGGAAGAACGGGTGGCCAACCAATTCCATTTGGTACAGGGCGTCGTCAACGCTCATCGGCTTGGTTGCAAACTCCTTGCGTCGGATAACCACCGGGCTTTCCCCAAAGTCAGGAGCGGAAGCTTCAACCGATGCCTCCTGACGGGTGCCGAGAAGCACGTCGGATTCGACCGGCTGCAAATCAAGTTCGGCGAAGTTAGTCGCAGTTAGCTCGGATGCTGAGTGCTGACGGTGCTGGCCACGGTGCACTTTGTTTCGGTCGCTTAGTCGACGAAGTCGCTCTGAGAGTTTGCCAAGAGCCACATCGAATGCGGCGAACTTGTCTGCGGCATGAGCTTCGGCGCGAATCACGTGACCAGGCTCAATAACTGTGAGTTCTACCTGATCTTCCATGCCGGAGGATTTATGTTCGTGTCTGGTCACCTTTATGCTCAACGACTGAGTGCGGTTTGCTAGTTGCTCTACCTTGTGGGCACGTTCTAGAACGTATTCGCGGAATCGATCCGAGACAGTAAGGTTACGTGCTGAAATGTTGATTTCCATG
>JBEEJV010000035.1:0-17665 GCA_041169005.1 Actinomycetota bacterium
GGCGATGCCGAGTGCGGCCTGCGCAACCGATACTCGGTTCATGCGGTTTAGGCCTGCACCTAGCCGACCACGTAGCCCAGCAGTTCCAAACTGAAGGCGCTTGCCGAATCGGGCGCGCAACTCATCTTCGGCTCCGGCTTCAATCAAGGCCTGCAGTTCAGTCCGTGTTGTTTCGTCTGGATCCTGCTGCAACCAGGCTTCGGCGGCTGCAAGCAAAATGGCATCAGCTGGCATTAGATGCGGTTCACAATCTGGGCTAGCAGTGCACCGATGCGCGGCTCAGCGTCCTTGCCCGCTTGGATGACCTCTTGATGGCTCAACGGGGACTTACTGATTCCCGCGGCAAGGTTGGTTATGAGGCTGAGACCCAAGATCTTCATGCCGGCCTCGCGAGCAGCGATGGCCTCTAGGGCGGTGCTCATGCCAACAATCTGACCGCCAATGTTTTTCGCCATCTGGACTTCGGCTGGAGTCTCATATTGAGGCCCACGGAACTGTACGTAGACACCTTCATCGAGGGACGGGTCGACCGCGCGGGCAACTTCGCGGAGCTCGCGTGAGTAAACCTCAGACATGTCGATGAAAGTTGCGCCTTCAAGCGGGGTCGTGGCCGTGAGGTTTATGTGGTCCGAGATGAGAACCGGGGTTCCTGGCTTCCAGGTTTCTTTAATGCCGCCGGCACCGTTGGTAAGGACGATTGTCTGCACCCCGAGGGCTGCGGCGAAACGGACTCCGTGTGCAACAGCGCCAACCCCGTGACCCTGATATAGGTGCGCGCGTGCGCCGAGGACCAAAGCGTTTTTTCCGTTCTCTAGCTTGAATGAACGGATAGAAGGAACGTGGCCGGCCAATGCTGGTGCGTGGAAGCCCGGCAGTTCGGTTGCTGCGATGCTGAAGTTCTCGACGCCGAGTAGTTCGGCAGCGCCTCCCCAACCCGACCCAAGTGTCAATGCGATGTCGTGAGAATCGATGCCACTTTGCTCTCGGAATATCTTTGCTGCGAGTTGTGCCGTTTCAAACACGTTAAGTTCTTTTGATTCTGAGCCGCTTGCCATGAAGTTGAGTCTAGTTGTGGGGCAGAATAGACAGGTGGAGATCCAAAAGAAGAACCATCACATCGTAGTTATCGGCGGTGGCCCTGGCGGCTACGAAGCGGCCCTAAGCGGGCGTCAGCTAGGTGCCGATGTCACCCTCATCGAGAAGTCTGGTATCGGCGGTCACGCCGTGCTAACAGACGTTGTCCCGAGCAAAACGCTAATCGCTACTGCTGAAGCGGCCGAACGCGTCGCAAGGGCTATGAACCTCGGTGTCAAGTTCACATTTGCTGGCCAGCCGGTCAAGCCAAAGGTTGAGATCGACCTCGCAATCGTCAACTCGCGTCTGCGCGACCTTGCCGAACAGCAGAGTTCGGACATGCTCGAGGAACTAATCAAGGCTGGGGTACGAGTAATCCACGGTTCTGGGAAGCTCGACGGCAACCACCATGTCATCGCGACTCCTCACGGCGGCAAGCCGGAGCGTATCGAGGCGAAGACCATCATCGTCGCGGTTGGCGCAACCCCACGCGAACTTCCAGATGCGAAGCCAGACGGCGAGCGCATTTTTACTTGGACTCAGCTGTACAACCTTCAGGAACTTCCTGAGCACATGATTGTGGTCGGTTCCGGTGTGACCGGTGCCGAGTTTGCGAGCGCGTACTCCTACCTAGGTTCGGAGGTGACTCTAATCTCGAGTCGCGACAGCGTCCTTCCGTCTTCGGATGCCGACGCAGCCGCAGTTATCGAGTCGGTGTTCATTCGAAACGGCATCAACATCGCAAGCAAGTCGCGCGCCGACAAGGTTGTGAACACCGGAGATGGCGTTGAAGTAACTCTCTCATCCGGTGAAGTAATCAAGGGCTCGCACTGTCTGATGGCTGTCGGTTCCATTCCAAACACCTCGGGTCTTGGACTCGAAGAGGCCGGGATCATCCTCACAGAATCAGGCCACATCGAAGTGAACAAGGTCGCTAGAACCTCGCGCGCTAACGTTTACGCGGTGGGCGACTGCACCACATTCATGCCGCTTGCATCGGTAAGTCAGATGCAGGGACGCACCGCAGTGTTCCACACCATGGGTGATGTTTCGGCGCCGACTAACCTGCGCAATGTCGCGGCCAACATCTTTACCGCTCCAGAAATCGCAACCGTCGGATGGTCTGAAAAGGACATCGCAGATGGCAAGGTCAATGGCTTCGTTCGCAAGATCGACCTAGATACCAACCCGCGAGCCAAGATGCTAGGTATCGAAGATGGCTTCGTTAAGCTCGTCTGTTCAACCGGTGGAACTGTTATTGGCGGTGTGGTTGTGGCGCCTCGCGCATCAGACCTCATCTACCCAATCACCATCGCGGTAGAGAACCGTCTAACCGTCGATGAGGTTGCCCGCGCCTTCACCGTTTACCCATCGCTCTCGGCATCCATCCAGGAAGCTGCGCAGGATCTCCACCTGCCGACCGACTAGTTTCGCCGCCGGTTCGCCCTCATCTAAGGTTCGATCCACAGCTCATAGCAACAAGAAACCCCGGCCCAATCGGACCGGGGGTTTCTTACTTAAGCTTTTGAGCGGCTTACTCGAACTCGATTAGCACAGTTCCGGCTGGAACGGTCTCTCCAACGGCAGCGCCAATCGACTTCACCTTGCCAGCCTTTTGAGAGTTAAGCGGTTGTTCCATCTTCATGGCTTCCAGAACAACAACGAGCTCGCCCTCGGCAACCTCCTGGCCAACCTCAACAGCAATCTTTACGACGGTCGACTGCATCGGTGCCTTGATAGCGTTTCCGTTGCCACCGGCAGCAACGCCGCCGGTCTTCTTGCGCTTAGCTGCAGCAGGTGCCGAACCAGCAGAAACCGCCGCACCGCTGAATAGGCTTGCAGGAAGCGAAACTTCAACGCGCTTGCCGCCGACCTCGACCACAACGCTGTTGCGCTCTGCAGGCTCGTTGCCCTCGGCGCCGTCGGCTACGTGAGCTGGGATGTCGTTGTTCCATTCGGTTTCAATCCAGCGGGTGTAAACGCCGAACTTGCCATCCGCGCCGATGAATGCCGGCTCGTTGACGATCTTGCGGTGGAACGGAAGAACTGTTGGAAGGCCTTCGACCTGCATCTCGGCGAGTGCACGACGGCTGCGAGCCAACGCTTCTTCGCGAGTCGAACCGGTGACGATTAGCTTCGCAACCATCGAGTCGAACGAGCCCGAGATCTCATCGCCGGTTTCGACACCTGCGTCAACGCGAACACCAGGACCCGAAGGGGCCTTGAACAACTTGACCGGACCTGGAGCTGGCATGAAGTTGCGGCCAGCATCCTCGCCGTTGATGCGGAACTCGAACGAGTGTCCCTTTACGATTGGGTCGCCGTATTCGAGCTTGCCGCCCTCGGCTAGGCGGAACTGCTCGCGAACTAGGTCGAGGCCGGTGACCTCTTCCGAAACCGGGTGCTCTACCTGGAGGCGGGTGTTTACCTCAAGGAACGAGATGGTGCCGTCCTGTGCAACTAGGAACTCACAGGTTCCAGCGCCCTGGTAGCCAACTTCCTTCAGGATTGCCTTCGAAGCCTCGTAGAGGCGCTTGTTCTGGTCTTCGGTTAGGAACGGCGCTGGAGCCTCTTCAACAAGCTTCTGGTGGCGACGCTGCAGCGAGCAGTCGCGGGTGGAAACTACAACTACGTTTCCGTAGGCATCGGCCAAGCACTGGGTCTCAACGTGGCGTGGCTTCTCAAGGTACTTCTCAACGAAGCATTCACCACGACCGAAGGCTGCGATAGCCTCGCGGGTTGCGCTCTCGAAGAGTTCTGCAACCTCATCCTTGTTGTAAGCAACCTTGATTCCACGGCCACCGCCACCGTATGCAGCCTTGATGGCAACAGGTACGCCGTGCTGAGCTACGAAGTCGAGAACCTCGGCTGCATCCTTGACCGGGTTTAGAGTTCCGGCGGCAAGTGGAGCGCCAACCTTTTCGGCAACGTGACGGGCCGAAACCTTGTCGCCTAGAAGCTCAATCGCCTTTGGCGATGGGCCAATCCAGATGAGGCCAGCCGCGATTACCGCGCGGGCGAAGTCTGCGTTTTCTGCAAGGAAGCCGTAACCAGGGTGAACTGCGTCGGCTCCCGACTCGGCTGCAACAGCAAGAATCTTCTCGATAACGAGGTAGGTCTCGGCCGAAGTCTTGCCGTTTAGTGCGTAGGCCTCATCGGCCATCTTCGCGTGCAGTGCATCGCGGTCCTGATCTGCGTATACCGCAACACTGCCAATGCCAGAATCTTTGGCGGCACGGATGATGCGAACTGCGATTTCTCCGCGGTTGGCTACGAGGACTTTGGTGATTTTCTTTGCAGAAGTCATAGTGCTACTAGCCTACCGAGGCTCGCCTCTCGAGGGTGGTTAGCGAATAACAAAAAAGCAACATTGCTAGGCGTTGCGGTTCCAGAAGGAGTGATATTCGATGCCCAGTTCGACTGCCATCGAGCGCAGTACGGGAAGGCTAAGACCGATCACGGTGTGTGGGTCGCCTTCTATTCCGGTGAGGAACGCGCCGCCGAGTCCGTCGATTGTGAAGGCGCCAGCCACCTTGAGAGGTTCTCCGGTGGCAACGTAGGCCTCAATCTCGGAATCCGACAGGTTAGCGAAGTGAACAACCGCGTGGCTCGCGCGTCCAACCGCCACTGGTGCCTCAGGGTTGCGGTTATCGATGAGCCAGTGGCCGCTGTATAGCTTTCCCGAGCGTCCGCGAAGCGCTTTCCAGCGCGCGATGGCAACCTCTGGCAGGTGTGGCTTGCCGAGTGACTCGCCATCGAATTCGAGCGATGAATCACAACCAAGCACGAACGCGCCGGCGGTGATCGGGTTGCTAAGAACCGCTTTGGCCTTGGCGCGGGCGAGGATGCTGACCATGTCTTCGGTGCTGTTGATTAGTCCTTGGGCCTTGGCAACCGCCGCCACCTCATCCTCGTCTACCATCGGCGCGATGGTTTCGGGTTCAATGCCGCCGTTCCGAAGCAAAATTAGGCGGGCTGGGGAAGTGGATGCGAGGACAAGGCGAGACATGTCTTTTAGGGTATGGGACACTTGTCTGGTGGACAAATCAATTAACTGGACCGGTCAGCAGCTAACTCTTCGAATTGAGAAGGTGGCGCACGGCGGAATCTTCGTAGCTCGTCACGACGGACGAGTGGTGTTTGTCTCGCACGTTTTGCCTGGCGAACTAGTCAAGGCAGTGGTTTTCGAGGACCGCGGCGGCTCGTTCTGCCGCGCCGAACCAATCGCAATCCTTGAGCCTTCGGCAGACCGCGTGCCGCACTTCTGGAAGGAAGCAGAAGAGGGCAAGGCTGGTGGTGCCGAGTTCGGTCACATCAAGCTTTCGGCCCAGCGCGTACTAAAGGCTGATGTCCTAGAAGAGGCGTTAGACCGCATGGCTGGCATCAAGCTGCGCCCTGAGGTTGAAGCAGTCGCCGGCGATGATGAGGTCAACGGCCTCGGCTACCGCACTCGAGTGCAGCTCCACGTAGATGCATCGGGCGAAGCCGGCCCATTCCGTGAGCGCAGCCACGAGGTTGTTTCGGTTCGCAAGCTTCCGATGGCCGTCGAGGAAATCAACGACCTCGGGCTCCACCTTAAGAACTGGTCAACCGTTTCGAAGATTGAAATCTCGACCTCGAGCACCGGTCAGGTTCAGTACCTGGTGGACAAGAAACTCAAGGGCGATGCCCGCCTTGTAGAGCGCGTTGCAGGTCGCACGTTCCGAATCACCGGCGGCGGCTTCTGGCAGGTTCACCGCGGCGCGGCTGCGGTTCTTACCGACTGTGTAAACGGCATGATCGCAGAGGTTGGCATCGATGTCGACGCACCGAACCTCGACCTCTATGGCGGTGTTGGACTGTTCGCCGGAGCCATCGCTGCGAAGTTCGCAAACCGCACCAAGATCACCACGGTTGAGGCAGCCAAGCAGGCTACCGAAGACGCAAAGATGAACCTTGCAGACCTGCCAGCGGTGCGCGCAGTGTTCGCGCCAGTTGAACGTTTCGTAGCCGAACAGGTCACCGAGTCTAAGGCTGGCCGAATCGACTACAGCAAGGCCACAGTAGTTCTAGACCCACCACGAGCTGGTGCCGGCGCAAAGGTAATCAAGGCGATCACCGATCTGGCCCCAAAGCACGTGGTTTACGTTGCCTGCGACCCGGTTTCACTCGCTCGCGACCTTAAGCAGCTATTGGCTGAGGGTTACGAGCTTAAGGCCATCCGCGCCTTCGATCTTTTCCCTCACACCCACCACTTCGAGACCGTCGCGAGCCTAGTTCGCAAATAGTGTCGGTGTCTTCCGCTAGATTAAGTCTTCACTAGCGGAAGAAGCAGGGGAGGCGGAAGGCGTGGCAAACACAGGGTCAATCGTGTTGCACTCGATGCCGTCTTCTTATGCGGCCCGCAGGCTTGAGAAGATTCTGGGGCGTTCGTATTCGCTCGCGCTGCTGCTGACCGGCGCTGAGATGTCGGTCAACGCCTTTTCTCAGATCAACTCATACAAGCCGATATTCTTCTGGCCGCTAATCTCGTTCACGCTTTTCAGCATCGTCGGTATGGCAATTTCCAACTGGTTCTTCACCGGTGGTCGACGTTGGTACGTTCTGCACTTCGCCTCGGTGAGCATCAACATTGCGCTTTGGGTATTTGAAGTTCAACCTTCTGTACTGCCTCTGGAACATGCGCCTTACGTTTGGTGGTCGCTTGGTTTGGCGGCCTTGTCTGCCTCTTTCGGTTTACGCAAGGCGCTCGCGGGAGCAGCGATTGTGCTTTTGCCTGTCGCCTATGGTTTCTTGCGCACATCAGCTTTTGGCGGAGATGCATCTATAGACCGCACCATCGAAGACTGTCTCTACACATTCTTGTTCAGCAGCACCTTCGCCGCCCTGTTCGAATTGATGCGCTTCCGAGCACTCGAGCAAGACCTCGCAAATGACAAACTTCGCGACGCCGCGGTGGCTCAGGCCTCTCAGGGTTCTCGCGAGCGCGAGCGCCTGCGATTGGCAAGCGTGGTTTACAACCAGGTGATTATGGCTTTGAACTCCGCGCTTGAGGCAAATACACCTGAAGATCGCGAGCACGCCGCGAGGCTTGCTGAGGCCTCTATCCAGAGGCTCAAAGGTTACTCTGCAGAGCCTTCACCCGCAGAGCGTCTTATTCCGGCAGATTCGTTCTTCAGTGCCCTCGAAGAACTAGTTATTGGCCAGCACCCTGGTTTCAAATTGAGTTCTTCAGTGCAGAGTCAGGTTTCTATTCCTACCGAGGTTTCAGATGCCCTAACTGAAGCCACCCTTCAAGCTGCAAATAATTCCCACTTGCACGCCGGGGGCGATAACGTCTTGCGCGAACTACGCCTTAAAGCAGACGCCAACAACATCAAAATTGTGGTCAGAGACGAGGGCAGCGGGTTTAGGCCAAGCCGAGTCCCGAAAAATCGCCTAGGCATTCGAACCATCATCTATCGTCAGCTTGAGTCTGTCGGAGGGCGAGCGCACATCGATTCGCGCCCAGGCGAGGGAACCACTGTGGTGTTGGAGTGGAGCGCGAATGAATAAGAATTCGATGCGCCTATTAGTCGCGCTCAGCTTCCTCTTCGCTCTTCAGCACGCAGCATATGGCTTCATTTCTTTGGAAGACTACACGTCCACAGTGACGCCAATTATTGCGGTTGTGGCCTACCTATGTGCTGTGACAATGAGTATATTCGGCCACAAAACTCTGCAGCTTCCAACCTGGCAGGCGGTTATAAACCTTCTCGTGGCAATTGCGCTTCCCCTGCTTGTGCTCAGCCAATTCCCAATAGAGATTGCGGACTCCAGCGGAAGTTTCGACACCTGGTTCGTAGGCGCATTGAGCGCGCTGCTGGCCATCACGACCATTCGAGGGCATGCCGTTATCGGCTGGATTGGCCTCGTTGTTCTTTGGATTGAAGTTATCGCCTGGGGTGGTCCGGCAGTCATAGTCACGACTGGTTTGATTGGGGCGCTAATTTATGTCGGTGCCGCCGATGGCATGGGCCGTGGGTTACGCTCACTTGTCAGCCAGACCGAAGTTCAGCTGGCAAAGGCCGTGGAAATCGCAACTAACACCGCCCGCAAAACTGCCGGTCGTGCTGAGCGCGAACGCCTCATCCAGAGCACACTTCTCACCGGAATCCCGGAGCTTGAACGAATTGTTGCTTCGAACGGGCAAATAACGGAAGCTGACCGCCGCGAAATCGCGCTCTTAGAAGCGCGCTTCCGCGACGAGATTCAGGGCAACGCTCTCTTGAATGATGCCGTCAGATTCGAGGCGAGAGAGGCACGTCAGCGCGGAGTAACCGTAAGCTTCGTCGATGGTGGCGGGCTCGATGATGCCGATGATTCCGCGCGTGAGTCAATTCATCAAAGCATTGCCTCAGCGATTCGATCGACCCAAGCGGGCAACATCGTTATCCGATCGCCACGTGGCGAGAGTTATCAGGTCAGCATCATTGCAACTAGGCCGGAAGCACTTGGCCCAGACCTATGGCTGCGCCTTCCATAACAAAGCGTCCCGAGACTCAGGCGAGCGGCACCTAGAGACTAAGCGCGTACTTCAAGGTGTCTAGCGGCAATCCACCAAGATTGAGGGCGCGCTTGTGCCAATCCTTGATGTTGAAGCTTGCTCCTGCCTTCGCGGCGGCCTCATCTCGCAACTGTTCCCAAATGCGCTGACCAACCTTGTAGCTTGGCGCCTGTCCAGGCCATCCGAAGTAGCGGTTCACCTCGAAGTTGATGAATTCCGGACTCATGTTGACGTTCTGACTCATGAAGTTCAAGGCGTAATCGAAGTCCCACTTGCCGGTTCCATCGAGGCGCGGCTTGCCTAGATGCACGCCGATGTCGAGTACCACGCGGGCGGCGCGCATGCGTTGGCCGTCCAACATGCCTAGGCGGTCGCCCGGGTCATCCAAGAATCCTAGGTCGGCCATTAGGCGCTCGGCATAGAGGGCCCAGCCCTCTCCGTGGCCGCTGGTCCACGATGCAAGTCTGCGCCAGTCGTTCAGCTCGTCCTTGTTGTAGGTCTGCTGTGCTACCTGGAGGTGGTGACCGGGAACGCCCTCGTGATAGACCGTTGTCGTTTCACGCCATGTGTCGAACTCTGTGACGCCTACCGGTACCGACCACCACATGCGGCCTGGACGGCTGAAATCGTCGGTTGGTCCGGTGTAATAGATGCCTCCGGTCTGTGTCGGGGCGATCATGCACTCCAGCTTTCGCAGTGGCTCAGCAATGTCGAAGTGTGTCTTGCCTAGTTCCTCGATGGCTCGGTCGCTCAACTTCTGCATCCAGCGCTGAAGTTCATCGGTGGAGTGCAGTTTGCGGGCAGGGTCTGCATCGAGCGCCTTGATTGCCTCGGCAACGGTGGCTCCCGGCTTGATCTGGTTCGCAACGGCCTCCTGCTCAGCGGTTACGCGAGCAAGCTCCTGGATGCCCCACTCGTAGGTTTCGTCAAGGTCGAGTTTCGACCCAACGAATGACTGGCTCAGCAGCGCATAGCGCTCGCGGCCGATCGCATCTTCGACGCGGGCTGCTGGGAGAAGGTCCTTCTTTAGGAATGCTTCGAGGCGCCCGTATGCGGCAGTTGCATCTTTGGCTGCCTCGTTGAGGCGACCCTTCAACTCGTGCGAAAGTTCGGCATCGCCAGCCTTCGCGCCTTCCGCAAACTTGATGAAGAAACCATCGGCGGCCGCGATGTCCGCTGCCTGCTTGGCTACCTGTTCAACTTGACGGCGGGCCGGAGTGTCTTTGGCATCGATGCCTGCCTGCAAGCATTCGATGTATCCCGAAACTGCACCTGAAACTGCGAGCATACGCTTGGCTAAGTTTTCCCAGTCGCCGACCGTTGCCGTAGGAGAGAGATCGAAAATATCTCGGATGCCCTGCGCTGGGGAAGCGATTACGTTCAGATTGTTACGCCACATTCCAGATTCGTAGGTGGCTACATCGAGCTCCAAGGTGCGAGTCATCGCATCCTTGGTGACGCGGTCGGTGTCATCCGCAGCTTCAGCCTGGGCCAACTGCGCGAGCACCTCGAGGGCATGGGCATGGGCTTGCGCGTGTGCTGACGGGGATTCATCGTCCAGCTTGTCTTCTGCTCCCGGCCTACCGATGTAGGTGGCAAAACTTGGGCTGTGTTCCGCGATCCACTCCAGGTGAGCGTTTGCGATTTGGTCGATAACCGATGGCGTCCTTGCCATGTTTTACCTCTTTAGGGTTAGTTGAGGCCTCGTCTAAAGCTTGCCTGCCACTGTCCGTGACCGGGGGCAATTGGGCCTCGAAGCATCGCCGGATTGCGGTGCCATTTTGAAGTTGCGCTCTTAGCCGCCTTTGCCTGTGCCGCAGCCGAGGCTGCGCTGGCGGCTGCCGCCTGTAGAACAGCGACCACGACGGCAAGTTCCTCGGGCGTAGGATTTCCAGCGACCACCTTGAGGTGCTCGGTTGGGTCTATTGCCTTGGTCATGCTTGCTTTCGGGTTGGCCGGTGTTAAGCGGTTTACAGCGGAATGTTGCCGTGCTTCTTCGGTGGCACGTTGGCACGCTTGGTGCGCAGTGCGCGAAGAGCCTTGATTACTGCGATGCGGGTTGCCGATGGCTCGATGATGCCGTCGAGTTCGCCACGTTCTGCCGCGAGGAACGGCGATGCCACGTTGTAGGTGTACTCGGCGGCAAGTTGCGCGCGAACCTTGGCAACGTCGAGGCCCGCAGCCTCCGCTTCCTTGATCTTGTCGCGGAACAGAATGTTGACCGCCCCCTGACCACCCATAACGGCGATCTCGGCGGTTGGCCAAGCTAGGTTGATGTCGGCACCAAGCTGCTTCGAGCCCATCACGATGTAGGCGCCTCCGTAGGCCTTGCGGGTAATTACGGTGACAAGTGGAACGGTTGCTTCGGCGTATGCGTAGAGCAGCTTTGCGCCGCGGCGGATGACGCCGGCCCACTCCTGGTCGGTGCCCGGCAGGTAACCAGGTACGTCGACGAGGGTAAGGATTGGGATGCTGAAGGCATCGCAGAAGCGCATGAAGCGGGCAGCCTTTTCGCCGGCTTCGATGTTCAGGGTTCCCGCCATCTGCTGAGGCTGGTTCGCAATCACACCAACGCTTCGGCCATCGATGCGAGCGAAGCCGATGATGATGTTTGGTGCGTAAAGTGGCTGAACTTCGAGGAATTCGTTGTCGTCAACGAGCGACTCGATGATTGACAGCATGTTGTAAGGCTGGTTTGGTGAGTCAGGGATGATGGTGTCGAGCTTGCGGTCTTCATCGGTGACTTCGAGACTTGCCGCAGGTTCCAAAACCGGAGCCTCAGCAAGGTTGTTCTCAGGCAGGTATGAAAGTAGCGCGCGGGCGTAGTCGATCGCGTCTTCTTCATCACTGGCCAGGTAGTGGGCAACGCCCGAGGTCTTGTTGTGGGTAAGAGCGCCACCAAGTTCTTCCATGCCAACGTCTTCACCGGTGACAGTCTTGATGACGTCTGGGCCGGTCACGAACATGTTTGAGGTCTTGTCAACCATGATCACGAAGTCGGTCAGGGCAGGGGAGTAAACGGCACCACCGGCAGCTGGGCCCATGATGATCGAAATCTGCGGGATTACGCCAGACGCCATGGTGTTGCGCTTGAAGATTTCGCCGTACTTTCCGAGGGCGATAACGCCTTCCTGAATACGTGCGCCACCCGAATCAAGCATGCCGATGCAAGGCACGCCGGTAGCGATTGCGAGGTCCATGACCTTGATGATCTTGTTTCCGGCAGCTTCACCGAGTGATCCACCGAAGATGGTGAAGTCCTGGGAGTAGATTGCTACCTGGCGGCCATTGATTGTGCCCACACCGGTAACTACCGAGTCGCCGTAAGGGCGAGCCTTGTCCATGCCGAAGGCGGTCGAGCGGTGACGAACGTATTCGTCGAGCTCTTCGAATGATCCTGGGTCGAGCAACATTTCGATGCGCTCGCGAGCGGTTTTCTTGCCCTTGGCGTGCTGCTTTGCAATGGCAGTCTCGCCACTGGCGGTTACGGCCTCGTGATAGCGCTTGCGCAGATCCTCCAGCTTTCCAGCTGTGGTGGATAGATCTGGCGTTTGGTTCTCAGCAGACAAAGTTGACTCCAGGTTCTAGATACTGACAAAACTCTATCGCTGTAAGGGCTATTCTGGCGTCATGAAGCTACCTCAAACCGCAGAGTTGGGTTGCCAAATTATTTGGCGAGACAGCGCAACTAGCACGAATCTCGAGCTAATTCAGCTCGCCCAGCATGAAACCCTTGGTGACTTCACGGTGATGGTGACTGCAAACCAAGTTGCTGGCCGTGGCCGCTCTGGTCGAATTTGGGAAGCTCCGGAAAACACTTCGCTGGCCATTAGCGTCTTGCTGCGTCCCGCCGTAAAGGGTGCGGCAGATCTTTCAAAACTAGGATGGCTGCCCCTCATCGCAGGCCTTGCTATGAGCCGAACCGTGGCCGCATTCCTGCCTGTCGATCGTGCCGATGACGTTGGGGTCAAATGGCCAAATGACGTGTTGGTTGGCGAGAAGAAGATTTCTGGCGTACTCAGCGAGCTCGTAAACACCAACCCGGCAGATGTTGCAGTTGTGGTCGGTGCCGGAGTGAACCTGAGTCAGGCCCGAGCGGAACTTCCAGTTGAAACTGCGACCTCGCTGGCTCTCGAAGGAGCACAGCTTCCAGATGACCTGGAAGAGCGCTTGGACGCTGTGCTGTGTTCTTACCTGAGAACCTTGCGATCGCTCTATCAAGATTTCAACGCGAATGGTTTGGCCGCCGAGCAGAGCGGCATTAGAGACTCGGTCGTTGCTAACTGTGTTTCGCTGAAGCGTGAGGTCCGTGTCATTCTTCCCGGAGGCGAAGAACAGGTCGGCGAAGCGGTCGACATTGATGAAACCGGACGCATTGTTGTCGAGGTTTCGGGTGAAAAGCGCGCAATTTCGGCCGGCGATATTGTTCATCTGCGCCACCGGTAAGGTTTTCTGCGACACAATTGAAGAGTGAGTTTTGAAGAAGAGGTTTTGTTAGCGCGAGTTCGCGCTCGAGGTAGCCGTTTGCTGCTGCCCACCCTCTTGCTGTGCGTTGCGGCATTCCTTTCAACGTTCCTTTCTTCGCACTTCGACCAGCAGTGGCAGCTGACGGTTCTTTACTCAATTTGCGGTGCGGTCACAGTGCTCGGCTTCCTGGTTCCGCTGGTTCGTTACCTAACGGCATGGACCGACATCACTACGGCTCAGATCATCAGCCGTGCCGGTCTTTTCGGCCAGCGTTATCGAGCAGTGGCGCTCGCAAATGTCGAGCGAATTGAGCTCGAGTCATCCCGAACAATCACGGTTCACGTGAACGGCGAAGAGCCGCTCCTGCTGGTCGGACTTCCCAAGGCGAAGTTCATCGCGCAAGAACTCAACAGTTTGAACACTTCAAAGCACGCATACCTTCAGGGAGCAAAATGACAGAACTTCGCGTAGGCGTTATCGGTGGCGGCCAGTTGGCTCGCATGATGACCCCTCCAGCAATCAACCTCGGAATTACCCTGAAGGTTTTGGCAGAGGCAGAGGGTTCAAGCGCAGCCTTGGCAACCACGATGGTGGGTGACTACACGCAGGTCGATGTCGTAGCGGAGTTCGCAAAGACTGTGGATGTAATCACCTTCGACCACGAGCACGTTCCATTGAGCGTCCTAGAAGCCCTTGAGGCAAAGGGTGTAAGCATTCAGCCGCCTAGCAAGGCTCTTGCTTTCGCCCAGAACAAGTTGAAGATGCGTGAGCGTCTCGGCTCGTTGGGGCTTCCGATGCCTGATTGGGCCGAGATCCACGATGCCGATTCGCTCGACAAGTTCATCGAAGCTCACGGTGGTTCAGCCATTTTGAAGACTCCGATCGGCGGCTACGACGGTAAGGGTGTACGTGTAGTTTCGAGCGCTGCCGACGCCGCAGATTGGCTGAGTGCCGATGGTCTCGCCAAGGTAGGCGGGCACCTTCTAGTCGAAGAGAAGGTGCAGTTCGTTCGCGAGCTTGCACAGTTGAGCGCACGCACTCCTAGCGGCGATTTCAAGGCTTGGCCGCTCGTTCAAACCATCCAGGAAAATGGCGTCTGCTCGGTTGTGTTAGCACCTGCCCCAAACGCGAGCGAAGGTACTCTTGAAGCCGCGGCAAAGATTGCTCGCCAGGTCGCCGATGGCCTCGGTGTCACTGGTGTCATGGCCGTTGAAATGTTTGAAACCACCGATGGTCGACTGCTAATCAACGAGCTCGCGATGCGCCCGCACAACAGCGGGCACTTCTCAATCGAAGGCTCCGTAACTAGCCAATTTGAGCAGCACATCCGCGCTGTCCTCGACCTGCCGCTAGGTTCAACCCTGCCTACGAACGCGCATGCGGTTATGGTGAACCTGCTCGGCGTTGACGACCAGAATGACTTCCTGCCGCACTACGCCGAGGCGCAGAATGCGCACCCAGACGTGAAGATTCACACTTACGGCAAGGGCGCTCGCCGCGGCCGCAAGATGGGTCACGTCACCGTGGTTTCGGGTAACGGTGATTGGGCACTCGAAGAGGCTCAGCGCGCAGCAAAGATTCTCCGCAACGAGGCTTAGGCAGTCTTTCGACCCAGCTTTGCTGGCGTTTTGCAGGCCTATTTCCTGCAGGCAACACGGCCGGATGGGCCGGGATTTTCGCGGTTGCTTCGTAAAATTGAACGGTATCGGCACCAAGCGAGGAGTTCAACATGACCAACCCTGTCGTCGGCGTAGTTATGGGTTCCGACTCGGACTGGAACGTAATGTCAGAAGCGGCTGCCGCCCTCAAAGATTTCGGTCTCGAGTTCGAGGTTGAAGTTCTAAGTGCACACCGCACTCCTGAGCGCATGGTTGAGTGGGGCAAGGCTGCAGCAGGACGAGGCCTAAAGGTCATCATCGCCGGTGCGGGTGGCGCTGCCCACCTACCTGGCATGCTAGCCAGTGTCACAACCCTTCCGGTCATCGGTGTTCCAGTTCCTCTTGCCCGCCTAGACGGCATGGATTCGCTTCTCAGCATCGTTCAGATGCCAGCAGGCATACCGGTTGCAACAGTCTCAATAGGCGGAGCCAAGAACGCCGGCATCCTGGCGGCTCGAATCATCGGTGCCTTCGATAGCTCACTTGAAGCAAAACTTGCAGACTTTGCTCAGAACCTAAAAGACCAGGTGGCTGAGAAGAACGAGAAGCTGAAGGCGCAGCTCTAAGCAGCCAAACTCATGTCGAGCATCAGTCCTTTCCGCAATATCGATCGCGCAACTCCAGCTCATCTGCTGAAGCGTGCGGCTTGGCTTATCGCGCTAAGTTTCTTTATTCCTGGGGCACCGCAACTCATTGCGGGTAATCGCAAGATTGGGCGCATCGGCATCGTCGCGACCCTCAGCTATTGGGCACTGTTTGCAGTGGCCGCGGTCCTTTTTGTCCTCAATCGCTCGTGGCTCATTTTCCTGGTAACCGCGCCAGTGGTTGGCTTGCTCCTAGCGGCATTCCTGATTCTTTACGCAATCCTCTACGCCCTTCTCGCGCTAGACACTTTGCGCTTGCTCAGACTCATTCGCCTGCCACAGCGGGCACGTCTCATCACGCTCCTGGCGATGCTAGGTGTTGGCGTGCTTGGCACCAGCACGATTGGCTACGCGGGTAACCTGGCCGGAGTTCAATCGAATCTGATGGGTGGAATCTTCACTCAGCAAGGCTTCACCCAGCCATCAAACGGCCGTTACAACATTCTTCTGATGGGTGGCGACGCTGCCCGCGACCGTTTCGGCCTTCGCCCAGACTCAATGTCTGTGCTGAGCATCGACGCTGTCACTGGATCCACCGTAAACATCGGTATTCCGCGTAACCTTCAGCGCGCTCCATTCGTTGCCGGTTCACCGATGGCAAAGGTGTGGCCGCAGGGTTACAACTGTGGCGATGTATGTCTCATTAACGCGATTTACAAAGACACCATGGACAACCACGCCGACCTCTACCCAGAGGCTGAGGCAAAGGGTTCGACTCCGGGCGTAGAGGCAACCAAGGAAGCTGTTGAGGGCGTTACCGGCCTCACCATACAGTCATACGTGCTCGTCGACATGGCGGGCTTCAAGCAGCTCATCAATGCACTCGGTGGAATCACCATCAATGTCACTCAGCGTCTACCAATCGGTGGCCAGCAAGACGCCTACGGTAACCCTGTTGGTGTAAAGGGCTGGATTGAGCCGGGCGTTCAGCACATGGATGGCGCTACCGCAGTTTGGTACGCACGCTCGCGTCACAGCACGTCAGACTACGACCGAATGAAGCGTCAGCACCAGGTAGAAGACGCTATGCTCGCGCAGCTTGATCCTGGAACGGTGCTTACCCACTTCAAGGACATTGCGGCAGCTGGCCGATCGCTCTTGAAGACCGACATTCCGAACGGAATGATCAGCACCTATGTGGACCTCGCACTCAAGGCCAAGAAGCTCGGAATCCACAAGGTCGAGCTGGTGCCGCCAACCGTGGACGTAGTTCACCCGAATTTCACAGCCATTCACGCCATGATTCAGAAAGAATTTACTAAGGCGTCTGAAACAAAATAGACCTAAGGTAAACCCCTTGGCTTAGTCCCGAAAGGAAGTCGAATGAAGTTCCTCAAGCTAGCCGCAATAGCAGTTGCAGGTTTGTCGCTCGCCGGCTGCTCGCTCCTTTACCCACACTGGGGTGCAACCACTTTCCCAACCGATGGGCCTACCTCTTCTTCGACCGCGCCGGCACCGACCGCATCGGCCTCTGCTACCCCCAGCGCTACCACCAAGCCAGTCCAGGCGGCTAAGGTCGTCATCCTGCAAAACAATGTGGATGCCACCGCCGGTGTAGTCGATGTGGTTGCTCAGATTTCAAACGTGGCCGAAGACGGCGGCCAGTGCACGTTAACCGTGACTTCAGGTGGCACTAGCAAGTCGCAGACCGTTCGTGCCGAAGGTAACGTCGACACCACCCAATGTTTCCCAATGGAAGTTTCACTCGTGGGGCTCGCAAAGGGTTCTGCATCGTTGACTGTTACCTACAAATCGGCCGGTTACGTCGGCACGAGTGCCCCGCAGGTGTTCAATAACTAGTGTTTAGACTTCGCCTGCTTCGCGTTTGGGCCATCATCGTTTCAGCGGTGTTGGCCCTTTCTGGCGTTGTCGGCATCACCTCTACTGTTCCAGCCGCAGAGGCGCTTTCCGGATCAAGCTTTGACCCCGGACTCATAATCGGCGACAGTGTTTTCTATGATTTTGGGGCGACAGACGCCAATAGTCTGCAGGCCTTCATGGACCAGCAGGTACCTCACTGCAAGTCAACTCTGCCAACAAAGCCGGCCCCGGGTGAGTTCACCTGCTTGCGCTACTACCGCACCGATATCCCTGCCATGCCAGCATCGGCCGGACGTTGCAGCGCCATCGATGCAGCGAGTAATCAGTCGGTGGCGCAGATGCTCATAATCATCGGCCGGGCCTGCAACATCAACCCGCGTGTGCTGCTGGTGACCCTCCAGAAAGAGCAGGGCTTGGTCACAAGCACTAATCCGTTCTGGCCAGACTCGTCCGGCAATCAGTCCACAACTAAGCCG